>NZ_JAJPWM010000009.1:0-366354 GCF_046549095.1 Streptomyces sp. x-80
AGGCTGGTGATGCCGTGCCGGTAGTAGTCGTGGGTCCGGCGTTCGGGCATGCCCGGCATCATCGGCAGCACCGGCTGTGAGCGGTCCAGCGCCTGGATTTGGGACTTCTCGTCCACGCACAGCACAATCGCCTTCTCGGGCGGGTGGTGGTACAGGCCGACGACGTCGACGACCTTGGCGACGAACTGCGGGTCGGTGGAGAGTTTGAAGGAGTCCTGCAGGTGGGGCTTGAGGTCGAACCTCTTCCAGATCCGGCCGATGGTCGACTTCGACAGGCCGGTGTGCTGGGCCATCGAAGCCCGTGACCAGTGCGTGTCCCTGCCCGCGGTCGACTCCAGGGTGGCCACGATGACCTCCTCGACCCGGTCGAGAAGGATCGAGGGCGGCCGGCCCGAGCGGGGCTCGTCATGCAGACCGTCGAGGCGCTTGGCGATGAACCGGGCCCGCCAGCGGTCCACGGTCGATCTGTCGATGCCGAGGTCGGCCGCGGCCTGCTGGTTCGTCCCACCCTCCGCGCAGCGCAGCACGATCCTGGCCCGCAACGCGAGGAACTGGGCGGTCTTCGCCCGCCGAGCCCACTGTGTCAACTGCCTGCGCTCAGCATCGTCCAGGACCAGGTCGGCCTTCGGCCGGCCGATCCAGCCGGCGTCCTCAAGCCCGGCCATCCGCTCTGCGGCGAAAGCCCGACGCCACTTGCCCACCGTCTTGGCCTGGACACCGACGACCCGTGCGACACCAGCGTTTGACATACCCTCAGCACACGCCAGGATGATGCGGGCCTTCTCGGCCGAGCGCCGGTTCGGCAATCCCGTCCGGCGCACCAACTCGGCACGCTCGGCCTCGGACAGCGTGATCTCCACAGCAGAAGGCCCCGGATGCGACATGCCAACAGGGTAGTAACTAATCCTCAGAATTTCTGGCGCATCACACTAGTGCCGTGGCAGGCAACGTTTGCCCTGTTGACGACGGCGCACAGGCGCCGGTTGTCGGCATGGCGATTTCGCCAGATGATGTAGCGGCGGATCATGCTGCCCTGCTCCTTGTGGCCGGCGTGGTCATCGCACCACCACGACGGCTCAGGCAGCCGCGGTTACGGACCCGGACGATCGCGCTGAGATCATTCCACTGAGCAGGACGGCGCGTCGGCGGGTAAAGATGCGCGGCACTCTCGCCGTGAACGCGTTCAGGTGGCCCGACTGCACACTGGGCCGGCGGCCGCGGTCGAGTGCGCGCATCGCGGTCGCGACCACCTGCTCGGGGGTCTGGTAGCGGCCCCGATAGGTCCCACCGCCGAGAGCGTCGAAGAACTCGGTGCGGGTGAGGCCCGGGGCGAGGGAGAGCACGCGCAGGCCGGTGCCGCGCGACTCGTACCAGAGCGCCTCGGTGAAGCTGAGGACGAACGCCTTGCAGGCGGCGTAGACCGCCATCTCGGGGATGGGCGTGTAGGCCGCCATGCTCGCGAGGTTGACGAGGATGCCCCGGCCGGAGGTCCGGAGCGGCTCGATGAACGCACGGGTGAGGTCGACGAGGTTGGCGACATCCACGTTGATCTCGTCGGTGAGGCGGTCGGGGTCCTCGCGGTGAAAGGCGCCGTCGGTGCCGAAACCAGCGTTGTTCACCAGGCCGTCGACGGTGATGCCCCGTTGAGTCAGATCGGCGGCCAGCCGTCGGCCCGCGCCCGGCTCGCTCAGATCAAGGGGGATCGCGAGGGCGTGTGCACCGTGCCGCGCCTGCAGTTCGGAGGCGAGTGCCTCCAAGCGGTCGCGCCGCCGTGCGACGAGGACGACGTCGGAGCCGCGGCGGGTGAGTTCGCGGGCGAAAGCGGCGCCGATGCCGGAGCTGGCACCCGTGACGATCGTGGTCTGACCGGAGAAGTCGATCGGAGTCATAGTTGCACTGTAGGCAGATCTTTGCATTCAGTGCAATGTTCAGCATTGAGTGCATAACTGTAGACTGGGTGCATGGCCGACCCCCTCACACTCCGGGAGCGTGCACGCCGCGCGGCACGCGCGGAGATCGCCACCACCGCCATCCGACTCTTCGCGGAGAACGGCTACGAGGCGACGACGATCGACCAGATCACCACCGCGGTCGGCATCTCCCGCCGCTCCTTCTTCCACTACTTCGGAAGCAAGGAGGACCTCGTCCTGGGCGACATGGACGCGCTGGGCGAATCACTGCGAGCCGCGCTGGAGGACCGGCCCGATGGCGAGTCGGCCTGGGAAGCCATCCGAGAAGCCTTCCTGGTCCTTCGTCAGGCCGGGGGCAGTCCAGCGGAGCAACTCACCCGCGCCGGCCTCCACCACGAGGCGCCCTCACTGCGCTCCCGGCACCTGGAGAAACACCTGCGCTGGCAGGAACTGCTCGCCCCTGAGATACAGCGCCGCTTGGGCCTGCCCGCATCCCCGGACGCCGACCCCAGGGCCAAGGCGTTCATCGCCGCCGCGCTGGCCTGCCTCGACGCGGCCGTCGACGCGTGGTACCGCTCCGGCGGGACGGACGACCCCGAGCATCTCTTCGACGAGGCGGTCACCACCCTCCGCAGCTAATGCCGGATCAGGCAACATTTGCCCTGTCGACGACGGCGCACAGGCGCCGGTCGTCGGCATGGCGATTTCGCCAGATGATGTAGCGGCGGATCATGCTGCCCTGCTCCTTGTGGCCGGCGTGGTCGGTGCCGTCGAGGGTGAAGTGGCGCAGGGCGGTGAACTGAGCTTCGATCCGGTTCAGCCAGGAGCTGTTGGTCGGGGTGTAGGCGATCTCGACGTTGTTCGCCGCAGCCCAGTCGCCGACGCGCTGGCACCGTTTGGTCGTCAGGTGCGGGGAGAAGTTGTCGCAGACGATCGCAAGCCCGCGTCGTCCAACCCGGTCGACGCCGCCGGCGTCGCCCCGGCACACCTGCTTGAGCGGGGCCGTCGATGCTGCTCCTCCGCAGTTGCTGGGCCGATGCGGACTTCCACGACGGCAGGCAGCGCCACCGCCCAGCTCCCGCAAGGACCTGTGCAAGAGGCCACTTGGACAGGTAAACCGCAACTTCGACATGGCCCGCAGAGGCAGCTACCTTCACCTGGCGTTCGGCGGCCACCCACGGTCGCACAGGAGTTCCTTCAGGCCGAGCCGCCCGCGACGGGACGAGTTGGTCACGCGCCACGAATCCTCGTCCCCATGCGTAAGCCACCGAACCGGGTCCACACCAGGCACCCCCGACCAGGGAGAGACGCATGCCCCATCTTGCTCTGTACACATTCGGCGTCCTGAAGTCACCTCTCGTCGATCCCGCACCTCTCACGCGCGAGTTCTACGACATTGGTGAGGTCGTCTACCGGAAGATCAGTCAGCACCCCGGATACCTCGCGCATGCTGAAGCGGCAGACGGTGACCGGGGCATGCTCTTCGAGGCGGACTGGGGTGCATGGGGAGAGTTCGCCGTACCGACCTGGTACGACAAGGGCCGTACGGTGGAGACCACCGCCCTGGCCGCGACCCTCTCACTCTGGACCGACCTGCGCCCTGCCTTCGACGCCATCTACACCGGTCCGCACCGTGCGGCGCTGAACAGGCGTTACGACTGGTTCGAGAGGAGAGGACACCCGAATTACGTGTTCTGGTGGGTCTCCGACGGCGTGATACCCACCTGGCAGGACGGGGTTTCCAGGCTGGAGCACCTCCACGACCACGGCTCCGCACCGCACGCCTTCACCTTCCACCACTCGTTCGCCCCGGACGGAACTCCGGCCGGAATCAAAGGCATCGGGTCGAAGAGCGATCAAGCTCGCTGACAAGGAAGCCTGAACGACTGGGTTCGCTGTCACACGCCTCGATCGAACGACGGCGAACACGAACGGACGGACAAACGCCGCCGTTTGAGGTGCCCGAAGCCAAGCGCGGGCACCCCGGACGAAACCGAGAGGTCAGCGCGATGCGGGGAAGGCCGCGCGCAGCCCGGAGCCGTTGACGACGAACGCGCTCGCGGCGATGGCGAGGGCGCAGGTGGCCTGCATCAGGGCGAACCACGGCGGGCAGATACCGGGGATCAGGTCGACGGCGATGATCGCGACCGGCATGACGACCGAGATGATCCGCACCCGGAGATATGCCCATCGCGCTCCCCGTGCGGCCAGGACGGTCAGCCAGTAGGTCACCGCGGCGCTCACGAGCACCCCGGCCGACCGGCCCCACATGAACGACGTCACCGGCTGTCCGGTGAGCGCGCAGATGACGACCGTGACGAGGACTGCGGCGGCGAGCGCGCCGTAGACCGCTACGAGCGTCTTCGTCCTGCCGAAGGCCCGTTGGCTGCGTGGGTGGTTGAGGTGGGCGGGCCCGGCCTCGGGCGTGGTGTGGCCGGCGATCTCCATGTCTCCTGCTCCCTGTCTCTTTCTTCCCTCGTGGTGTCGGTCGACGTGGTGCCGGTCGACGTAGTGCCGACGCTAGGGAGCGCGGGGGCGGCGCGGTATGCGTCTGGACGTACGGGCGGGTGGGGCCAGACCTACTCCGGAGCCGGTCCCGGGGGCATCGGGCTGCGCGCGGTGCACAGTGAGAAAAGCACCGGGCCGGACGGGCCTGATCGGCACCCCGTCGGCGGCGCGGGTGCCACGGCCGGAAGGACGAAGGGGGAGGAAGGGTCATGCGACAGGTGGTGTCGTGGGGGGCGAGTGCCTGCGTGGGGTTCGTGCGCGCTTGTGTGGTGATGGTGGTCAGCATGCTGGTCCCGGCCGTGTGGGCCGCCGCCGTGGCGCTGGGGATCTGGTGGGGAGCGGGCAACCCGTGGTCATGGGTGGGGCCGTTCACGCTGGTGAGCGTGGGTACGCCGGTCCTGTCCCGCCCGGTCTGCCGGATGGTCCGCCGCCTGGTCGCGCGGTGGACCGCCACCGTCGTGCCCGCCGGATACCGGCAGGCCGGGCCGGTGACGCGGATGTCCACCGGGTACTGGTGGAACGGCTTCGGCTACGAACGCACCAGCCGCGACGCCCTCCTCGACCAGAGGTGGCGGATCCGGTGGCAGGACCCCGCCAACTGGCGCGACCTGCGGTTCACGGGGATCGTGCCGTTCACCGCGGGCCTGGTCGCGGCCCTCCCGCCGACCGGGGTGGCCGCGGCGGTCCTCGGGCTCGGCCGGCCGGGGCCCGTCGCCCGCGTCGTCGGGGCGCTCGGCCTGGTCGTGGCCGTCGCCGGGGCCCCGTACGCCTGGCGGCCCGTGGTGCCGGTGGCCGTCCGCTTCCTGCGCCCGTCGCCCGCGATGGCGCTGGCGGACCGGGTGGACGAGCTGACCGCCCAGCGCGCGGACACGACGGTCGCGCAGGCCGCCGAGATCCGCCGGATCGAGCGGGATCTGCACGACGGGGCGCAGGCCCGTCTGGTCTCGCTCGGGCTCTCCCTGACGACCGCGGAGAAGCTGCTGGAGACCGACCCCGACCAGGCCAAGGCGCTGATGCGGGAGGCGCGGACCGGCGCCGCCACCTCACTGACCGAACTCCGCGAACTGGTCCGGGGAATCAACCCGCCGGTGCTGAGCGAACGCGGGATCGTCGATGCCGTCCGCGCTCTCGCCCTGGACAGCCCGCTCGACGTGGCCGTCAGTGCCGACGTCCGGCTGCGCCTGGACCCGCCGATCGAGTCCGCCGTGTACTTCGGAATCGCCGAACTGGTCACCAACGCGGTCAAGCACGCCCAGGCGACCCGGGCGCGGATCTCCCTCACCCGGGACGGCACCGGTACGGGCGCCGATACCGGCACCTGCCTAGTCGTCGAGGTCGAGGACGACGGCCGGGGCGGGGCCGGTGTACGAGCCGGCGGTGGACTCGCGGGGCTGCGCCGCCGCCTCGCGGCGTTCGACGGCACCCTGGAGATCACCAGCCCGGCGGGCGGTCCGACCCGTGTGACGATGGCGGTGCCATGCGCATCGTTGTAGCCGAAGACCTCTACCTCCTGCGCGACGGGATGCTCCGCCTCCTCAAGGCGTACGGACACCAGGTGGTGGCGACGGCGACCACCGGACCCGAGACGCGCGACGCGCTGCTGACGTGGCGGCCGGATGTCTCCCTCATCGACGTCCGGATGCCGCCGACCCAGTCGGACGAGGGCCTGCGGGCCGCTCTTGCCGCCCGCCGTGAACTGCCCGGACTGCCGGTCCTGATCCTCTCTCAGCACGTCGAACAGCTCTATGCCCGCGAGCTCCTGGCCGACGGCGCCGGGGGCATCGGCTATCTCCTCAAGGAGAGCGTCTTCGACGCCGATCAGTTCATCGACGCGCTGGAACGCGTCGCCGGTGGCGGGACCGCCATGGACCCGGCCGTCATCGCCAAACTGCTGGCCGGCGGGTCCTCGGACCGACGACTGGATCAACTCACCGAACGCGAACACTCCGTGCTCGGCCTGATGGCCGAAGGGCTGTCCAACCAGGCCATCGGCCGACGGCTCTTCCTCAGTGAGAGCGCCATCAGCAAGTACACCACCTCCCTCTTCGGCAAACTCGGCATCACCGATGACGACAGCAGCAACCGTCGCGTCCTCGCCGTCCTCACCTACCTGAACCGGCCCTGACGTACGTCTCGGGGGCGGGGCGGGGCGGGGCGGGTCCGGGCTGGTCCGGTCAGGTTCAGTCGGGTCCGGGCTGGTCCGGTCGGGTCCGGTGGCCGCCGATGCACGCCCGGGGAGCTGCCGATGCGCGCCCGGGAGCTGCCGCCCGCCCTGCGGTCAGGGCGCCCGGCCCCTACGCCGGGCAACTCGCCCGCTCGCCCGCTCGCCCGCTCGCCTCTCAGGCCGTCAGTACGGTCTTCGTCGCATCCCCCCGGATGTGCCGGCCCAGGGTGCGGGGCGCGTCGTCCAGGGCGGACAGGCCGGTGATGACGTCCTGGGGGCGCAGCCGCCCGTCGGCCATCAGGGCGAGGACGCCGGGGATCAGGGCGCGGGCGTGGGTGCGGCCGACGTGCAGGGTGGCGTTGTGGCCATACATCTGGAGCTGGGGGATACGGGCCGTGCCGGCGAAGCTGCCGGCGCTGCTGCACACACCGTCGGGGGCGGTCCGGGACAGGCACAGGGCCAGCCCGCGCGCATCGGCGCTGACGTCCACGACCAGGGGTGAACTCGGCCTGGAACGCAGCGCGTTGGGCCGTACGGCCTCCAGTCCGAGGGCGTCGGCCTGGGCGCGGACGGCCGGGCGGCTGTCGGCGAAGACGATGTGCCGGGCGCCGAGGGCCCTGGCGGTGAGCGCGGCGTACAGCGGGCAGCTCGCGCTGAAGGCGGAGTCCGGGTCGATCGCGCCGACGACGGTCACCCGCGTACCGGGGTCGCGCTCCAGCAGCGCGGGCAGGTGCGGGGCGACGTGCCGGTAGCCGTCGCAGACGGTGTCGGCCACGGACGCGGCGGCGGCCGGATCGAGCGCGTCGGGCAGGGGCACGAGCATGGCGTCCGCGTACGGTACGGCGAGCTGGTCGCTGTAGGCGCCGCCCCAGTGACCGGCCGCCAGCCCGAAACCGTACATCGAAAGCGGCGGCGTCCCCAGGCAGTTGGCGGTGCGACCGGCGCGGCACGCCGAGCAGGCGCCGCAACTGATCTGGAAGGGGACGACGACGCGCTGACCGGGCCGGACGGTCGTCACCGCCTCGCCGACCTCAAGGACCTCGGCGACGCACTCGTGCCCGAAGTGCAGCGGCAGCGGGAAGGGCACGGTTCCCAGGGCGAGCGGGCGGTCCACGTCGCAGGTGGCCACGGCGATGGGGTGCACCAGCGCCCCGTCCGGGCCCGGCGGCGGGGGTACGGGGACGTCCTGCCAGACCAGTTGGCCGCCGGGGCGGGCGACGAGCGCGCGCATCCGGGCGCGCGTCGGCCGCAGCCGCTGGCGGATCCGGTCCTCGGCCGCCCCCGCCAGCCGCCGCAACCGCGCGCCGCCGCCCCGTTCGAGCCCGATACGCGCCGCGGCACCTCCCGTACGGGTGACGCGGGCGGCGTGCCGCACCGCCCCCAGGGGACGGTGCCGGGGCCCTTCGAAGCCGCCGGCCCCAGCGGGCCGGTACGCCTTCGCCCCTTGCCGGTCCGGTGTCATCCGGCTCTCCTCTCCGCGAGGTGCTCGCCTGTCGGTCCGTTCTCCTGCTTGCCGGGGCTCCCGCTTGGCGGGTCTCCCGCTCGCCTGTCCTCCTGCTCACCGGTTCTCCCGCCTGCTCTCCTCGCCTCCTGCGCTCGTTCCCTCCTGCGCACTGATGCCTTCCACCTTGCGCTCCCTTTCGCACCTCAGCACCCTCGAAGCGCGGGGTACGTCCGCGCGGCCTACCCCGCAGCCATGGCCTGGCGCACGAGATCCCGGTAGGGGAGGGAGACCGGCGGACAGTCCGCGACTCCGAGCTGCCGTTCGATCCGCTCGATGAGCGCGACTGCGCCGTCGGGTTCCGTCCGGTTCACCTCGGTCTCGATGAAGGTGCCCACCCCGGAGACCGTGTCGACGCTGACCGCGACCCCCGGCAGGTCCGGATGGCGGAACAGCGCACGTACCTTTTCGACCCTGACCAGGCGTTGCATGCCGATGGCCGCCAGCAGGCGTTCCGCACCGCCCGCCTGCCCCGGGCCGCTGAGCACGACGTTCGTCTCCCGTTTGGCGACCACATCAGCAGCGCTGTGCGTCCGGGCGTCGGACGCGGGCTTGTAGGTGATCTCCGCGAAGCCGTCCCGACGGCGGACCCGCAGGCATTCCACGGTCTCCAGATAGTCCACATCGGGCCGGGTGTAGTACACGTCGACCTCGGTCGTCGGCCCCGCTCCCACATATCCGAGCGACGTGAGCAGCGACTTCGCCGCACTGCCGTCGTCCGGCAAGGCCCGCTTCCGCTCGATCTCCGTAACGTCATTCGCCATACCGTCCTCCTCCGTTCAATGCCGAGTACACGCGGGCAAGGCCGGCCTTGCTGCACCACCGCTGGAGGGAATTCATCGCCGACTCCAGGGAGTATGAATCCGTGCGGGGTATGTTCGAGAACAGCACCAGCTGTTTGGCGTCTTGGAGAGGATTCGGAAGCTTCTTCCTGAGGTACCGGTTGTAGTAGCCCCGGTCCCGCTGGAGAACATCGGATACACGGATGGGCATCAGCACGGTCCCCCCGTCCTGAGACGCCTCGACCGAGCTGACGGCAAATGCGGTGAGCAGCTCATCGGCCGTCAGATAGACGTACGTTTCCCGTCCTTCTCGAACGGTCCAGTGATCCCGGACATCCGCACATTCCGATGGCCCCTCCTCCGCCAGACCGAGGAACGTCGACAGCGCTATATCGGTGAATTCGTCAAAGATGTCACCGTCCACCGCGTAGTGGTCCGCGTATCGCTCGCTCAGCATGAGCAGCATCTTCTTCTGCGACGCGGGCAGCCAGTCCGCCCCCGTGAGGCTGTAGTGCACGCGCTTGTGCCCGGACTTGGCGTCGATCCAGTCCGAGGACAGTTGACCGTCAAGAACGGGCCTGAATCCCAGCACGCCCGACCTCCATATATGGTCCCGGAAAGTGAGGTAGTGCCGCTGCACCTCCCGGAAGAGACCCACCGGAGCGGTGACGAATGCGCACGTCTCCTCGTCGAGATTCTCCACCGGCACGATCCGTGAACCCTGCCGGGCCAGAATCTCGTCAGCCGGGCCGTGATACGGATGCGTCCCCTCCCGGAGATACGGCGGGAGGAACATGCGAAGAAACTGGATCCACGGTTTTGAGTCGTAGGTCTGCACGGAGCGTTCGTGGAGGGAAAACCCCTCTACCGCGTAGACATCGCGGTAGGCGAACAGCCCCTCGGGTTTCAGAACACCGGGGAGCGACCTGATCAATGATTGCAGACCACCGTACCCGCCACTGTACGAGTACACCTCGTGCAGCAGCGCGGACGCACTGATCACATCAGCGGGCTCGCTGACGATGGTCCCGATGTCCTGAGCGAATCCGCTGACGAATTCGCAACTGCCCACCTTGCTGAACTCCGCCATCGCCTGTTTCAGCGATGCTGACGCCACTCCCGGCGCTTCGACAAGGGTGAGGCTGATGTTCTTGTGGCGCTCCTGGTCCGAGGCCAGCCGAGAGGCGAGAAAGCTGACGGCCGAGCCCCCGCCGGGACCGATCTCCACCACTCGGGGGCACTGAGCTCGCACCCGCTGCAATGCCCAATCGACGAGGAACGCTTTCTCCTCGCCGTGCCCGTTGGCTGCCGCATCAAGGTACCCGGCAGCGGCCTTGTGCTCGCCGGCGAACTCGGTTCCGGTCATCGCCCTCTCCTCCGCCGGCGCCCCCTGCGCTCCAGCTTCACCGAGTAGAGCTGAACCGCACTTATTCGCACAGGAGTTGGCCGTAGCTCCGAGGTAATCCCGGCCGTCGCGGCGGTACTCTTCCCACCCGGCCCGATGATGGGATACACCCGTGGAGAACCAAATCCGCCATCCCCTCGCCTACGCCCGGAGCATGCGCGGATGGTCGCAGACCGATCTGGCCCGGAAGATCCGGAGGACGGCGGAGCGTCGGGGGCTGCGCTCGGGAGCCGTCAAGCAACGCATCTCGAAATGGGAGAACGGCCGTGCCACCCCCGACGACGACTCTCAGGACCTCCTCGCCGAAGTCTTCGACACCGACCCCGCCATCGTGCGCGCCCTCGGCTGGCCGCACTGGGTTCCCGGATACGACAGCCCGCTGTCCCTCGGCCCCGGGAGCACCGTCCCCGCACTGCGAGAGGCCCTCAAATTGTCCATCGACCGCCGAGCCTTCCTCGGCTACACCGGGGCCTCGCTCACCGGTATCGCCCTCCAGTGGGCCGTATCCGAACCGTCCGCCATGGCCGACACCCGGGGCGGCAGCCGCGTCGACGCGAACCTGGTGGACATGCTGGAGGACCATAGCGTCAGGCTCACGGCCCTGGCCACGGAGCAGCGCCAGCACGCCGCCCGGCTCCTGGACGCCCACCTCACCACCGTGACCGATCTGATCGCCGACGGCCGCTACACCTCGGGGATGGGCAGGAGGCTGCACGCACTGGCCGCGAGCCTGTCGCAGACGGTCGGCTGGTACCGCTTCGACCACGGCCGGTACGCCTCCGCCGCACGCTTCTGGCACGGGGCCCTGCACAGCGCCCACGCCAGCGGTGACCGCGACCTCGGCGCCGGAGTGCTGTCGGATCTCGCCTACCAGGCCACCTGGCTCCGCGATCCGCGGACGGCGGTGGAGATCCTGGAGCACGCCCTCACTCGCGTCACGCACCCCACAGCGCGGGCGCTGCTGCATCTGCGCAAGGCGCGGGCCCACGCGGCGCTCGGCGAATCAGCCATCTGCAACCGCTCCCTCGCCGCCGCCGAGCGGGAACTCGGCGCCGCCGCCGGCGACCCGTCTCCGCCATGGTGCGCCTGGATGTCTCCGTCGGACCTGGCGGTCGACAGCGGTCGCTGCCAGCTGGACCTCGGCGATCCCCGGAAGGCGCACCAGCTCATTCAGGAAGGCACCGGCCTGCTGCCGCACGCCCGGACGAAGACGCGGGCGGTCTTCCGCACCTACGAAGCCGGCGCCTTTCTGCGCTCCGGCGACATCGACCAGGCCGCCGCGGCGGCATCCGAGGCGCTGACCATGGCGAACCGCATCGGTGCCCCTCGCTGTGTCGCCCTGGTGCGTGACCTCGTCCCCGCCTTCACCCGGCATGCCTCGGCCGAGGGCGTTCCGGAGCTGCTGGAACTGGCGCGCGCGAGCTGAACCACGCCGACTTCGCGCACCGCACCGACACCCCCATGGCCCCGCTGCTCGGGTTCCCAGCGGGGCGCGTCGGGCGGTGCCGCTCATCGGCCGGTCCAGGCCGGGCCGAACTGCCGGACCGGCGAACCAGCGGGCCGGCGAACTGCCGGACCTCCGGTTCGAGTGATCCGCATCACTTCCGACGCCCCCGTGCAGCAAGGCACGGCAGGGCTCCGTCATGGGTGCAGGAGCAGCGGGTCGAGGAGGAGAGCATGAGCGCATCGGCGGGCGGCTGGTGAGGATACGCAGGCGCGGCGGGGACACCCGGCGCATCGAATTCGTCGAGTTCGTCGAGCAGCGGTCCACGGCGCTGTTCCGGACCGCCTATGTGCTGACCGGAAGTCAGGAGGCGGCGGAGGATCTGCTGCAAGAGGCGCTGGAGAAGGCGTGCCGGCACTGGAACCGCGTCGCCGTCGCGGACTCGCCGGAAGCCTACGTACGCCGGATCGTGGTGAACCTCGCCAACGACCGGTGGCGCAGGCTCCGCCGGTCCGGTGAGCGTACGGATCTCGCGGACCACGCCGATCCCCGTGACCCGTACCGGGCCGTGGAACTCCGCGACGAACTCGTGCAGGCCCTGCACGCCCTGCCGATCGGGATGCGCACCGTCGTGGTGCTGCACTACCTCCACGACATGGGCGATCGGCAGATCGCCGAGATCCTCCGCATCTCCCCCGGTGCCGTGCGCTCACAACTCGCCCGCGGACTGGCCAAACTGCGTACCGCGGTACCCCGGTACGAACCGCCACCGCCCGCGCCGGACGACGGACGCCCCGCCCCGCTGCCCCAGTTGGAAGGTGCGTGATGACCCCGCTCCCGCCCGACGGCCACCTCGGCGACCCCCGCCACTCCGGTCGCCTCGGCCACCCCGGTAACCACAGCTCCGCCCCCGGGCCCGGCCCCGGCCCCGACTTCGGAAAGGCCCTGATGCAGGCCATGGACCACTTCGCGAACGACGCACCGGCCCCCGTACTCGACGGCACCGCCATCCTGCGCCGCACCCGCCGCCGGCGCGGCCTCCTCGCGGCCGCGGCGTCGGCGGCGGCCATCGCCCTCACGGCGGGCACCGCCTTCGCCCTGCACTCCGCGGACCGGCCGGCCGACCGGATCCCGGCGGCCGCCCCCGGCACCACCACCACGCCCGCCGCCGGAGACAGCCACCACGGCAGCCCCTCCCGCGCCCCCGACACCACCGCCGGGCCGGGCCGGGCCACCGTCCCCGCGCTCCTCGGCCTGCCCCGGGCAGCGGCCGAGAAGGCCCTCGCGAAAGCCGGGTTGCGGGTCGGGACCGTCCACGACTTCACCGACTGGCGCACCCCGGCCGGCGCGGTGATCAGCACGGAGCCCCGGCCCGGCACCGTGGTCTCCCCGGACACCGCCATCGACCTCTTCGTCTCCAAGGGAAAGCCCTGATAGCTCTGACAGTCCCGACAGTCCCGACAGTCCTGATAGCCCTGATAGCGCTGATAGCGCTGATAGCGCTGATGTTCCGGGCCGCACTCCCGGTACCCCGCCGGGCCGCCCCGTCCGTGACGGCCAAGGCGTAGCACAGCGGGCCATCCGCCGCGCGCGGGCTGGTGCCGCGCGCGGCCCGGTCTGCCCGGTGATCGGATCACCGGCCCGGAAGTGATTCGGCCGAACCGTTTCCGGAGGGGACCTGGCACGGGGGCGGGGTGTAGCCGCGGGTGCGGACGAGGTCGTGGGTGAGCCGGGTGAAGGCGCGGGTGGCGGCACTGCGGTAGGCGCCTTGCCGGTGCAGGAGGGTGACGGTGCGGGTGGGCAGGGGTGGGTCGAGGGGGAGGGGGGTGAGGTGGGGGTGGTCGTGGGTGATGGCGTCGGGCAGGACGGTGGCCAGCGGGGTGCGTCGGACGATTTCGGTGAGGGCCTGAATGGAGTTGGCCTCGACCGTGATGCCGGGGGCGATGCGGTGGCCGGCGAAGTAGGCGTCGATATGGCCGCGGGTGGCGAAGTCGCCGGTGAGCAACGCCAGTTGCCGGTCTTCCAGGGCGTGGACCGGTAGGGGCGGTGGCGTTGCCGGGGTGTGCTGGGTGGCGGTGACGAGGCTGAGGGTTTCGGTGAACAGCGCGGTGGCGGTGATGCCGGGCGGGTGGGGGCCGGCGAAGGCGATGCCGAGGTCGAGGTCGTCGGCCAGCAGGGCCGCTTCGATGCGGTCCTGGGTCGTCTCGGCCAGGGTCAGGCTGATGCCGGGGTGGCGGGTGTGGAGCTCGGCGGTGAGCGGGCCGACGAGGTAGGCGGTGAAGGTGGGGGTGACGCCCAGGCGCAGATGGCCGCGGGAGAGGTCCTGGACGTCGTGGACGGCGCGTTCGGCGGCGGCCAGGTCGCGCAGCGCGCGCCGGGCGTGGTCGGTGTAGACGGCGCCCGCGTCGGTGAGCCGTACCGTGCGGCCGGTGCGGTCCAGCAACTGCACACCGAGGGTGCGTTCGAGCTGTCTGATCTGCTGGGAGAGCGTGGGCTGGGAGATGTGCAGGTCTTCGGCGGCGCGGGTGAAGTTGCCCTGTTCGGCGACGGCGAGCAGGTAGCGCAGGTGACGCAGTTCGAGAGCGGCCATGAAGCAACTATAGATGCGACCACTAGCTTCCATGGTTAACAACTCTTGGACTCTATAGGCGCAGGTCATGCATGGTGGATCTCACCAGCCCACAGGGGCCGATCACCACCGAAGGGAGTGATCATGCAGGACCTCACCCAAGGCGTCGCCCGTTTCCAGCGGGACGTCTTCCCGGCCAAGGCGGAGCTCTTCGCCCACCTGGCCACCCACCACACCCCGCACACCCTGTTCATCAGCTGCTCCGACGCCCGCGTCGTCCCGGAGCTGATCACCGGCACCGAGCCGGGTGACCTGTTCGTCATCCGCACCGCCGGCAACCTGGTGCCCGCCCATACCCCCGGAGCCGACGGGGTGGCGGCGAGCATCGAGTACGCCGTCGCCGCACTGGGCGTGCAGGACATCGTCGTCTGCGGCCACTCCGCCTGCGGTGCGATGACCGCCCTGGCAGAAGGCCACGACCTCAGCGGCGCCCCGGCGGTCGCCACCTGGCTGCGGCACGCGGACGCCGCCCAGGCCCGCACCACCGCCGCCGGGGACGTCCCCGCCCTGGTGCGGCAGAACGTGCTCGCGCAGCTGGCGAACCTGGCCACCCACCCCTCGGTCGCCCGCGCCCTGGCGGAGCGGAAGGTCACCCTGCACGGCTGGGTCTTCGACATCGCCACCGGCAACGTCGAGAACCTGACCGCCGCCGGCCCCGCGCTCGCGGCCTGACACCCCACACCCCCTCAACTCACCTGCGAAAGAAGGACGTACCGATCATGGTGCACGCCCAGTCCGACCCCACCGCCCGCCAGACCCTGGCCGACGCCGCTGTCGAGGCGAAGATCCGCAAGAACCTGTCCTGGAAGCAGATAGCCGAGGCATCCGGCCTGTCGGTGGCCTTCACCACCGCTGCCGTTCTCGGCCAGCACCCGCTGCCGGAGGAGTCCGCGAAGGCGGTCGCCGAGCTGCTGGGGCTGGACGATGACGCGGCGATACTGCTCCAGACGATCCCGGTCCGTGGCTCGATGCCGAACCGGATCCCGACGGACCCGACGATGTACCGCTTCTACGAGATGCTCCAGGTCTACGGCACCACGCTGAAGGCGCTGGTCCACGAGGAGTTCGGGGACGGCATCATCTCCGCGATCAACTTCAAGCTCGACGTGAAGAAGGAAGCCGACCCCGAGGGCGGCGAGCGCGCCGTCATCACCCTCAACGGCAAGTACCTGCCGACCAAGCCCTTCTGACCGGGCAACACGACGGGGCGGGCCGGGAGTTACCCCCTCCGGCCCGCCCCGCCCCGCGAGGCGGCGCCCACCGCCGCACACCCCTTCCCCTTCCGGAGGACCCCCGTGGACTTCGTCCAGCGCACCATCGACATCGCCCGCCAGAACGTCGCCGAGGGCGGCCGCCCGTTCGCGACCGTCATCGCCAAGGACGGTGAGATCCTCGCCGAGAGCCCGAACAAGGTCGCCCAGACCGGCGACCCCACCGCCCACGCGGAGATCCTCGCCATCCGCGATGCCTGCACGAAGCTGGGCACCGAGCACCTGACCGGCACCACCATCTACGTGCTCGCCCACCCCTGCCCGATGTGCCTGGGCTCGCTGTACTACTGCTCCCCGGACGAGGTCGTCTTCCTCACCACCCGCGACGCCTACGAGCCCCACTACGTCGACGACCGCAAGTACTTCGAACTGAACACCTTCTACGAGGAGTTCGCCAAGCCCTGGCAGGACCGCCGGCTCCCCATGCGCCACGAGGAGCGCGCGGACGCCGTCGACGTCTACCGGTTCTGGCAGGAGAACAACGGCGGCGAGCGCCGCGTCGCCGGCGCCCCCACCGCCTGAACCCAGCGCCGGAAACCAGGCCGGAAACCAGGCCGGAAACCGCCACCTGAACCCACCGCCGGTACCCGGCGCGACCGGGCTTCCGCCATCGCCCCTTCCCGGTGGCGGCGGCCCCGCTCGCTCCCGTCCCACCCCGTACCTCCCCCAAGGTGATGTGCCGTGTCCGAGCTGTCCCCGGGGCAGCGGCTGCTGGTCCTCGCCGTATGCTGCTCAGCCCTGTTCCTCGTCAGCCTCGCGACACCGCCCTGAACACCGACCGCGCTTCCCGCCGTCCAGCGCGACTTCGGCACCTCCACGGCCCAGCTCCAGTGGACCGTCGACGCCCGCCTCGTCGTCCTCTCCGCCCTGCTGCCGCTCGCCGGTTCGGCCGGTGACCGCACAGGCCGCCGCCGCGTCTTCCGCGCCGGGCTCGCCCTGTTCACCACCGCCTCCCTGCTGCGCTCCCTCGCCCCACCGTCGGCTGGCTGATCGCCTTCCGCGCACTCCAGGCCGTCGGCGGCGGCATGCTCACCCCCGTCGCGATGGCCGTCCTCACCACCGTCTTCACCGACCGACGCGAACGCGCCCGTGCCATCGGTGTCCGGAGCGCGGTCCAGGGCATCACCATGGCCCTCGGCCCCCTGCTCGGCGGCCTGCTGGTCGACACCGCCGGATGGCGCTGGATCTTCCTGATCAACCTGCCCGTCGGCATCCTCGCGCCGGCTCCGACCGGCAAGGTGCCCGAATCCCGCGCCCCGCACCCCCGCCGCCCGGACGCAGCCATCACCACCACCGGCCGCCAGATCGGCAGCGCCCTCGGCGTCGCCGTCATCGGCGCCACCCTCCCCGCCACCAGCTACGCCACCACCACGTTCGACCACGCGAGCCGCCCCGCCTGGTGGATCATCACCGGCTGCGGCATCACCCTCGCCGCCCTGGCCCCCTCACCCGGCACCGCACCCGCCAGAGCACCACCACCCGGCGCAGCGCCGAGGAAGCCCACCCGGCACCGGCCGCGAGCCTCCAGAGCGAGGCGTGATCGCAGCCCCGGTGAAACCTGCCTCCGGTCATGGCTGCCCGCGGGCTACCGCGTCGCCGTGAACGGGTAGTGCTCTCCGGGCGGCAGGCAGGGCAAGCGCCGCCGCCACCAGGACGCGTGCGTGGTGACCGGTGCCGTGACCGGCGATGTCTGCCCCGTGAGGAGCGTCGTCCGGTGCGTGCGATCGCAGGGCGGCCGGCAGGCCAACGCGGCGAGCGTGCGTGCTGGACGGCCCGACGGGGCAAAGCTTGCCGGTCACGGCACTGGCGTCTTGCGCGGATACGCCTCGGGGTTGTCGGCGGCGATCCGCGGCCACCTGGGCCAGAGCTTGGCGAGCGCCGACTGCAACAGGTCCTCGGCGAGAGGGGAGTCGCCGGTCAGCAGCCAGGCGACCCGCAGCATCCGGGGACCGCGGGCCGCGACGAACTCCGCGAAGCCCGTCCCGGTCCCGTCCCGGTCCCGTCGTGTCCCATAGCCGTGTCCCCGCCCCGCTCCCACGCCGTCGTGCGTGCCGTGTGCCGCCCGCGTGCCACGCCCGGTGATCCGCGATCCCGGCCGCGTGCCACGTCCCGTCGTCCGCGCGGTGTGTCCCCCGACCAGGGAACGCGGCAGGCGGCGATCGGTTGCCGGGCCGGGAGGGGTGCCGGTCGCGGGGCGGGCCGCACACGCCGGACGGGCCCGGAACCGTCACCGGTTCCGGGCCCGTCGGGCGGCGGTCGGACCGCCGCTTCGCGTCGCGCTGCGCGAGCTGCGTCCGCTACTTCACCTGCGGCTTGCGGATCGTCAGGTGCAGCTCCTTGAGCCGCGCCTCCTCGACCTCGCTCGGGGCGCCCATCAGCAGGTCCTGGGCGTTGCCGTTGAGCGGGAAGGCGATGGTCTCGCGGATGTTGGGCTCGTCGGCCAGCAGCATGACGATGCGGTCGATGCCGGGGGCGATGCCGCCGTGCGGCGGGGCGCCGAACTTGAAGGCGCGGAGCATGCCGCCGAACTCGGCCTCGACGGTGTCCTTGTCGTAACCGGCGATCCCGAACGCCTTGTACATGACCTCGGGCTCGTGGTTGCGGATCGCGCCGGAGGACAGCTCGGTGCCGTTGCAGACGATGTCGTACTGCCAGGCCAGGATGTCCAGCGGGTCCTTGGTCTCCAGCGCCTCCAGACCGCCCTGCGGCATGGAGAACGGGTTGTGCGAGAACTCGATCTTGCCGGTGTCCTCGTCCTTCTCGAACATCGGGAAGTCGACGATCCAGCAGAAGCGGAACTCGTCCTCGACGAAGTGTCCGGCCCGCTTGGCGGCCTCGACCCGGACCGCACCCATGATCTTGGAGACCTCGTCGAACTCACCGGCGCCGAAGAACACGGCGTGGCCGGGCTTGAGGTCCAGGGCCGCGACCAGCGCCTTGACGTCGTCCTCGGTGAGGAACTTGGCGATCGGTCCGCTCAGCGCCAGCTCCTCGCCGACGCGCACCCAGGCCAGGCCCTTCGCACCCTGCTGGACGGCGAAGTCGCCCAGCTGGTCGAAGAACTTCCGCGGCTGGTCGGCGGTGTCCGGCACGGCCAGGGCGCGGACGTGCTTCCCGGCGAACGCCTTGAAGCCGGAGTCCGCGAAGACGCCGGAGACGTCCACCAGCTCCAGCTCGGCGCGCAGGTCCGGCTTGTCCGAGCCGTACTTGAGCATCGACTCGCGGAACGGGATGCGGGCGAACGGCGAGGTGACCGTGCGGTCGTTGCCGAACTCGGTGAAGAGCTCGGTCATCAGCTGCTCGACCGGCTGGAAGACGTCCTCCTGCTCGACGAAGCTCATCTCGACGTCGAGCTGGTAGAACTCGCCCGGCGAGCGGTCCGCGCGGGCGTCCTCGTCGCGGAAGCAGGGCGCGATCTGGAAGTACCGGTCGAACCCGGCGACCATCAGCAGCTGCTTGAACTGCTGCGGGGCCTGCGGCAGCGCGTAGAACTTGCCGGCGTGCAGACGGGAGGGGACCAGGAAGTCGCGGGCGCCCTCGGGGGAGGTCGCCGACAGGATCGGGGTCGCCATCTCGTTGAAGCCGAGCGCCACCATCTTGTGGCGGATGGCGGAGATGACGGCGGTGCGCAGCATGATGTTGCGGTGCATGCGCTCGCGGCGCAGGTCCAGGAAGCGGTACTCCAGGCGCCGCTCCTCGTTGACCCCGTCCTCCGCGTTGATCGTGAAGGGGATCTGCTCGGCGGCGCCCAGCACCTCGACCGCGGTGACCTCGATCTCGATCTCACCGGTCGGCAGGTCGGGGTTGACGTTGTCCGCGCCGCGCGCGCTGACCTTGCCGTCGATCCGGACGACGGTCTCCTTGGTCAGCGAGCCGAGCGCCTCGTTGGCGGGGGTGCCGGGCCGGGCGACGAGCTGCACGAGACCGTAGTGGTCGCGCAGATCGATGAAGAGGATGCCGCCCAGGTCACGACGATTGTGCAGCCAGCCGCTGAGGCGGACGTCCGTGTCGACGTCCGCGGCTCGGAGCTCGCCGCAGTTATGGGACCGGTACCGGTGCATCGCTCATCCAAGTCGTCGCGAGTCGGGATGGGGAGTTGTCGGCAGCTGCGGGGAGCGGGGGCGTGACCACCGCCCGACCACCCGCCCGACCACCCGATCGGCCCCCGAAACGCTCACTCGGAGGGCCACCCCAGGATTGACATAACCGCTCCAGGTTACCGCCCCGGCTCCCGGCTCCTCATTGACATATACGCATCAGGACCGGCCGGGATCGGCCCCGGGGTGCGGACGGGGGCCGGGGACCGGACGGCGGCCGGGAGGACGGTCGCCGCCGCCTCGTCCGCCGGCGCCCGTCGGACCCGCATCGGCCGGGACCCAGCAGACCCACATAAAGTGAGGCAGATGCGCACCAAGGATCTTCTGGCTGCCATCGCGACCGGCCTGTGGCGCTGGGACAACGCATCGGGACGGGTGACCCTCGACGCCGAGGCGGCCCGGCTGCTCGGCCTGCCCGCGCGGCCGACGGTTCTCAGCGAGGCCGCCGTGCGCTCCCGTTTCCACCCCGTCGACTTCGCCGAGATCACCGGCGTCATCAACCTCGCGGTCGCCGAGGGGACGCTCGCCGAGGCCCGGCTGCGGATCGTGGACGAGCACGGCAGGGTGCTGCGCATCGTCCGCTCGCGCTCCCGCCCCCGGTCGGCCGACGACGGCGGCTACGAGCTGGTCGGCACCCTCCAGGAGGTGCCCGAACCGCAGCCGGGGACCTCCGCCGCGCACACCCCCATCACCGGCGACTGGCGCCGCTCGCGCGAGGCGTTCCTGCTGGACGCGGGCCGGGCGCTGGCCGAGGCGCGGTCCACCGCCGAGGTGCTGCGGGTCGCGGCCGGGCTGTCCATGCCCGGCTTCATGCCGGACGGGCTGGCCGTCTTCGGCATCGAGGGCGACCGGATCTCGGTCATCGGCCACCACGGCCACCGGCCGGGCGATGAACGGCCCTTCCTCGACATGCCGCTGGCCGCCGAGTATCCGGCCGCCGAGGTCGTCCGCACCGGCCGGGCCATCTACCTCCCCACCCCCGACGACTACCGCCGCCGCTACCCCGGCAGCTGGCCCCTGGCCAACGGTTTCCGCCGTACGTCCTGGGCGTTTCTGCCGCTGGTCAACGCGGGCCGGACGATCGGCGCCTGGATGGCCGCCTTCGTCCAGCCGGTCACCTTCACCCCCGACGAACGCTCGGTGCTGACCACCGTCGCCCGGATGCTGGCCCAGGCGCTGGCCCGCGCGGGCGTGCAGGAGTCGCAGCAGGAACTGGCCGTCGCCTTGCAGCGCAGCATGCTGCCGACGGTGCAGCCGGACATCCCGGGAATGTCGGTCGCCGCCCGCTACGTGCCGACCGGCGGCGGCCTGGAGGTCGGCGGCGACTGGTACGACATGATCCCGCTGCCGTCCGGCCGGATCGCGCTGGTCATCGGCGACGTCCAGGGGCACGACGTACGGGCCGCGGGCCTGATGGGGCAGCTGCGGATCGCGCTGCGCGCCTACGCCGCCGAGGGCCACCACCCCGACGCGGTGCTCTCCCGCGCCTCCCGCTTCCTGGCCGGGATCAACGACACCGAGACCCGCGGCCAGCGCGAGGACCAGCGCTTCGCGACCTGCCTGTACATCGAGGTGGACCCGGCGACCGGGCTGCTGGACATCGCGCGGGCCGGCCACCCGGACCCGGCGATCCGGATGACGGACGGCACGATGCTGGTCCGGCCGACCGCGGGCGGGCTGCCGCTGGGCATCGACCCGGACTCCGACTACCCCACCACCCGGCTGGTCCTGGAGCCCGGCGAGACGATGCTGGTCTGCACCGACGGGCTGATCGAGACCGGCGGCCACGATCTGGAGACCGGCTGGGCGCGGCTGCGCGGCATCGTCGAGGCGCACGACGGCGGGCACGACGGCGAGAGCCTCGACAGACTCGCCGACGCCCTGGTCCAGGCCGTGCACGGCCCGTTCTCGCACCACACCACCGGGCCGCTGGTCGACCGCCGCGAGGACGACATCGCCGTCCTGCTGCTGAGCCGCGCGGGCGGCAGCTGCGGAGTGGGCACCGGCGGCCGGCTGGCGCCGCGGCCCGTACGGCGCACGGTGCTGAACATCGCGCAGGCCGAACCGGAGCGGATAGCCGAGGCGCGCCGCCAGATACGGGACCTGCTGCACGACTGGGCCGACCCCGACCAGGTGGACTCGGCGGTGCTGATGGTCTCCGAGATGGTCACCAACGTCCTGATGCACACCGACGGGGACGCGCTGCTGATCGCCGAGATCTCCGGTGCGGCGGGCGGCCGGCGGATCCGCGTCGACGTCGCCGACGGCAGCGACGAACTCCCGCACCGCCGCAGCCCCGGCGAACTGGCCTCCTCGGGGCGCGGCCTGGTCCTGATGGACCTCCTGGCCGACGCCTGGGGCGTGGACCCGCGCGGCGACGGCAAATCGACCTGGTTCGAGCTCTACGAGGACGCGGACGAGGCCGCGGGCCCGGCGTCCCCGGGCCCCGACGGCGCGGAGTCCGCCCCCGAGCTCGCCTCCGAGTCCGTCCCCGAGTCCGTCCCCGAGTCCGTCCCCGAGTCCGAATCCGCGGCGTAATGCAGCCGTAGTTCGTGCAGCACACCGGAGATCGCCGCGGTCAGCGGGACGGAGAGCAGCATGCCGATGATGCCGGCGATGCTCGCGCCCGCGGTGATCGCCAGCATCACCGTCGCCGGATGCATCTGGACCGTGCGGCTCTGGATCATCGGCTGGAGGATGTGGCCCTCCAGCACCTGCACGGCCACCACGATGCCGAGCGCCCACAGCGCCTTCCCGATGCCCTGGTCCGCGAAGACCACCAGGATCGCCACCGTGCCGGAGATGAACGCGCCGAGGTAGGGGATGTAGGCGCCGACGAAGACCAGGGCGCCCAGGCCGACCGCACCGGGCGCGCCCAGGATCAGCATGCCGATGGTGATGCAGGTGGCGTCGATCAGCGCGATGAGGGTGGTGCCGCGCATGAAGCCCTCGATGGCCTGGAAGCCGCGGCGGGCCATCCGCTCCAGCTTGGGGGCCGAGTCACCGGGCGCCCAGTCGTGCAGCGCGCGCACGGCCTTGTCCGAGTCGCGCAGGAAGAAGAACGTCAGCAGCAGGGCGAGCACCCCGGCGGTGATGATCTGGGCGACGACACCGACCCCGGCCAGCAGCCCGGAGGCCGCGGTGCCGCCGAACTTCGCGATCAGCTGCTTGGCGTTGGTGGCGAGGTCGTTCAGTGAGGTGCCGACGGTGCTGAAGTGCTGGGAGAGATCACGGGCGGCGTCCTTGAGCGAGCCGAGGATCTCGTCGCCGGTGTCGACCAGCACGCTGACCAGCACATAACCGGCACCGCCGACCGCGATCAGCAGCACGGCAGAGGTCAGCCCCGCCGCCAGCGAACGGTTGAGCTTCATCGCCACCAGCCGCCGGTACATCGGCCCGAGCAGCGCACTGCCCAGCAGCGCCAGCAGTACGGGCGTGACCGCCGCGCTCAGCTCCACGCACAGCAGCACCCCGACGGCCACCACGGCCGCGAACAGCAACACCACCCCACACCAGGCCGCGGCACGCCGCGCGGCGGTCGGAAGCAGCGGACGGCCTTGACCCGAGTCATTTCGCACCCGAACAGTCCACCACGCGACGCCACGCGGCGACCCGCATCGACGGGGCACGGGGACGACGCGGTGATGACGCGGGGCGGGCCCGGCGGGCGGGACCGCCTCGCGCGGGGCGCGTGCCACGGACTTCGGCGCGGGCCGGGACGGCGCGCACCGGGGCGTTCAACCGGACCCGCCGCTCAATGATCCGAGCCGACCACCAGGCCGCCACCGCGCTGCGACAGGCTGCCGAGGAACTCGCCTATGCCTCCAGCGAGCCGGACGGGCTCGCCATAGCCGTGTTCTTCGCGACCCTGCACCTGGCCCGCGCCGCCGCCAAGTGGCACGAACAACGTGGCCACGCGCAGCAGGCGGCAGCAGTTGAGGAAGCTTTCCGCCACCTCCAGGCGGGCTACCAGCAAGCCGCCGAACCGGTCTTGGCGGACCTCACCCGCCGCGCTCCACGCGCCACAACCACCGGCCGGTTCGAGCAGGACCTTCGCGCAGCCCTTCCCGTCCACGCCGATAGCATCTTCGCCGCCCCTGCGTGGGCCCCTCCGGCAACGGCCCCGCCCGCGCCGAGACCGCCGGCCACAAGCCCCGGCTCCTCCTGGCCACGGTGGGCGCCGAGCGGGAACTCGACGATGCCGCGCGCCCCGCCGAGGACCTCAACCGGCGCATCACCGCTCAACCGAACAAGCGAGCGCAAGCGGCTCGCAGTCGAAGTACCGCCAGCGGCGCCTCGTCCGTGCCCGCCATGCTGCACCCTCCGGCTACACCAGGGGCCATGAGGCCCGAAGAACACAGTCGGCACCGGCTGATGCCGCACGATGCCCTCGCCACGTCTCGTGGTGAGGGCATCGACGCCTTTGGCCCCGATTCGCATCAGACCGCTTCGGTTTCGCTCGGAGTGGCCCGTGCAGCAGTCCGCACAGCGAGCAATCGCCTGGCCCACGCTCGGGCCTCGGCCAGGTGTTCAGCCCGGAGCCCGGCACGGGGGTCAGGCTGGATCAGGAGGGTCGCCGCGCCACAGGTGGTGCGCTCTGCGGCCCAGTCGTGGTCGAGGCCGGTGAAGTCGTCGTCGATCCACACGGCGGGGGCGTCGCCCAGCCAGGCGTCGACGTGGTCGCGCTTCCACAGGTAGCCGTTGGGGTGGCTGGTGGTGATCTGCGGACGGGGGAGGTCGACGTACGGCCAGGTGGGGAGGTCGAGGAGCGGCCCGATCAGAGTGGCGGCGTCCTGCCGCCAGCTGGTGCACCAGACGGGGGTGACCAGACCCGTACGGATCGCGTCCATGAGCATGAGGCCGTGGGCGGGATCGAGCCAGATGGTGACCGCGGTGTCGGCGCTGCGACCGGTGGGGACGACGTCATGGCGGGCGTGGGTGGCCGGGGTCGAGCCGTCCACGCCGGGGAAGGGTACGAGGACACCGTCGACGTCGAGGAGCAGATAGGGCGGGCGCATCGGTTCCTCCAGGGGAAGCCGGGACGAGTGACTGTCAGAGCCTGCAAGCGCGGATCAGCAGGGTGGTGGGCCAGTGACCCACGCGGGGATCGTGGAACTCCTGGGCCGAGGTGAGCCAGCAGCCCGCGTCGCTGAGGTGCTTCTCCCAGCGGTCGATGGAGAACTCCCAGCGGGCGATGGGGAGTCGGGTTCGGTCGGGGAGGGTGACGAAGTCGCGGCGGGGCCGGTCGTCTCCGGAGGGGCTTCGGCCGCCGCGCTGCGGGTGCGGGACGGAATAGGCGAGCACCCGGCCGGGCGCGAGGCGCTGGGCGATGGCCGGCAGCAGGAGCTCAGGGGCGACGAGCCCTACTGCGCCGAAGACGGAGTAGATCGCGTCGAACGGCTCGTCAGAGGTTTTCAGGTAGTGCAGGGCGTGGCCGGCGACGAAGGTGAGGTTGTTCAGCCGCCCGTAGTGGGAGCGGGCGCGGCGGACCTGGAGGCCGACCAGGTCGACGCCGGTGGCGTGGGCGCCGTGGCGGGTGGCGAGGTGGGCGGCGTTGTGGCCGGGGCCGCAGCCGAGTTCCAGGAGTCGCTTGCCGCGCAGGCCGGGGCCGAGGACGTCGGCGCCGGGCCCTTGGCCGGGTCGGGTGGTCCACTCCATCCGGGCAGGTACGGCGAGGGGTTCGGCGAGTCCGACGGCGGTGCGCTGGACGGCGTGGACGTGCCACGGTGAAGCCTGGGCAAGCACGTCAGATCTCCAGGAGGTGGAGGACGTCAGTGAGGTGGCGGCGGACAGCCTTGATGTACGCGGGGTCGGTGGCCGGGTCGTCGATCCAGCGGATGGACTGCTCCATGAACCACTCGACGGCCCACATGCGGTGCCAGCCCAGGGCCCAGTTCTCGGCGGTGAGCCCGCCACGCGGGGCGAGGGCGTCGGCGGTGCCGCCGGCGGTGACGTACTGCTCCAGGAAGACGCGAAGGCGCACAGGGTGCGGGGGCTCGATGGTGCCGTGCCAGCTTGCGAGGTCGAGCAGGCCGGGGCCGGTGAAGGCGCGGGCGAAGTCGAGCAGTCGCCAGCCGCGCTCGCCGATGTGGAGGCTGGTGGGGTGGAACTCGGAGTGCACCCAGCCGAAGGGCGCCAGCGTCGCTCCGGCCGAGCGGGCCTCGGCGGCCTGGGCGATCCGGTCGAGCGTGTCCTCGACGTCGTCGGCGTCCTGCCACCGGTCGACCTTGCGCAGCCGTTCGAGATGCTCCAGCGCCCTGGCCGGCAGTGTCCGCAGCCGGTCCTGGTCGAGGACGGGCAGGGGCGGAGCCGTACGGGTTCCGTGCAGGATCACAGCCGCAGCGACGCCGTCGAGGTCGTCGGCCTCGCGGACGGACGGTCCGAGGTCCTCCATGAGCATGCCGAGCCAGCCGTCCAGGACGGCGGAGGCGTGGACCTGGGGGACGGGTACGCCGAGGGTGTGGGCAAGGCGGAGGGCCTGGTCCTCGCTGTCGAAGGGCTTCTTGGCGTACTTGAAGATGGCCGTGGAGCTGTCGGGGAAGGTCACACGCTCGACGCCGGACATGGACCACACGCGTACCTCCTCCCGTACGGCGCTGGTCTGGCCGGTCGCGGTGAGCAGGTTGTCGAGGAGTTCGGCGCTGGGGTTCGTGGTCACGGGAGGGCTCCGGGGAGATGGCGGCGTCCGGGGCGGGCGAGAGATGCCGGCTCGCCCCGGAGCCTGATCGGGTGGTGAGTTACCCGGCGGGGTTCACGCGGTGGGCGTAGACCTGCTCGGTCCAGCCCGCCTTGAACGCGGCGAGGTCGTCACGGAAGTTCGCCATCGAGGCACCGTAGGGCGCGACGACGCCGCCCGACTGGTCCGGCACGGACTGGCAGCCGTGCACGAGCCGGCCACCGAGCGCGGCGTGCGCCTTGATGGACTCGATCCGGCGGTGCTCGTTGAACCAGCCGCCGTGGTAGACCTCGTCGAGCATCCCGCCCGTCTCGTCGTCCAGGTCGAAGACGACGGAGGTGGCGGCGGGGAAGAACCAGCACGGGCCGATGTTGGAGATGCGCCCGTCCAGCTCGACCTTGTTGAGTGCCATGAGCGTGGCCGCCTCGCGGAGCATCCTCAGGTGCTCGGCGGTGATCTGCGGAAGTCCGAGGCCGGCCAGGTGCTCCTCGCGGAAGAGGTACGCGTACACCTCGTACGCGGTGGCCAGGACCCGGGCCGCGTCGGAGGTCGACTCACCGTGGTTCTTGATGAAGTCGAGCGCGAGCTGCTCGACCGCGCTCTCGGTCGTCTCGTCCACACCGAGGAGCTGGGACTTGACCAGCTCCCAGTCGGCGACGAGCCAGGTGTGGGACTCGAAGCGGAAGAAGTACTCGGCCGGGTCGATCGTGATGCGCCGGCCGTCGGCCTGGATGCCGGGCAGGCGGCTCCAGCGCGGGTCGAACGCCTCGGGCAGCTCGACCGTGATGGCCGTGGTGTCGATGGTGGTCACCGTGTCTCCGTCTCAGTTCGGTCGGATTCGGGCACAGGAATGCCCGGACCCGGTGTGGGCGTACGGAACTTCGGGGTGCCGCCCGGACCAAGGGGGAGCCTGGATCACGGTCACGCCGTTCCGGGCGGCTGCTGATTAGTGAACCGGTGGTCACGCTCAGTGGGTACGGTGGGAGGCAGTTGAAGCGGTATACGCGGTTTACAGCTCCGGAGCGGAGGCGGTCGTGGCGGCGCAGAGAGACCCCAACTCCCGTCTGCGCGACGTCATCGACGCGGTCGGCTGCACCTACGAGGCCCTCGCCCGGGACGTGCGGCGCATCGCCGCCGAGAACGGCGAGATCCTCCAGACCAACAAGTCGGCCGTCTCGCACTGGGTGAACGGCACCCGCACCCCATCGGGCCGGGTGGGCCAGTACCTGGCCGAGGCGCTGTCCCGCCGAGCGGGGCGCACGATCACCCAGACCGAGATCGGTCTCCATGCCGGTGATGCCGAAGAGCCGGCGGAATCCGACCCCGTCCTCGCGGTCACCGGCCTGGGCCGCGCCGACGTCGAGCGCCGCCGCTTCCTCGCCATCGCGGCCTTCACCACCGCCGGCGTCGCCATGCCGCTCGGCTACGACCACGAGGCCACCGCCCGCATGCTCCGCGCCCGCACCGGCACGTCCATGATCGGGGTGGCGGACGCGGACGTCGTACGGCAGATCACCGCGGCCTTCAGCGCCGCCGACGAACGCCTCGGCGGCGGCCACGGACTGACTACCGTCACCGCCTACCTCGCCGATACCGCAGCCCCCATGCTCCGCGGCCGGTTTCCCAGCGAAGCCTTACGTCAGGCAGCGTTCGGCGCGGTCGCCGAGCTCGCCTACCTGGCTGGGTGGAAGCACCACGACCTCGGCCAGGAGGGGGCCGCCCAGCGCTACTACCAGGTCGGCTACCAGCTCGCCTGTGAAGCCGACCCCCACGGCCACGCCGCCTGGATGATGCGCGCCCTCGCCCACCAGGCCCTCAGCCTCAAGCAGCCCCACCACTGCGTCGACCTCGTCGAAGGCGCCCTACGTACAGGTCTCGGCCACGTCGACGGCCAGACCGCGGCCCTCCTCCACATCACCCACGCCCGCGCCTACGCCGCTGTGAACGAGCACCCCCTGGCCGCACGCGCCCTGCTCGCCGCCGAAAACGCCCTCCTGCGCGACGACAACCCCCAGCCCAGCTACTCCCGCGTCAGTGGCCCCGCCGCCGGCACCGTGGCCAGCCACACCGCCCGCACCCTGACCGACCTCGCCGACCACATCGGCACCGAGCAACAGCACCGGGACGCCCTCACCCGCTGGGACCCCAAGAAGTACAAGCGCGTCCACGCCCTCACCCACGCCGACCTCGGCGACAGCCTCGCCGCCCAGGCCCGCGCCGACGAGGCGGTCGCCGCCTGGACCCGGGCCCTGGTCCTCATGGAGGGCATGACCTCCGACCGCACCCGCAAGGCGATCACCTCGATCCGGTCCACGCTCGCGGTCTACCAGCGGCGCAAGGTGCCCGGCGCCTCCGATCTCGCCCGACGCGCCCGCGAGGCCCTCGCCTAACATGCCCGACAACCCGCCCGACGAAGGGAACACCGTGGCCCAGCAGACCGATGACCGCTCCCAAGCCCTCAAACCGGCGCTCGAATCGATGACCCTGCTGGTCGCCGCCGTCATCGTCCACGACAAGGCCACCAAGCGCGTCGTTCTCCTCCAACGCAGCGAGAACGCCAAGTTCGCCCAGGGCATGTGGGACCTTCCCGTCGGCAAGAGCGAACCCGGCGAGCCCATCACCGAGACTGCGGTACGCGAGCTCTACGAGGAGACCGGCCTCACGGTGAAGCCCGAGTCCCTCAGAGTCGCCCACATCATCCACGGGGCTTGGGGCGTGGAGGCCCCCAACGGCTTCCTCACCGTCGTCTTCAGCGCCCACGAATGGTCAGGCGAACCCGAGAACCGTGAACCGCGCAAGCACGCACAGGTCCGCTGGGTCGACGCCGACGCCCTCCCCGAGGACTTCGTGGACACCACCTCAAGCGCCCTCCACCGGTACCTCAGCGGCGGGCTGCAGGTCTCACTTGACGGCTGGAAGTAGGCGAGCGCCGCCGCTGTCAGGCACCGCGTGACAACAAGCACGGACCAACTGCCCTACTGTCCACAGCAATCCGCACTGTCCAGAGCAATCCGCCTCGCTTGTCAGCCCTCTGCGCCAGGATCTCCTCATGACCATTGACTGGGAACGCGCAGCGGCGATTCAGCGGTCGGTGGTCGGCGGTGTACTCCTGGCCGCGATTGTGGTGTCGGTCTACCGCTTCCTCGCGTGGATCGCCCGCCGGATCCAGCCGTTGCAGGTACGGTGGGCGGCCTGGAACGCCAGAGTTGCGGAAAGGGATATGGCGCCAACCATCGAGGCCCTCCGGCGTCTTGGCCTGGCAGACCTGCCGATTCAATCCTTCCGTGAGGCAGGTCGGAAGACTGCCGGAAGCGTCAAGCTTCGCTACTGGCTACTGACCTTCCTGGTTGGTCTCGGTACCGGGGACCTCCTGATGGCAGTGATCAAAACGATCGAGACGCGGCAGGTGCAGCCGAGCCTGCAACCATCAGCGCTCATGCTCGCTGCCGTGACCCTGCCCCTCCTGATGTGGGCAGCCCGGCGCAACAAGACCATAGCGGGATACAGGTTGATGCTCTCGATCATGGCTGCCATCGAGGCATGTGATGCCGTGACACGCTCAGAGACGAGTGACAGGCCCCAGGCCCTCCGGCATCTGGACGACACCTGCTCCACAGTTCGGCGCTCGCTTCTGCGCGTCCACCGGATCACGAACAGCGTCGGCCGCGGGTCTCCACGGCAGCGGAACGCAAAGGACCACGCTGTCCTTGTCGTGGCCAAGCTTCAACTGGCCGAGGCGGAAGTCGACGCCAAGGGCGATGGAGCGCTCCGCAGCCTGGCCGCACTTCTGGCGAAGATCGGAAACACCTTCGCTGCGGGAAGGGTCACCACCCTCCTCCCCGAGCAGAACCTGCGCGGCACCACCCCGGTGGCCAATCGAGAAGGACTTCGGCTGGTGGCTGTGGTCGTCGCCGCCTCGGGGGCACTGTGCCTTGGGGTGCTGTTGAGGCTTCCAGCGGGTGTCGATGCCGTCCTGGCCGGTACTGCCGCCGTGCTGGCCGCAATGGTGGCGTACGGGCCCCGGGCCGCAGTTGCCAAGGCAAGCGAAATCATGAGCATCCTGCGGCAGTAGCGATGGCCCTCACTTCAGCCCTGGGGATCCACCCCACCACGCTGGGGCCCGCCCATCCGGACACCGGGGCGCGCCCGTCCCGCTGACAGCGGAGCAGTGCGCACACAGTCCGCACGCAGTCCGCAGGACACCCGGTCACGACCGTCGCGCCCCCTCGCCGGCCCTCGGCAAAAGACCGGGTCAGCGTCCCGCAGGGAAGATTCCCGCAGGTCACCGACCTGGCCCGGCACCAGGAGACGAAGACGACGACGGCGAGAGCGGACGAGCCCCGCCCCTGTCGGGCTGGACTCGTCCGCATCGATGGCTTCAGCGAGCCTTACAGCCCGCCCTCGGACATCCCGTGCACCGCGGGGATCGTCCCGAGCCGCCCCTTCTGGAAGTCATCGAACGCCTGCTGAAGCTCCACCCTGGTGTTCATGACGAACGGGCCGTAGTGGGCCATCGGCTCGCGGATCGGCTGTCCGCCCAGGAGAACGACCTCCAGGTCCGGCGTGTGGGAGTCCTGCTTCTCGTCCGCGCGCACGGTCAGCGAGGAGCCGGCGCCGAAGACCGCCGTCTGCCCCAGCTGGATCGGACGGCGGTCCGCACCGACGGAGCCCCGCCCGGCCAGCACGTACGCCAGGCCGTTGAAGTCCTCCCGCCAGGGCAGGGTGACCTCCGCGCCCGGCGCGATGGTCGCGTGGACCATCGTGATCGGCGTGTACGTGATGCCGGGGCCCTCGTGGCCGTCCAGCCCACCGGCGATGACGCGCAGCAGCGCGCCGCCGTCGGGCGAGGTGAGCAGTTGGACGGAACCGCTGCGGATGTCCTGGTAGCGCGGGGCCATCATCTTGTCCCTGGCCGGCAGGTTCACCCACAGCTGGAGACCGTGGAAGAGACCGCCGGACATCACCAGCGACTCCGGCGGCGCCTCGATGTGCAGCAGACCGGAGCCCGCCGTCATCCACTGGGTGTCGCCGTTGGTGATGGTGCCGCCGCCGCCGTTGGAGTCCTGGTGGTCGAAGATCCCGTCGATGATGTAGGTGACGGTCTCGAAGCCGCGGTGCGGGTGCCAGGGGGTGCCCTTGGGCTCGCCCGGCGCGTACTCCACCTCGCCCATCTGATCCATCATGATGAACGGGTCGAGGTGCTTGTAGTCGATGCCGGCGAACGCCCGGCGTACGGGGAATCCCTCACCCTCGAAGCCGCTCGGGGCGGTGGCGACGGCCAGTACGGGACGGGGACGGGCCCTTTCGGGTGCCGCGACGCGCGGCAGGGTCAGCGGGTTCTCTACGGTCACAGCGGGCATGACGGCCTCCTCGGTCGTTCGCCTTCAATTTAGTTGAAGGGTGAACAACTGGCAACGCGTGCGGAATTCCCGGGCCCGCCGCCACGGAGTCGAGAAGGGCGGCGCCGAGCCCGTCCAAGGTGCGTCGCACCAGGTCAGGAGGAGGGCGGGCCGGTCCGTACCGGCCCGCCGGGGGCGTCCGTCAGCCGTACATCCGGCGCATCGCGAAGTCGACCATCTGCTCCACGGCCTTCGCGTCGAAGACCATCCGGTGGTCGCCCTCCATGTCGAGGACGAAGCCGTAGCCGGTCGGCAGCAGGTCGAGCACCTCGGCGCCGGTGATCACGAAGTACTTGGACTCCTTGCCCGCGTACCGCCTCAGCTCCTTGAGCGAGGTGAACATCGGGATCACCGGCTGCTGGGTGTTGTGCAGCGCCAGGAAGCCGGGGTTCTCACCGCGCGGGCAGTAGACCTTGGACGTCGAGAAGATGCCCTGGAAGTCCTCGGCCGACATCGAACCGGTCGTGAAGGCGCGCACCGCGTCGGCGAGGGAGGGCGGGGACGGCTCGGGATACAGCGGCTGCTCGCCGTAGCCCCCGGGGGCCGGTTGCTGCGGCGGGGGCTGCGGCGCACCGTACTGCTGCCCAACGCCCGCGTTCTGGTCGTAGCCGTACATGCGCCCAGCGTACTGAGTCGGCGGGGGCGCCACCCGCCTGTCCGCAAAGCCGGGGCATCCGCCCCTGCGCGAACCCGGGCGCCGGTCCGTACGGCCTCGGGCACCCCGCCCGCGAGGGACGCTCGTCACAGATGGACGATTGGGGGTTGCGCCTTATTACCCGTGGGTAGCATTATCGATAGCTACTTGCTGGTATTGCGTTTTGAGGTCCCAGCCTCCCGAGCCTTTACGGAGCCGTACCCATGGGGCACTACAAGTCGAATCTCCGCGACATCGAGTTCAATCTCTTCGAGGTCCTCGGCCGCGACAGCGTGTACGGCACCGGACCGTTCGCGGAGATGGATGTCGACACCGCCAAGAGCGTGCTCTCCGAGATCGCCCGTCTCTCGGAGAACGAGCTGGCCGACTCCTTCGCCGACACCGACCGGAACCCGCCGGTCTTCGACCCGGACACCCACACCGCGCCGGTTCCGGACACCTTCAAGAAGAGCTACCAGGCGTACATGGACGCCGAGTGGTGGCGCCTGGGCATCCCGGAGGAGCTGGGCGGCACCACCGCGCCGCGCTCGCTGCTGTGGGGCTTCGCCGAGACGATCCTGGGTGCCAACCCGGCGATCTGGATGTACGCCTCCGGCCCCGCCTTCGCCGGCGTCCTCCACGACGAGGGCACCGAGGAGCAGCGCCGCATCGCGCAGCTGATGGTGGACCGGCAGTGGGGCTCCACCATGGTCCTGACCGAGCCGGACGCCGGTTCGGACGTCGGCGCCGGCCGCACCAAGGCCGTGCAGCAGGAGGACGGCTCCTGGCACATCGAGGGCGTCAAGCGCTTCATCACCTCCGGTGAGCACGACATGTCCGAGAACATCGTGCACTTCGTCCTCGCCCGCCCCGAGGGTGCCGGTCCGGGCACCAAGGGCCTCTCCCTCTTCGTCGTGCCGAAGTACGACTTCGACTGGGAGACCGGCGAGCTGGGCGAGCGCAACGGCGCCTACGCCACCAACGTCGAGCACAAGATGGGCCTGAAGGCGTCCAACACCTGCGAGATGACGTTCGGCGCGAACCACCCGGCCAAGGGCTGGCTGCTGGGCGAGAAGCACGACGGCATCCGCCAGATGTTCAAGATCATCGAGTTCGCCCGGATGATGGTCGGCACGAAGGCCATCGCCACCCTGTCGACCGGCTACCTCAACGCCCTGGAGTACGCCAAGGAGCGGGTGCAGGGCCCGGACCTGGCGGCCTTCACCGACAAGACCGCGCCGCGCGTCACCATCACCCACCACCCCGACGTACGCCGCTCGCTGATGACGCAGAAGGCGTACGCCGAGGGCATGCGCGCCCTGGTGCTGTACACCGCGTCGGTCCAGGACACGATCCTCGCGCAGGAGGCGGCCGGCGAGGACGCGAGCGCCGCGACCCGGCTGAACGACCTGCTGCTGCCGATCGTCAAGGGCTACGGCTCGGAGAAGTCGTACGAGCAGCTGGCGCAGTCGCTCCAGACCTTCGGCGGCTCCGGGTACCTCCAGGAGTACCCGATCGAGCAGTACATCCGGGACTCCAAGATCGACACCCTCTATGAGGGCACCACCGCGATCCAGGGCCAGGACTTCTTCTTCCGGAAGATCGTCCGCGACCAGGGCCAGGCGCTCACGGCCCTCTCCGAGGAGATCAAGAAGTTCCTCGCCGAGGCCGCCGGCGGCGCGGAGCTGGAGCAGGCCCGCGGCGAGCTGGCCACGGCCGCCGCCGCCCTGGAGGCGATCGTCGGCGCGATGCTGACCGACCTCGCGGCCACCGAGAAGGACGTCAAGTCCATCTACAAGGTCGGCCTCAACACCACCCGCCTGCTGCTCGCCTCCGGTGACGTCGTCATCGGCTACCTCCTCCTCAAGGGTGCGGCCGTCGCCCAGGAGAAGCTGCCCGCGGCCTCGGCCAAGGACAAGAGCTTCTACCAGGGCAAGATCGCGGCGGCGAAGTTCTTCGCCCACAACGTCCTGCCGGACGTCTCCGTCCAGCGCGGGCTGGCCGAGTCCGTCGACCAGTCCCTGATGGAGCTCGACGAGGCCGCGTTCTGAGCGAAGGCGGCGAAAGCGGCGAGTGCGGCGCAACCGTCTAAAACGACGAGAACGACGAGGAACGACGAGAACGTCGAAAGCACAGCCGCATTCCCGGGACGTCCTGGGACCGCTCCGGGCGTCCCGGGGCGGTCCTGGGGCCGACGGGGCCCCAGGCCCTTTCCGCCCCAGGCCCTTTCCGCCCCAGGGCCTTCCCGACGGCCCGGACGTTCTTAGCGATCTCTCAGAATCACCGTTCAGACTGCCGGTGCCCGCCTCTCTTTCCCCCCGGGAGGCGGGCACCACCGTGCCCGGCCTCAACGGGGCGCTGGTGCCGGAATGATGCCGCTGTGCCAGGTGAGGCACCGTCTCCCGCCCTCTGCGGAACCGGAATCCTGCCCTTCGGCAGCAAATTGGGTGGTTCATGCAGCCATCGTGGCCGGAAGGGAGCGGCGTCACGCCCTACGGGCGCGGGGAATGCGGGCTGTCCCTCCTTATGCTGAATCCATGAGCAACTCCGCCCGCTTCGATCGCGGCCACACCGACGACCTGATGTCCTTTCTCGCCGCCAGCCCGTCCCCCTACCACGCGGTGGCGAACGCGGCGCAGCGGCTGGAGAAGGCCGGCTTCCGGCAGGTGGCGGAGACCGACGCGTGGGACGGCGAGAGCGGCGGGAAGTACGTGCTGCGGGGCGGCGCGATCATCGCGTGGTACGTCCCCGAGGGCGCCACCGCCACCACCCCGTACCGGATCGTGGGGGCGCACACCGACTCGCCGAATCTGCGCGTCAAGCCGATTCCGGACACCGGTGCGCGGGGCTGGCGGCAGATCGCCGTCGAGGTATACGGCGGCACGCTGCTCAACACCTGGCTCGACCGCGATCTGGGCCTCAGCGGGCGGGTGACGCTGCGGGACGGCAGCAACCGGCTGGTGAACATCGACCGGCCGCTGCTGCGCGTACCGCAGCTGGCGATCCATCTCGACCGGGCCGTGAACACCGACGGGCTGAAGCTCGACAAGCAGCAGCACATGACGCCGATCTGGGGGCTGGGCGAGGTCGCGGAGGGCGATCTGATCGCGTTCGTGGCGGCGGAGACCGGCGTCGCGGCCGGCGACATCCAGGGCTGGGACCTGATGGTGCACAGCGTCGAGGCACCCGCCTATCTGGGCCGCGACCGCGAGCTGGTCGCCGGCCCCCGGATGGACAACCTGCTCTCCGTACACGCCGGTACCGCCGCGCTCACCGCGGCGGCCGCCGCCGGGAGCGCCCTGACATCCATTCCGGTGCTGGCCGCCTTCGACCACGAGGAGAACGGCAGCCAGTCGGACACCGGCGCGGACGGCCCGCTGCTCGGCACGGTGCTGGAACGTTCGGTCTTCGCGCGCGGCGGCTCGTACGAGGACCGGGCGCGGGCCTTCGCGGGCACCATCTGCCTGTCGTCGGACACCGGCCACGCCGTCCACCCCAACTACGGCGAGCGGCACGAACCGGGGCACCACCCGATGCCCAACGGGGGCCCGATCCTCAAGGTGAACGTCAACCAGCGGTACGCCACCGACGGCAGCGGGCGGGCCGTGTTCGCGGCGGCCTGTGAGCGGGCCGGCGTCCCCTGGCAGTCGTTCGTCTCCCACAACTCGATGCCGTGCGGAACGACGATCGGCCCGATCACCGCCGCCCGGCACGGCATCGCCACGATTGACATCGGTGTCGCGATCCTGTCCATGCATTCGGCGCGCGAGCTGTGCGGTGCCGAGGACCCGTATCTGCTGGCGAACGCCCTGACGGCCTTCCTGGAGTGCTGAGTTGGAATTCTCACTGCTGGGCCCGATCGCCGTGACGACCGGCTCCGGGGAGCTGTCGCTCGGGCCCGCCAAACGACGCAGTGTGCTGGCGCTGCTGCTGTTGCAGCCCAACACCACCGTCCCACTGGACCAGTTGATCGACTTCCTGTGGGAGGACGAACCCCCCGAACACGCCCGTACGGTCGTCCAGGGCCATGTCTCGCGGCTGCGCGCGACGCTCGCCGAGGGCGGCGCGAACGCGCACGGTGTCGAGCTGACCACCCACGGCTCGGCCTATCTGCTGCGGCTGCCCGAGGAGCTGATCGACGCCCACCGGTTCGGTGAACTGGTCGCGCTGGCCCGGCCCGAGGCCGCGCCGGCCGACGCGGTACCGCTGCTGCGCGAGGCGCTGAGCCTGTGGCGCGGGCCCGCGCTGACCGGCACGGTCACCAGCCCGGCGTTCGCCGCCGCCGCACACGCGCTGGAGGAGCGCCGGCTGACGGCCGTCGAGGCGCTGGCGCGGGCGCACGGCGCGCTGGGCGAGCACGAGCAGTCCGCGGCCATCCTGTACTCCGCCGCGGTCAACCACCCGTTGCGGGAAGGGCTGATCGCCGCGCTGATGCGGGCGCTGTTCCGGACCGGGCGGCAGTCCGACGCGCTGGAGTGGTTCCACCGCACCCGCCGGCTGCTCAACGAGGAGCTGGGCGTCGATCCGGGCGAGCGGCTGAGCGGTGCGTACGAGGAGATTCTGCGGGCGGAGGCGGCGCGCGGGCGGTCCACCACGTCCGGGCGGGGCACCGGTGGCGGGGCGCACGGGGCGGGTGCCGACGCGCCGTCCGGCGACGGCCGGGTGCCCGCACAGGGCGGTCCGCACGCCTCGCGCGCGGCGGACGGGACGGAGGGGACGGAGGGGTCAGCCCGATCAGCCGGCGCCACCGGCGCGCGGGGCGGCTCCCGACCCCCCGCCCCGGCGCCGCGGCTGCTGCCCAGACCGCCCGCCCGTTTCCTCGGCCGGGAACACCAACTCGCCGCGCTGACCGCGGCGCTGACGACCCAGTCGACCGGCGAGAGCCCGCTCGCGGTGGTCGCCGGACCGGCCGGGGTCGGCAAGACCGCCTGCGCCGTGCAGTGGGCGCATCTGTACGCCGCGGCCTTCCCGGACGGCCAGCTCTTCGCCGATCTGCGCGGCTTCGGCGAGGGCGACGAGGCGCAGCCCGCCGAGATCCTGCGGGACTTCCTGCTCGCGCTCGGCACCCCGCCGGAGCGGGTGCCCACCTCGGCGCAGGCCGCCTCGGCACTGTTCCGGTCGCTGGTCGCCGACCGCCGGCTGCTGGTCGTCCTGGACAACGCCCGCAGTTCCGCGCAGGTCCGGCCGCTGCTGCCCGGCGGCCCGCACTGCGCCACGGTCGTCACCAGCCGCAGCCGGCTGGACGGCCTGGTGGCCACCGACTGCGCCCTGCCGGTCGGCCTCCAGGTCCTCGGCTACGAGGAGGGGGCGGCGCTGCTCGGCGCGATGCTGGGCGCCGACCGGGTCGCCGAGGATCCGGCCGCCGCGCAGGAACTCGTCGCGCTCTGCGACGGGCTGCCGCTGGCGCTGCGGGCCGCCGCCGCCCAGCTGACCGCCCGGCCGCGCTGGCGGCTGGCCCGGCTGGCCGCGGCGCTGCGCGACGAACGGCGGCGGCTCGCGCTGCTGTCGGCGGAGGACACCGGGATCGCGGCGGCGCTGCGGATGTCCGTGGCCCGGCTGTCGGCGGACGATGCGCGGCTGCTCTCCGCGCTGGCCACCAGCGCGGACGGGCACCTCAACGCGTCCGTGGCGGCGGCGCTCGCCGGGTACGACCCGGAGCGCACCCAGGACGGCCTCGACCGGCTCGCCGAAATGCATCTGGTGGACGAGGAAGCCACCGATGTCTACACGATCAGCACGCTCACCCAGCTGTTCGCACGGGACGGGCAGGGCGAGCCGGGCCGGCCTGGTCAGCCGGGTGGACGGCGGGACACAGGCGGTGATGCGGGGCGGTAGAGCGGTGGCCGGGCGGTGAGCCGGAGTCGGTGGGCGGTCGGTGGGCGGTGCGGGACCGGCCACGCACCCGGCGGCAAAGCGGGCGTTAGGCGGGCGTTAGTGATACGGCAGCGGCGGGCGGCAGTCTTGTGGACAGAACGCAGGACACGCAGCACGAAATGCCGTACGACACTCAGCAGGACACAGCGGAACACTCCGCGGGACAGGTAGCAGCAGACCCGCGGGACTGACAGCAGCACACCTCGCGGGCCACCGCGAGGCAGACCGCAGGACAGCTGCCCGGACGACCACCGGGCGGACCGCAGGACGCCACCTACCGGGGGAGACCGGATATGCCGAGCACCGACGCCACCGCCCGTAACGCCAGCGGCGACAGCACCACCAGAGACCGCGCCACCGCCCGTACCGCCCGCCGCCGTACGCTGCGGATCGCCGCCGCCGGACTGACCGCCGTCGCCGCGCTCTCCCTCACCGCCTGCGGCAGCCAGGAAGACGCGCTCAAGACCGCCGCCGCCAAGCCGTTCAACCCGGCGTCGCAGGACGCCGCGGCCCCCGGCGGCGACACGGGCCAGGACGCCCCCGGCCGTGACGCGTACCAGGGCGGGGCGCCGGGAGCGCGGAACAACGGCGGTGCCGCCGGCCGGGGCGCCGCGGAGCAGGGCGCACACGCCGCCGTCGCGGCGGAGAAGATGTCGGTGGGCAACGGCGGCAACGCCGCCAGGACGGGCGGCATCATCCGGCACACCGACCCCGTCGACGCGGGTTCCGGCACCCGGCACACCGCCTGCGACGCCGCGAAGATCCGCTTCGTGGTGCAGCCGCTCACCCGGCCGGTCAACCACCTGCTGCTGACGGCCACCAACACCTCCGGTGCGGTCTGCGACCTCTACGAGGCCCCCTACCTGCGGTTCGACGAAGCCCAGTCCCCGGTGCCCAACCTCCCCGCCACCAGGCCGCAGGCCGTGGTCACCCTCGCCCCCGGCGAGTCCGGCTACGCCGCCGTGATGACCTCCTCCGCCGACGGCGCGGGCCGCAACGGCAACAAGATGACCTCGCTCTCCGTCAGCCTCCCCGGCCGCGACGGGAAGGGCAGCATCGGCGGCTCGGCGGACGTGGCGCTGCCCGGCGGCTCGGCGTACCTCGACGACAGCGCGTGGGTGACCTACTGGCAGGCCGACCCGGCCGACGCCATCGCGTGGTAGACCACCGCCCGGCGATCCGCATCACCCACCCCGCACCCCCTGAACCAGGGCGCCCGCTTTCCCCCGGCGGGCGCCCTTCGCCGTGCGTGGCGGGATGCCGGTGCGTACGAGAGGGCTGGCTACGCGCAGGAAGGCCGGAGCGGCCGCCGCGCCCCGGCCCTCGGTACGGATCGAACCGGCCCCAACGCCACGGACGGCCATCGATATCGTGTCGGTGCCCTGTCACCTACGGGCCTACGGAGGCACGTACAGCGGCACGTTCAGAGGCACCACCGCGGAAACCCGCCCACGGGTCGCCGATGCGCGTCGCCACCGATCCGCACCTGCCCGATCGCAGCTGATCGCCACCACTCCACGGGGGAACCACCGATGACCGCACGCCGCACCCGCCGCCGCTCCGCCGCCTACGTCGCACTGACGATCGGGCTCTCCGGCACACTCGCGCTGACGGGCTGCTCCGGCAACGCCAAGAAGTCGAGGTCGAAGTCGAAGAAGCCGACGTCGTCGTCCGCGGCGTCCTCGGCCGCTTCGTCGCCCAAGAGCGAGAGGCGCGGGGGCATCGGTGGCGGCGCGGGTGTGGGGGCGGGTGCGGGCGCCGCGTCCAGGGCGGCCGGTACGTGCATTCCCACCGCCGACAGCCTGCGGTTCTTCCACAAGCCGTCGCCGTCGCACGTGGTGGTGGAGTTCACCAACCGCTCCGGCGCCCCCTGCAAGCTCTACGACGCTCCGGCGCTGCGTTTCGGCGCCGCCAAGGAGCCGCTCGGCTTCCTGGAGGGCGGGCCGTCGATGCTGGGGCACTCGGTCGCGCTCCGCCCGCGCGGCCACGCCTGGGCGAGCATCCCCACCACCACCGCGGCCACCCAGGGGACCAAGCAGACCTTCGCCACCGTCGAGTTCCCCGGCAACGGCCTGCGCGGGGCGCACCGAGGCCCGGCGCGGGTCGACTTCCCGGGCGGCCCGGTCTCCGTCGGCCCGGCGGCGAAGGTCACCGACTGGCAGGTCAGCCTCACCAAGGCCGAGCTGAAGTCCGGTTCGGCGAGCTGACGTCCGGTTCGGCGAGCCGGACCGGCGGTGGGGCCCGGCTCGTCGGCGGGGCCCCGCTCGCCTACTCGGCGTCCAGCCCCGCCAGAACGAGCCCCAGCCGCGCCACGCCGCCCTCGACGATCCGGACCGGGACGCCCCAGTCCTGCTGGTGCACATGGCAGGCGGGGTACTCGACGGCCGGATCGTCGTCGCAGGACGCGGCCATCGCGGAGACATGCAGTACGCCCTCGGTCACCCCGTCCGCGAGCACCAGATCCCGTGCGAGGTCGGTGCCCGCGCCCGCGCCGTCGGCCAGCAGCTCCGGCGGCGTCGCGCTGATCAGCAGCCGCGTCGAGGGACCGTACCGGGTGTCGAGCTTCTGCCCGGCGGGGGCCTGGAAGACCACGTCCAGCCGCAGCGCACCGTGGGCGACCTCGGTGGCCGCGCGCTGCGTGCGGTGCGCCACCGACTCGACGCGGACGGCCTCCTCGGGCAGCCGCAGCCGGGTCAGCCGGTGCCGCGCCGACTCCACCACCACGATGTCGTCGTCGACGAGCACCGCGGCCGAGGGCTCCCGCAGATCGGTGGCCAGCGTCGTCACCTCGCCGGTCGCCGGGTCGAAGCGGCGCAGCGCGTGGTTGTACGTATCGGCGATCGCCACCGAGCCGTCGGGCAGCGCGGTCACCCCGAGCGGGTGCTGCAACAGTGCCTGACCGGCGGCGCCGTCCCGGTGCCCGAAGTCGAACAGCCCGGTGCCGACCGCCGTACGGACGACATGGCCACCGCCGCCGCCCTCTCCGCCACCGTCGGCAGCGCCCGCCGGGTCCGTGTCCCGCTCCACCCACCGCACCGCGCTGGTCTCGGAGTCGGCGACCCAGAGCCGGTCGCCGGCCGCCGCGAGCCCGGACGGCTGGGCGAACCACGCCTCGGCGGCCGGGCCGTCCACCAGCCCCTCGTTGGTCGTACCGGCCGCGACCGCGACCGTGCCGGACGCCGGGTCGTACGTCCACAGCTGGTGCACTCCGGCCATCGCGATCCACAGCCGGTCCTGCCACCAGGCGATATCCCACGGCGAGGAGAGCGCCACCTCACGGGCCGGTCCCGAGGTGGGCGAGCCCTGCCACCACTGCTTGCCGGTACCGGCCACCGTCTCCAGCGTGCCGTCCGCGGGGTCGAACACCCGGATCGCGTGGTTGACGGTGTCCGCGACGGCGACCTTGCCCCCGGGCAGCAGCGCCAGGCCCTGCGGTTCGTTGAAGGAGTCCGCGTCCAGCCCGCGCTCGCCGGTCCCGATCCGGCGCAACACCCGCTCTCCGTCCGCCGCCAGCTCCACGAGCTGGTGCCGGGTGGTGTCCGAGACCAGGAACGTGCCGGCCGGCAGCCGCACCGCTTTCCCGGGGAAGCGCAGATCGGTGGCGACCGGCTCCGGCGGTACGTACGGGCCGTCGCCACGCCGCAGCGTCCCCTTCGCGGTGTGCTCGGCCACCAGTTCCTCGACGAGCGTGCCGATGGCGTGCGCATGTCCCTCACCTGCGTGCTGGGCGACGACATAGCCCTCGGGGTCGATCACCACGAGCGTCGGCCAGGCCCGCACTGCGTACTGCTTCCAGGTGACCAGCTCCGGGTCGTCCAGCACCGGGTGCTCGACGCCGTAGCGCTCGACGGCGTCCACGACCGCCTGGTGGTCGGCCTCGTGCACGAACTTGGGCGAGTGCACCCCGATGATCACGACGGTGTCGCGGTGCCGCTCCTCCAGCTCCCGCAGCTCGTCCAGGACGTGCAGGCAGTTCACACAGCAGAAGGTCCAGAAATCGAGAACGACGATGCGTCCCCGCAGGTCGGAGAGGGTCAGATCGTTACCGCCGGTGTTCAGCCAGCCGCCCTTGCCGACCAGCTCGGGGGCCCTGACGCGCGCACGTGAAGCCATGTGGATATTCAACGTCACCCCGGTGCCCGCGCATTCCACCGGGGCGGCGGGGAACACGTGACCCATGAAATATCTCGTACGCGACCGGATCTTCGGCATCGGTGACGACTACTGGATCGAGGACGAACACGGCCGCCACGTTTTCCTGGTGGACGGGAAGGCGCTGCGGCTGCGCGAGACCTTCGAGCTGAAGGACCTTCAGCGGCGGGTGCTGATCGTCATCCGGAAGAAGATGCTCAGCCTGCGCGATGCGATGACCATCGAGCGGGACGACCGGCCGCTGGCCACGGTCCGGCGCAAGCGGCTCTCGCTGCTGCGCCATCACTACCGCGTCGAGATGGTGGACGGTACGGAACTGGATGTCAGCGGGAAGATCCTGGACCGCGAGTTCGCGGTCGAGTACGACGGTGAGCTGCTCGCCGACATCTCGCGGCGCTGGCTGACCCTGCGCGACACCTATGCGGTCAATGTCGTACGGGAGGACGCGGATCCGCCGCTGCTGATCGCCATCGCGGTGTGTGTGATCCGGCTGGCGGAGCGGGAGCGCGGGGACGGCTGAACGGCGGGACGGGCTGAGCGGACCGGACGCGGGAGGGCCGAGAGGGCCCAGAGGGCAAGACGGAGCGCGGAGGAGGGCGCGGCCGGGGGCGCGGGCAGGGCGGCCGGGAGCGGCGATCGTCGCCCGGCTCCGTCAAGGCCGCGGCAAATCCGGGGTAAAGGGGCGCGCACGATATCACCGACCGCGCTTCCGGACCCGTCCGCAGTCGAACATCGGCCTACGATGGTGCCCCGAAAGCACTGCCGGGGTGCCCGTGCGCAGCGTAACTTGACTGCACAGACAGCAGCCCGCGTACGAACAGTCCGAGGGGTCACGTGACCGTCCATCCCAGCCTCCAGCCCTCCATCGACGCCTGGACGCATTCCATAGAGGCCATAGTCGAGCTGGTGAAGCCGCTCGTCGAAAGCGAGTGGAGCGTGGCGACGGACCTCCCTGGGTGGTCCGTGCGCGATGTCGTCTCGCACATCATCGGCGTGGAGTGCGAGATGCTGGGCGACCCGCGGCCGATCCACACGCTGCCGCGCGACCTCTACCACGTCCGCAGCGAGTTCGCCCGCCGCATGGAGGTGCAGGTGGATGTCCGCCGGCACCACACCGCGCTGGAGATGGTCAGCGAGCTCGAATACACCGTCATCCGCCGCTCCCGGCAGCTGCGCAACGAGACCCGCAAGCCGGATGCCGAGATGCGCAGCCCGCTCGGCGAGAACCGCACGCTGGAGTTCGTCTTGCGGCAGCGGGCGTTCGACGTCTGGGTGCATGAGCAGGACCTGCGCCGGGTGCTCGGCAAGCCCGGCAACCTCGACTCCCCCGGCGCGTATGTGACGCGCGATCTGCTGGTGAACGCGCTGCCCGTTGTCGTCGCCAAGAGGGCGAAGGCGCCCGCCGACTCGGCCGTGGTCTTCGATGTCAGCGGGCCGATGGAGTTCCTGCGCACGGTCCGGACCAACGCGGAGGGCAGGGCCACGGTCGACGGCAGTGTCTCGCTTGGCCCGACCGTGACGTTCGCGCTGGACTGGGACACCTTCGTCCAGCTGGCCTGCGGCCGGGTCCGTCCGGCCGCCGTCGCCGAACGCGTCAAGGTCGACGGCGACCCGGAGCTGGCCGCGGCGATCCTGGACCAGCTCGCGGTCACGCCGTAGCGGAGGCCCCGAGGCCGGTCCGGGAACGGGCTCCGCGGCGGGAACCGGCAGGGCGGGCCCGGCGTCTGACGAGGGGCACTCGGTCAACGTTGGTCATGGAGGGGGCCATGAACGCGAAGGACGGCACACCCCGGGACGGCAACGGCCCGACGATCGGCTCGGTCGGGAACCACATCTCGAACGGTCACCAGGGGCCCGTCATCCAGGCCGGATCCATCGTCGGCGACGTCTCGTACTCCCTGGCCTCGGAACCCTCGCCGATCGACCGTGCGGCCACCGCCCTGGCGGACGTGGTGTACGGCCAGTGGCGCGAAGAGACCCGCAAACGCGGACTGCATCTGCCGGACCCGCTGCCCGTCGGCTGGACGACCGGTGCGGCGTTACCGGTTTCACGTGAAACAGACCCTGCCGCCGCGGTTTCACGTGAAACAGACCCCGCCGCCGACCCGCTCGACCGGCTGGTCGCCGCCTTCCGGGCGTCGGAGCACCGGCGGATGGTGCTCCTGGGCGAACCGGGCTCCGGCAAGACGACGCTGGCGATCCGGCTCGTGCTGGCGATGGCGAACGAGCCGCAGCCCGCAGCGGTCCCGGTGCTGCTCCCGCTCGCTTCCTGGTATCCGAAGCAGGAGAAGCTCCGGGACTGGACGATACGGCGGATCGGCGAGGACTACGGCTCCGTCCTCACCGGCGAGGTGACGGCGCGGCAACTGGTCGACGCGGGGCGGGTGTTGCCCGTACTGGACGGTCTGGACGAAATCGGCGCGGACCACCGCGCGACCGCTCTCCCGGAGATCGACAGCGCCTTCGACAGCGGGGACCCGGTCATCCTGACCTGCCGCACCCGAGAGTTCCGGGACGTGGCCGCCCGGGGCTCCGGTGTGACGCGGGCCGTGGTGGTGGAGGCCCAGCCGGTGTCGCTGTCCGCCGTCACCGACTTCCTGCGCAAGGCCGACAACGGGGAGCACCCCGACCGGTGGGGCCCGGCCCTGGCGGAGCTGGCCCAACGCCCCGGGATGGAAGCGGTGGTGAGCAGCCCGCTGATGGTCACCCTGCTCCGGGCCCAGTACGCCCGCACCGGCGCCGCGCTCGACCCCCTGCTCGACCCCGACGCCTTCCCGGATGCCACGCACGTGGAGGGGCATCTGCTGGACGGCGTGGTGCCCGCGGCCTTCAAGGACGAACCCGCACCGTCCACGGACCCGGAGAGCCGCGACCGACCGGCGCACCGCTGGCCGGCGGATTCCGCGCGGCGGTGGCTGACGGAGCTGGCACGCCGCGCCGACGGCGACGACCTGGCCTGGTGGCGCCTTCCGGAGAGCATGCTCGGCCGGCACTCCGGGTTCTTCGGCACCGTGGCGGGTACGGTCTGGTACGCGGCGGCCCTCCTCTTCGCGTGGCGCGCCGTACCGGAGACCCTCGGGCCGTGGCTGTATGTGGGGCTGGGGGTGGCTGCCGTCGTCGTCGGCTTCCTGTTCGTCTTCCCGGTCACCGATGAGTACCTGATGACGCCGGTGTGGCAGGCGATCGAGCAGGAGCGCGGGCGGCTGAGACAGGCCCGCCGGTATCTCACGAAGCTCGGCCGCAATCTGCTGGCGGCGCTGGCGGTCGTCGGGCTGCTGCTCGGCCTGGTCTCCCTGGCGGTCCTCGGGATCAATCTCGTGAACCTGAACGCATCGACCTGCCATGTGGTGGTCGACGGCCACTGCTACCAGCTGGTCCTGGACGACCCGAGCAGCAACAACGCCACCGACCAGTACAAGATGGTCGAGGTCAAGCGGTCGGAACTGCCCGAGTACCGGCCGCTCTCCCCCGCCCCTGTCGCCGCCCGGACACCCGCGCTGCTGATCACCGCCGCCGTCCTCGCCGTCGTCGTCTTCGGCTACGGACTGCTGTCCGCACCGCCGCGACAGGACAAGGCCGCGTCCCCCCGCACCGTTCTCACCGGCGCCCGAAGACGGGCGGTCAGCGCCACACTGATCACCGTGGCCGGCTGTCTGCTCGCCTATTCCGCGCTGCGTGTCTTCATCGACGTCACACCCCCCGTGCTCGCGCTGCTCGTCCTCGCCGGGGTGACGGCCGTCCTGTGGATTCTCGCCCGGTCGGCCTGGGCGCAGTACGAGCTGACCCGCTGTCTGCTCGCCCTGCGCGGCCGGCTGCCCTGGCGGCTGATGACGTTCTGCGAGGAGGCGCACCAGCGGGGCGTACTGCGGCAGGCCGGTTCGGTCTACCAGTTCCGGCACGGCCGGCTGCGGGAGCGGCTCGCCCCGCCGGAGCGCGACCGGACCGGCGCGGCCCTGCCGGAAGGGACCCTGCCGGAAGGGACCCTGCCGGATGAGAGTCCGTCGGAGGAGAGCCCGTCGGACGCGCCCGCACCGGACACCGCCACGTCCGACGGGGAATCGCCAGGCGGGAGCACACCGGCCGAGGCCGCCCCGGGCGACGCGGACGCCCCGGAGAACGGCTCCGCCGCGCGCCACCCGAATACCCCGGCCCCGGACGGGAACCCCTCACCCCGTGCCACGGACGGGCACCACCGCCCGGACGCCTCAGGCGGGGACGTGGACGGCCTCCACCCGGCTCACGACTAGCCGTTCCCGCTCCCGCCGCACCGCGCGCCGCCGCAACCGCAGGATCTGCGAGACGCCGAGGGCCTCCAGGACGAAGACCGAGGCGAAGGCGATCCGGTAGTTGTTGCCGGTCGCGTCCAGCAGGACGCCGACCGCGAGCAGGGTCGTCATCGAGGCGGTGAAGCCGCCCATGTTGACGATGCCGGAGGCGGTGCCCTGGCGCTCCGGCGGGTTGGCCGGCCGGGCGAAGTCGAAGCCGATCATCGAGGCGGGGCCGCAGGCGCCCAGCACCACGCAGAGCACGATCAGCAGTGCCATGGGCGCGTGGTCGCCCGGCCAGACCAGGGTGAGGGCCCACAGCACGGCGGTGACGGCGACGGTGCCCAGCGCCAGCGGTGTACGGGCCGCGTGGTGCCGGGCGATGATCTGGCCGTAGACCAGGCCGACGGCCATGTTGGCGAGCACGACCAGGGTGAGCAGTTCACCGGCGGTGGCGCGGGACAGCCCCTGCGCCTCGACGAGGAACGGCAGGCCCCACAGCAGCAGGAAGACCATCGCGGGGAACTGGGTGGTGAAGTGCACCCACATGCCCAGCCGGGTGCCGGGCTCGCGCCAGGCGTCCGTGATCTGGCGGCGGATGAACGTGGCGCCGGAGTGCTCGGCGGGCGCGGGCGGCGGTTCGTGGCCCTCGGGGTGGTCCGTGAGGAAGAGCAGCAGCACGATGAGGACGACGACGCCGCCGACCGCGCTGACGGCGAAGGTCTGGGTCCAGCCGAAGCTGTGCAGCAGCCGGGCGAGGACGAGCGTGGAGATCAGATTGCCCGCCATCCCGACGAGCGCGGCGATCTGGGCGATCAGCGGGCCGCGGCGGGCCGGAAACCACCGGGAGCCCAGCCGCAGCACGCTGATGAAGGTCATCGCGTCACCGCAGCCGAGCAGCGCGCGCGAACCGAGCGCCAGACCGTACGACTCGGAGAGCGCGAAGCCGAACTGGCCGACGGTGTAGAGCACGACGCCGAAGGTCAGTACCTTCTTGGCGCCGAGCCGGTCGACCATCAGGCCGACGGGTATCTGCATGCCCGCGTAGACCAGCAGCTGGAGTATGGAGAAGGTGGAGAGCGCCGAGGCGTTGATGTGGAAGCGGTCGGCGGCGTCCAGACCAGCCACGCCCAGGCTCGTACGGTAGGTGATCGCGACGAAGTAGACCGCGACGCCGATGCCCCAGACGGCTATCGCCCGGCCGCCGCCGGGCGGGTCCGAGGGCAGCAGCCGTGCGGCACCGCCCCCGGCGCCGGTACTGCCGCTCATCGGGCGTCCCCCTGCGCGAGACTGCGGACCCAGCTGACGTGCCGGTGCACGGCGTCGGTGGCCGCCTCCGGGTCGCCGGCCCGCAGGGCGTCCAGGATCTCGCCGTGCTCGGCGATGTTCTTGGCGATCCGGTCGGGGTGCGCGTGCATCACCGCGACGCCCATCCGCAGCTGCCGGTCCCGCAGCTGCTCGTAGAGCCGGTCCAGGATCTGGTTGCCCGCACTGCGCACGATGGCGGCGTGGAAGGCGCGGTCGGTGGCCGAGACGGCGGCCAGATCGCCGGCCGCGACCTGCTCCTTCATCGTCGCGAGCAGCTCGCCCAGCTCGCTGAGCAGCGCCGGTGGCGCGGGTACCGCCTTGGCCGCCGCATGCTTCTCGACCAGCAGCCGGGTCTCCACGACATCGGCGATCTCCTGCGCGGAGACCGGCAGCACCAGGGCGCCCTTCTTCGGGTAGAGCCTGATCAGCCCCTCGACCTCCAGCCGCAGCAGCGCCTCGCGCACCGGCGTCCGCGAGACGCCCACGGCCTCGGCCAGCTCCCCTTCGGTGAGCAGCATCCCGCCCTCGTAGCGGCGCTCCAGGACGGCGTCCTTGATGTGCGTGTAGACCCGCTCGGCGGCGGGCGGCTGCTTCACGGCCGGTCTGGCGGGCGGCTTGGCGGCCCGGTCCGTGGACCGGTCGGCGGATGAGTCGGCGGAACCGGATCGCCGGGCGGGGACGGTGGTCGCGGACGGAGCTGCGGATGCCATGCACACAGGATAGATACAACAGATATGCATACGAATCCCGTGTCCGCGATACGGACACCGGCGGAGGTGTTTGTGCTGGTAAGGCGCCTTTTACCCCGGCCGGGGAGCCCGACGGCCGACCGTCCCGCCGGGCTCCCCGGCCGTTCGCTCAGCCCGCCATCCGGCCGTCGGCCACCAGCCGCGCCACGACCTGGCGGAACGCCGGGGCGCACCGGTCCGTATCGTCCGGCCCCAGCCACGCGAACTCGGCGATCTCCCGGCCCGGCACCGGCTCGAACGTCTCGGGTCCGCCCGTGAAACAGGTCATGTGCAACCGTCGGCCGCCCCTGCCGTGCGCGACATCGTGGACGTCGAAGGCGACGGTCAGCTCGTCCGCGGCCACCACCACGCCCACCTCCTCGGCGAGCTCCCGGGCCAGCGCCTCGGCCGCGGTCTCACCCGGCTCGTACTTCCCGCCCGGCAGGTAGAACGTGTCGTTCCCCGCCGTCCGCACGCTCAGCAGCAGCCCGTCGCGCAGATGGAGCCAGGACACCGACTTCAGCGGCGCCGCGCGCTCCATGGTGACCACCTCGTGCCCCGTCTCCTCGTCCGTCCCCCGGCCGGACTCGGTGAAGCCCGCCCGCGCGTAGAAGCGGCGGGACCGCTCGTTACCGGCGAAGACCTCCAAGGTCAGCGCACCGCGCAGCGCCGCGGCGTGCTCCAGCAGAGCCCGTCCGGCGCCGTTGCCCTGGGCCTCCGGCGCCACGAAGAGCCCGCCGATCTCCGCCGGCCCGGCTCCGTCCCCCGGCAGCAGGCCGAGCAGCCCGATGACGGTGCCGTTGCGCTCGGCGACCCAGTTCTCGGCCTGGACGAGGTACACCTCGCGCAGCACCTGGGCCCGCTCGCCCTCCCCTTCCCCCACTATGAAGGGGTGCGCCTGCTTGGAGGCCCTGGACCACAGGTCGGTCACGGCATCTGCGTCGGTCGGCCGGTAACGCCGGATGATGGTGTCGGTGCTCATTTCACCGACCGTAAACAGCGCCCCCGACAAGGGCAAACGGCTTTCCGCCCCGCCTACCGGCCCCCGTCTGTCGGCCCCCCTTTGCCGGCCCTCCTCTGCCGTAAGAAGTACGCCGGGTACGACCAAAGGCGGACGGAAATCCGCCGAGAGACCGTACCTGACGCGTACGGATCGGCCCGGACCTCATGACTGAATGGAGATACGGAGCCGGGGAGGCTCCGCCACTCAAGGGGGAGAGAGCCATGCAGCCCAGGACGAACGCCGGACGCCGCACCCGGAACACCGTCGTGGCAGCACTGATCGTCGCCGCCGTCTGGGCAGGCGCCGCACTCACCCGCGGCGCCACGAACCCCGACCCCTACACCCCGACCGGCCCCCTGGCCCACTTCAGCCGCGCCGTGGACCTCATCCTCGACTGAGCGTCAACACCCGCCGAAACGCGGCCCATTGCGCGGGGGCGAATCTGAGTATCGGGCCGTCCGAATCTTTGGAGTCCCGGACAGCGATGACGCCGGGTATGTTCACGGCGACCTCGACACAGTCCATCCCCTCGGCGCTGTGACTGGACTTCCGGAACTCGAACACGTCACAGGCCCTTCCGAATGCTGTCCACGAGGATGGCGGAATCGCTGGCCGCCAGGCTGACCTTGGCTATGCGATCGAAGCGCGTACTGTGCTGCGCGCTCTCCTCCGCACTCTCCACCCACACGGTCCCACCGACCGTGTCCATGTACACGACGTCAGCGGCCTCGACCTCGGCGAACGAGACGATGTTGAACGGACCGGTCAGACATGGGTGTGCGCCTACGTGGAAGGGCAGCACCTGCAACCGTCAGCACCCGTCGAAACGCGGCCCATTGCGCGGGCTCGAACCGCAGCACCGGACCGCCCGGGTCTTTGGAGTCCCGGACGGCGATGACGCCGGGTATGTTCACGGCGACCTCGACGCATTCCTGGCCCGCGTTGCCGCCGCTGTAACTGGACTTGACGAAGACAAACTCGGCCACAGGCCCTACAACTCCTTGCGGATACCGTCTATCAGGCTGATTGAGCTGCGCTGCGCGAGCCCCATACGCGTGATGCGGTCGAAGGTGCCCCTGTGGTGTGCGGCGTCAGTCTCACTTTCGAGCCAGACGGTAGTCGAGGTGGTGTCCATGTGCACCACGTCCATCGCGCCAGGTTCGGCGAACGACACGATGGTAAAAGCGCTGGTCATTCCAGGATGCGCACCCGCCAGGTATGGGACCACCTGAATCCGCACATTGGGCTGCCGCGCCACCTCCAGGAGGTGTTCGAGCTGGCCCCTCATGACCGCACGTCCACCGACCAACTGGCGGAGCACGCCCTCATGGAGCACGGCCCACAGTTGCAACGGCGTTTCGCCGGCCAGCCGACGCTTCCGCTCCATCCGTGAATCAACGAACGGTTCAATCTCCGCCAGGTCCTCCCAGACACCATTTCCCACAGCCAGCGACCGGGCGTAGTCCGGAGTCTGCAACAGACCTGGAATGATGGCGAGTTGCCAGGTCCTGATGCTGGTGGCCACGTCTTCGAGCGCCACATACTCGACGAGCGAGAAGAGCTTCGGATACTGGTTCCACCAGCCCTTCGCCTTGCGGCGCTCCCGGTCGAGACGCGCCAGGCTGAGCAGCTGACCGACGGCTTTCGGGTCGTCCAAGCCGTAAAGCTCACACAGCACCCGGATATCCGGGTCCCGCATGGGCACCCAGCCGCGCTCCATTTTGACGATCTTCGAGTTGGTCGCGCTGATCGCCTGGCCAGCCTGATGCTGGGTCTTGCCCGACGCATCGCGCAGGCGCAGTAGCTCCCCACCGAGCCTGCGACCCAGGACAGTTGACGCCCGATTACCGAGCTGAGCCGATTCTTTCACGGGCTCAGTCTCGCCCCCTGGTGCCACCCGGTCGACACGGTTCACCCGCTGGAGCCAATTGTCTCCGAACAACTTGCACCCACACAAGATGGCTCACTACGTTCTGCAATCAACCGCTCGCACAGCGGCGCCAGTTGACGGAAGTGCACCGCCCCGCCCTGCGCGGACGCGGCATCGCCACCGTCATCACCGAGCGCGCACCGTACGGGCACCACGACCGCACTTAGGAGGTGCGCGTCCATGGCTGTGGAGGCCGGAGAGCCTGGCGACCGCTACGACGTCGTCAACTACACCCCGCACCCCGCGAACGTCACCCGCGCCAGACGCCGGGTGGCGCGGCTCGTCGCCGAGTGGGGGCATCCGGAGGCGGCCGGTGATACCGCGCTGCTGGCCAGCGAGCTGATCACCAACGCGGTGCGGCACGGGTGCCTGCGCGATCGGCTGTTCCGCGTGGAGCTGTTCCTCCGCGGCGGCCCGGCGGGCGGCTGTCTGCGGATCGCGGTCAGCGACCCGAAAGGCGAACGCCGGCCGCTGCCCCGGAGCGACCCCGGCCACCACGCCGAGTCCGGCCGCGGCCTGCACATCGTCGGCGCGCTCGCGACGCGCTGGGGTGTCGCGGACCGGATCGTCGGCAAGACGGTGTGGGCGGAGCTGGATACTTCGAGGAGCGCGGATGCGTAACCCGCGAACCCGTGGCCGAGGCCCGGGACCGGCTCCGTGCCCGGAACCCGAGGGCGCCGGGAGCGTTACCGTGGCAGGACGGCGAAAGGGGACGACCATGACAGCCGAGTGGCAGCGCGCAGTGGCAGAGGCTCGGGAAGCCACCGGGTTCGCGGGCCGGGACATCCCGCGCGCGATCGAAGCCATCGGCGCGGCACTCCGCCTCGACCACCGTGCCGCGTTCTACGCGGAGCTGGGCACACTGGCCGACTCCGGCAGCTTCGAAGCCTTCCTCAATCACTGGTGGACACAGGCGCTGGCGGACTCGGCAGCGGACGCGCAGGACCGCGAGACGGCGATCGACTTCGCCGACGTGGCCGTATCCCTGTACGCACGCGCCGCGGGCGGCCCCAAGTCCACTCAAGGCCAGATCGACGCCATTGTCATGGGGACGGCGGTCTCTTGAACTACACCATCATCTGGGAGCGGGCCGCCGCCGAGGGGCTCAAACGGCTCAGGGCTCGCGATGGCGAAGCGGTAAAACCGCTGGTCAAGGCGATCAACGCGCTCGCCGACGACCCTGAACCGACCGCCAGCAGCAAGCTCGGCGGTACCGGCCTGCGGCGACTTCGCATCGGTGCCTACCGGGCCACCTATGAGATCGACGACGGGACCATCGCGATCAAGATCCTCATGGTCGGCAGCACAGCCGCCTGACCACGGCAACGCGCAAGGGCCGCCCCGTCAACCGCGACGACGGGGCGGCCCTTCGCTGTTGTTCAGCCTCGGGTGATCAGCCGTACCGGATCACCCCCAGGTGATCAGCCGCCGGGGCTGTTCCAGCACCGCCGCGATGTCCGCGAGGAGCCTGGAGCCCAGTTCGCCGTCGATCAGGCGGTGGTCGAAGGAGAGCGCGAGGGTGGTGACCTGGCGCGCCTTCACCTTGCCCTTGTGCACCCACGGCTGGAGCTTGACCGCGCCGAAGGCGAGGATCGCGGACTCCCCCGGGTTGAGGATGGGGGTGCCGGTGTCGACGCCGAAGACGCCGACGTTGGTGATGGTGACCGTGCCGCCGGACATCGCCGCCGGTGAGGTCTTGCCCTCGCGGGCGGTGGACACCAGCTCGGCCAGTTCCGTGGCGAGCTGGGGAAGCGTCTTGGTGCCCGCGTCCTTGATGTTCGGGACGATCAGGCCGCGCGGGGTGGCCGCCGCGATCCCGAGGTTGATGTAGTCCTTGTAGACGATCTCCTGGTTCGCCTCGTCCCAGGCCGCGTTGACGTCCGGGTGACGCCTGATCGCGATCAGGAACGCCTTGGCGACCAGCAGGAGCGGATTGACGCGCAGACCGGCCATGTCCGGGTCCTGCTTCAGCTCCTGGACGAGCTTCATCGTGCGGGTCACATCGACGGTGATGAACTCCGTGACGTGCGGCGCGGTGAAGGCGCTGGCCACCATCGCCTGCGCGGTGGCCTTCCGTACGCCCTTGACCGGCACCCGGCGCTCCCGGTCGGCGGCGGCGACGGCCGGGGCGGGCGCCTCGGTGACGGCGGCCGGGGCGGCGGCGGCCGGGGCCGGCGCCGGGGCGGCGGCCGCGTACACGTCCTCGCGGGTGATGATCCCCTCGGGGCCGGTCGGGGTCACCGTCGCCAGGTCGATGCCGAGGTCCTTGGCGAGCTTGCGCACCGGCGGCTTGGCCAGCGGCCGGCCGGCGGCCGGGGCGGACGCCACGGGAGCCGGGGCCGGAGCGGGCGCGGGGGCCGCCACCGGGGCCGCGGGGGCGGGGGCGGGGGCCACGGCCGGAGCCGCGTGCCCGTTCAGCTCCGCCTGGAGCGCGGCCGGCTGGGCCGGTACGCCCGGCTGCTGCTTGCGCGGGCGGCGCTTGGTCGAGGACGGCGCGGCGCCGTAGCCGACGAGGACGGCCTGGCGGCCCTGCGGCTCCTCGTCCGCTTCGGGGGCGGCGGGCGCGGTCGGCGCCTCGGCCGCGGGGGCCGCGGCGGGCGCCACGGGCCCGGCACCGGGGTCGGTGTCCACCGAGATGATGACGGTCCCGACATCGACGGTGACGCCCTCGCCGAAGTTCAGCTCGTGCACCACCCCGTCGTAGGGAATGGGCAGTTCGACGGCGGCCTTGGCGGTCTCGACCTCGCAGACGACCTGGCCGTCGGTGACGGTGTCGCCCGGTTGGACGTACCACTTGAGGATCTCGGCCTCGGTGAGCCCCTCGCCCACATCGGGCATCCTGAACTCTCGGAAGCGCTGGTCGTTCGCAGTACTCGCAGTCATGGTCATGGTTCTCCTCAACCCTCAGTACGCCAGCGCGCGGTCGACCGCGTCGAGCACCCGGTCCAGCCCCGGGAGGTACTCGTCCTCCAGCCGGGACGGCGGATACGGGGCGTGGAAACCGCCGACGCGCAGGACCGGGGCCTCCAGGTGGTAGAAGCAGCGCTCCGTGATGCGGGCGGCGAGCTCCGCGCCCGTACCGAGGAAGACCGGGGCCTCGTGGACCACGACCAGCCGGCCGGTTTTGACCACCGACTCCTGGACGGTGTCGAAGTCGATCGGCGAGAGCGAACGCAGATCGACGACCTCGACCGACTTGCCCTCCTCGGCGGCGACCTTGGCGACGTCCAGGCAGACCTTCACCATCGGCCCGTAGGCGGCCAGCGTCAGGTCCGAACCGGGCTGTGCGACCCGGGCCTTGTGCAGCGGGTACGGGATCGCCTCGGTGTCCAGGCGCGACTTGTCGTGGTAGCGGCGCTTGGGCTCGAAGTAGATGACCGGGTCGTCGCCCGCGATGGCCTGCTGAAGCATCCAGTAGGCGTCCGAGGAGTTCGAGGGGGAGACACACTTGAGGCCCGCGACGTGCGCGAACAGCGCCTCGGGGGACTCGGAGTGGTGCTCGACCGCGCCGATGCCGCCCGCGTACGGGATCCGGATGACGACCGGCACCTTGACCTTGCCCAGCGCCCGCGCGTGCATCTTCGCGAGCTGGGTGACGATCTGGTCGTAGGCGGGGAAGACGAAACCGTCGAACTGGATCTCCACGACGGGCCGGTAGCCACGCAGCGCCAGGCCGATCGCGGTGCCGACGATGCCGGACTCGGCGAGCGGGGTGTCGATCACCCGCTCCTCGCCGAAGTCCTTCTGGAGGCCGTCGGTGACCCGGAAGACGCCGCCGAGCTTGCCGACGTCCTCCCCCATCACGAGGACCTTGGGGTCGGCCTCCATGGAGGCGCGCAGCGACGCGTTGATCGCCTTGGACAGCGTGATCTTCTCGAAGACGGTCATCGTCAGTTCTCCTCCGCGACGGCATCGGCGTCGGCGAACGACGCCTGGTACGCGGCGAACTGCGCGCGCTCCTCATCGACGAGCGCGTGCCCGTCGGCATAGATGTTCTCGAAGATCGCCATGGAATCGGGGTCGGGCATCGCCCGCACGGTCTCGCGCACCCGCTTGCCCAGCGCCTCGCTCTCCGCCTCGACCGCGGCGAGATACGCGTCGTCGACGAAGCCCTCGGCCACCAGATACGTCCGCAGCCGCAGGATCGGGTCCTTGGCCTCCCAGGCCCGCGTCTCCTCGTCGGCCCGGTACTTCGTCGGATCGTCGGAGGTGGTGTGCGCGCCCATCCGGTACGTGAACGCCTCGATGAGCATCGGGCCCTGTCCGGTGCGGGCCCGCTCCAGCGCCGCCCTGGTCACCGCCAGGCAGGCCAGTACGTCGTTGCCGTCGACCCGTACGCCCGGGAAGCCGTAGCCGCGGGCGCGCTGGTAGAGCGGGACGCGGGTCTGCTTCTCGGTGGGCTCGGAGATCGCCCACTGGTTGTTCTGGCAGAAGAACACGACCGGGCTGTTGTAGACCGCGGAGAAGGTGAAGGCTTCGGCGACATCGCCCTGGCTGGAGGCGCCGTCCCCGAAGTACGCGATCACCGCGGAGTCCGCGCCGTCCTTCTGCACGCCCATCGCGTAACCGGTCGCGTGCAGCGCCTGCGAGCCGATGACGATCGTGTAGAGGTGGAAGTTGTTGCTGTTGGGATCCCAGCCGCCGTTGTTGACCCCGCGGAACATGCCCAGCAGGTTCGTCGGGTCCACGCCACGGCACCAGGCCACACCGTGCTCGCGGTAGGTCGGGAAGACGTAGTCGTCATCGCGCAGCGCCCGGCCGGAGCCGATCTGGGCGGCCTCCTGGCCCAGCAGCGAGGCCCACAGGCCCAGCTCGCCCTGGCGCTGGAGAGTGGTCGCCTCGGCGTCGAACTTCCGCGTCAGCACCATGTCGCGGTAGAGCCCGCGCAGCTCCTCGGGGGTGAGGTCGATGGCGTAGTCCGGGTGCTCGACCCGCTGCCCCTCCGGGGTCAGCAGTTGTACGAGCTGATCCTGTTCCACCTGGTCAACGGCGTTGTCGGCGGTCTTGGCCTTGGCCGACGACGCCTTCTTGGCGGTGGTCCGCTTGCTGCCGCCGCGGGCGGTTTTCCGCTGGGCAGTGCTCTCCACGGTCACGTGCTGCTCCTCCGTCTGTCCGGCCCCCGGGGTCCGCCGGTGGCCGTTTTGCGGCTCACCCGGTATCCGATACGGCGCACGGGGTGGGTGCGAACGCGGCCGGATCCGGGTGGAACAAAGCGCCCCGGAAGTGGCCTGCCCGTCGCACGTTACCCATTGTCAAAGCCTAAGCGGAAACAGCCCTGACCTGCGATTTTGCTTGGATTTCCAAGTAAATCGCGCACGCTCGGGAACAACTCCAGGTCACAGCGTTGCAGGCCGCCGGGACAACGGCACGTTATATCGGTGAACTGGAGCACGGGAAGACTTCGTGTGTGAGACTGGAGGCGTGCGCGAAGAAGGAAAAATCACGGTATTCCTGCTCGATGACCACGAAGTCGTCCGGCGGGGCGTCCACGAAATGCTCTCGGTGGAAGAGGATATCGAGGTGGTCGGCGAGGCCGGCACCGCCGCAGATGCCCTGGTCAGGATCCCTGCGACCCGTCCCGACGTAGCGGTTCTCGATGTCCGGCTGCCGGACGGCAGCGGCGTCGAGGTCTGTCGCGAGATCCGTTCCCAGGACGAGAACATCAAATGCCTGATGCTCACCTCGTTCGCCGACGACGAGGCCCTTTTCGATGCGATCATGGCCGGTGCGGCCGGATATGTCCTGAAGGCCATCCGCGGCAATGAGCTGCTGTCCGCGGTGCGCGATGTGGCGGCCGGCAAGTCGCTGCTCGACCCGGTGGCCACCGCCCGCGTCCTGGAACGACTGCGTGACGGCAACAACGCCAAGGGCGACGACCGGCTGGCCAATCTCACCGAGCAGGAACGCAAGATCCTCGACCTGATCGGCGAGGGCATGACCAACCGTGCCATCGGCGAACGGCTCCACCTCGCCGAGAAGACGATCAAGAACTACGTCTCCAGCCTGCTCTCCAAGCTCGGCATGGAGCGCCGCTCCCAGGCCGCCGCATACGTCGCCCGTATGCAGGCCGAACGACGCTGACCGGACACGGAACGGGTACTGCGCGGGCACGGACGGCCCTGCGGGCACCGCGGGCCGGCGGGCGCCGCCGACCGGGTGATCGGGACCAATGTCCCCCCATCTCGGGGCTGTTGCCTCTACCTCCGGCCCCGTCCCGAGGGCATGGTGGAGTACATGCCCACCGATGACTCGCGCGCTGTCGAGCTGCTGAGCCGCACCCCCTACGGGCGGGTGTCGGCCAGCATGCGCGCACTGCCCTTCACCACCGTCACCCGGCATCTCGTCATCGACGGCCGGCTGGTCCTGCGACTGCACCGCGGGTACAACTACCACCACGCCCTGGACGGCAGCGTCGTCGCGTACGAGGCCGACAACGTCAACAGCCACGAGCGCGACACCTGGTCCGTCCAGTTCACCGGCACCGCGAAGATCTTCGAACCCACCCCCGCCGAACGCGCCCTCTTCGGCCGCACCCCGCGGCTGGCCGACGGAGAGCCCTTCGAGCCGGTCTTCCTGTGCATCGAGCCGGAATTCGTGACGCTGCACCGCCTCTCGGACGTACCGGTCCTCCGGTATGCCCACCAGGCATGACACAGTTGATCTAACATCTGGCGCGTGCTGCGCTCATCTGTAGGCCGGACGGCGGCGACGCCCGACCGGCACACCCTCGGCTCCCTGCTGCGCCGCTACGACGGCGCCGGGGAGCCGCTGTCGTGCGAACCGGTGGCCGAGGGCCTGCTCAACCACGGCTATTTCCTCGCCACCACCCGCGGCCGCTACTTCCTCAAGCACCACCTCGACGGCGACCGCACCGCCATCGCCCACCAGCACCGCGCCACCCGGCGGCTCGGCGCGCTCGGGCTGCCGGTCGCCCCGCCGGTCGCCGACACGGCCGGCCGTACGGTCACCGTCCTGGACGGCCGCTGCTACGCCCTGCACCCCTGGGTCGAGGGCCGGCACCTGGGCGGCGCCGCGCTCTCCCGCGGCCAGTCCCGCCGGCTCGGCGCCCTCCTCGGACTGGTGCACACCGGCCTCGCGCAGGTCATGACGGCCGAACCGCGCCCGCCCCGGCCGCCGTACGCGGACCTCGGCGCGGACCCGGCCCGCACCTTCGAGCTGATCGACGAGCTGCTGGTGCTGGCCCGCGGCGCCCGCCCGCGCACCAGCTTCGACGAACTGGCCGAGCACCGGCTGCTGGAGCGCCGGGCCCTGCTGGCGCGGCAGGCCCACCGGCGCCCGGCCCCGGGTGCCGAACCCGCCGCGGGCTGGGTGCACGGCGACTTCCACCCGCTGAACGTGCTCTACCGCGGCACCGAACCGGCCGCGATCGTCGACTGGGACCGGCTGGCCGTCGCACCACGCGCCGAGGAGGCGGTCCGCGCCGCCGCGATCTTCTTCGTCCGCCCCTGCGGCACGCTGGACCTGGCGAAGGTGGCGGCGTACGCGGACGCCTACCGCAGCGCCTGCGGCGCGGGGGCCGGTGAGCTGGCGGCGGCGGTGCACCGGGTGTGGTGGGAGCGGCTCAACGACTTCTGGATGCTCACCTGGCGCTACCGCCTGGGCGATCTCCGCACCGACCCGCAGTTCCCGGCGGCGGCCGCGCTGGCGGTCTGGTGGACCCGCGAATACACCGCGGTCCGGGACGCGTTCACCGGCTGAACCGGGCGGTACGGGCGGCGGGTGGCGGGTCCGGGCGGGCCCGTTCCGGCCTGCTGTTCCTGGGGGACCGCGGCCTCTGTGGACCGGCTGAACCGGCCGGTGCGGGTGCGGAACGCAGACGGCGGGCCGGGCGCCAGGGGTTCCTGGTGCCCGGCCCGCCGTATCGGTCCGTCGGCCGGTCTCAGCCGGTCGTACCGTTCTGCGCGCCGCCGTCCGCGGTGCCGTTGGTCGTGGAGCCGGCCCCGCCATTGCCGGCCCCACCATTGCCGGCGCCGCCGTTGGCCGCCCCGCCGTTGGCGGCCCCACCGTTATCGGCTCCACCGTTGGTCGGGGTTCCATTGCCGCCGTTGGCGTTACCGCCGTTGGCGTTGCCACCGTTGGCGGCCCCGCCGGTGCCGTTCCCGCCATTGGTGCCGTGAGTGGGCGGCACGGACGGCGGCGGCTCCGAGCTGGGCGGCGAGGACGGCGGCGGCGTGGAGGTGTGCCGGTTCGGGCGCCGCGTGTAGCCGCCCGAGTCGCTGCCCGTACTGCCCTGCTGGGTCTGCGGTGTGGACGGCTCGTCCGACGGCGATTCGCTGGTCTCGTCGTTCACCGAGGCCGACGGCGAAGGGGACTTGGAGGTGTCCGGCGCGGATGGAGCCTTGTCGCCGCCGCCGTGGAGTGCGAAGGCCACGCCCGCCGCGATGGCGATCAGCGCGAGCACCGCGATCAGCAAGATCTTGCCGCGGCCACTGCCGGCCGGCCGCGGCCCGCCGTCGAAACCGCCGTCGTCCGCCCGCATACCGGGCGGCAGTATCGGGTTCACCGCGGTCTGCCCCGCGTCGGGGTGCGGCATCGCCGTAGTGGCGGCGACGCCCATGGCCGGGGTGTGGCCGCCCTCGTGCATGGCGACCGGGCCGGTGTTCCAGGTGCCGGTGTGCCCGCCCTGCTCGTGCAGCATCTGCAACGAGTACTGGACCAGGCCGCGCATCTCCTCCGCGGTCTGGAAACGGTCGTCGGGGTCCTTGGCGAGCGACCGCATGACCAGGCCGTCCAGCTCCGGCGGCACCGCGCCGGCGACCTGGGAGGGCGGCACCGGCATGTCCTGAACGTGCTGGTAGACAACCGACAGCGGAGTCTCACCGGTGAACGGCGGCCGCAGCGCGAGCAGTTCGTACAGCAGGCAGCCGGTGGCGTACAGGTCGGAGCGGGTGTCGACGGTCTTGCCGAGCGCCTGCTCCGGGGAGAGGTACTGCGGGGTGCCCATGACCATGCCGGTCTGGGTCATGGTGGACGCCGCGCCGTGCAGGGCTCGGGCGATGCCGAAGTCCATGACCTTCACGGCGCCGCTGTGCGTGATGATCACGTTCGCGGGCTTGATGTCACGGTGCACGATGCCGTGCTGGTGGCTGTAGGCCAGCGCCTCCAGAACACCGGAGACGATGATCAGCGCCTGGTCCGGCGGCGGGGCGTCGGCGTTCAGCAGCAGATCACGGATGGTGTGGCCCTCGACCAGCTCCATCACGATGTACGGCACGGTGTTGCCGCCGACGTAGTCCTCGCCGGAGTCGTAGACAGCGACGACCGCGTGGTGGTTCAGCCCGGCCACGGACTGTGCCTCGCGGGTGAAGCGGGCCTTGGACACCGGATCCTCTGCGAGGTCGGCGCGGAGCAGCTTCACTGCGACTGTCCGGCCCAGACGTACGTCCTCGGCCGCGAACACCTCCGCCATACCGCCCCGGCCGAGCCGGTGCGTGAGCCGGTAGCGGCCATCGCCGACCAGCCCTCCATTGCCCCACATCTCCGGTCCATCGGGGATATTGGAGCCGGTGGCGTCAGGATCGGACGGGCCCTGCGGGCTCTGCGTCGGTGCCATCGGTCCTCGCCGTCGAATCGATCCGCGTTACAGCGGTAAGGTCTCGGTCTTCGCTAGAGCACGCTACAGGCTCCGCGGCACCCTCCGGTCCGTCGTTGACCGGCCATCAAACCTCCCTGACTCCGTGTGTCGCAAGTTCACCAGGGGTGAGCGGAGCCCGGAGAGAACTCACCGTCGTGATGGGATCTTGCACATCTGGTCACGGAACGGGCACACAGCTTGACGTGCCGGGGGCCTGGGGCAGACTTGGCAGCGGAATTCCGGTAGTTGATCGCCGTACGTATCTCCATACGTACAGGCAGTGCGCCTAGGGGGACGCTGAATCATGAGCCAGGACGGCGCTCAGGAACACTTCGAGGGCCGTTCGGTCGGCGGCGGACGTTACCAGCTTCGTGAGCTTCTCGGGGCCGGCGGAATGGCATCCGTGCACCTCGCGTACGACAGCGTGCTGGACCGCGAGGTCGCGATCAAGACGCTCCACACCGAGCTCGGCCGCGAACCGGCATTCCGCGAACGCTTCCGCCGCGAAGCGCAGTCCGTGGCGAAACTCACGCACCCCAATATCGTCTCGGTCTTCGACTCCGGCGAGGACACGCTGTCCGACAGCGCCCCCGGCGCGGGCGACGGCGGCATGGTGCCGTACATCATCATGGAGTACGTCGCCGGGCAGCCGCTGCGCTCGGAACTCGACAGCGACGTCGCCCGGCACGGCGCGATGCCGACCGAGAAGGCGCTGAAGATCACCGCGGATGTGCTCGCCGCCCTGGAGGCGAGCCATGAGATGGGCCTGGTCCACCGGGACATCAAGCCGGGCAACGTCATGATGACCAAGCGCAATGTCGTCAAGGTCATGGACTTCGGCATCGCCCGCGCCATGCAGTCCGGCGTGACGTCCATGACGCAGACCGGCATGGTCGTCGGCACTCCGCAGTACCTGTCGCCCGAGCAGGCGCTGGGCCGCGGCGTGGACGCCCGCTCCGACCTCTACTCCGTCGGCATCATGCTCTTCGAGCTGCTGACCGGACAGCTGCCGTTCGACGCGGACTCCCCGCTCGCCATCGCGTACGCCCATGTCCAGGAAGAGCCGCCGGTCCCGTCGGGCATCAACCGCTCGGTGCCGCCCGCCGTGGACGCGCTGGTGGCCCGCGCGCTGAAGAAGAACCCCAATGAACGGTTCCCGACCGCCGAGGCGATGCGGGAGGAGTGCCTGCGCATCGCGGGGTCCGCGCAGTCCGGGGCGACGCCGCTGATCATCAGCGAGGGCCCGCGGGCGCGCACCAGCGGCTCGTCGGTCTCCTCCACGGTGTTCCCCGCCGCCACCGGCACCCCGCACACCCCCGTGCCGCCGAACGTGCAGCAGCCGTACCAGCCGACGCAGGCCGCCGCCTTCGGGCCCTCGACGCCCCCGCCGCCGAACAACGCCTACCCGCCCCCGGTGTCGGCCCCGACGCCCGCCCCGTTCCACGGGGGCGGCTTCCAGGCCCCGCCCCCGTACGCCCCGCAGCCCGTGACGGCCTCGATGCCGATGGCTCCGGTCCCCCCGGCCCGGAAGAACAACACCCCCGTGATCGTCGTCTCGGCGGTGGTCGGCGTGGTCGTGGTCACCGCGATCGCGATCGGCATCGGGCTGAGCGGCGGCTCCGACGAGAACAAGGCCGGCGACAAGCCGACGTCCACGTACACCCCGTACACCTACTCGCCGGCGCCCACCGCCAGCGTCCGGCCCGAGGACAAGACGGCGACGATCCTGTCGACCGAGTGCACCAACCCGGCCAAGAGCTACGGCGACAAGAACAAGATCCTTTTCCCGTCGTTCCGGTTCAAGAACCTGGACTCGGTGAAGGCGTGCCTGGACGCGGCGGGTTGGAAGTACAAGGTCACCGAGCAGGACAGCGCGATCTGGGGCAAGAACATGGTCACGGAACAGACTCCGGCGGCCATCAGCTGGTGGTACCCGAGCACCACCGAGACGATCCAGCTGACCGTCTCGACCGGCCGCAGCGGCTGACCGGCCACTGGCTGCCGACCGGAGCGGTGCCGACGGGCACGGGCACCGGACACCGGATATCCGCGAGGACATGAAGGCGGGGCCGGCACACGCGTCGTGTGCCGGCCCCGCTGCCTTTCCGCCGAGCGCGCCTACAGGTACGGGCCCGAGCGGGCGCCGCCGTGACCGGGGTGTTCCTCGTCGCCCTCCGGCGCGACCGCGCCGGGCGGCAGGGCACGGCGCATCGATTCCAGCTGCGCACGGGCCGCCATCTGCTGGGCGAACAGCGCGGTCTGGATGCCGTGGAACAGGCCCTCCAGCCAGCCCACCAGCTGCGCCTGGGCGATACGCAGTTCCGCCTCCGTCGGCACCGATTCCTCGGTGAACGGCAGCGAGAGCCGCTCCAGCTCCTCCACCAGCTCGGGCGCCAGCCCGTCCTCCAGCTCCTTGACCGAGCTGGAGTGGATCTCCTTGAGCCGGACCCGGCTCGCCTCGTCCAGCGGAGCGGCCTTCACCTCCTCCAGCAGCTGCTTGATCATGCTGCCGATGCGCATGACCTTCGCGGGCTGCTCGACCATGTCCGTCACCGGAATCTCGCGGGACTCGTCGCCACCGTCCCCGCCACCGGTCCCGAGCGACATGCCATCCGGACCGACAACCAGGACGTGCGGACTCTCCTGCGACCGTTCGTTCATCGGCATCTCCATGCCGCCATTCTCTCGTATCGACGTATCCGCACAGTGGTAGCCCCGGGAGTCCGGGGATCTACGACCCCGGGAGGGCCCGGGGACCTCCCGGGCCGGGTGACCGCCCGCTCCCCGCAGGCCGCGCGACCCCTCGTCGCCTCGTCACGTTCGTTCCTTTTTTCCGCCGCCGCTCGGCTCCGCTCTGTGTGCTGTTTCACGTGAAACAGCACGGCGACGAGCCTTGGCAGCTGTCCGGAAGAGACCATGATCCGTCCGGAAAAGATCATCGGCGGCGGAGGCGCAGGCCGAAAAAGGCGAGGCCAAGGCCGGTGAGGGCGAGACCGGCGCCCATCGGGAGGACCCGTTCGACGCGGGCCGCCGGGTCTTCGAGGGCGGCGGGACCGGTCGTGGCGGGCTGTTCGCCGTCGGTGGTCTCCGGTGTGGCACTGGGCGGTCCCGCAGGCGCGGTGGGCGTCGGCCGCAGCGACTGGTACGGGCGCTGGGCGAGCTGTCCGGCGGCGCCGGGGCGGCGCGCGGGGGACCGCCACGGAGGAGCCGCACCGGGCGGGGAGGCCGCGGGCGCGGGGGCATGGTCCGTTCGATGCGGCGCGACGGGGCTCGGCCTGGCCTTCGTACCACCGCCGGCTGCCGGACTCGCCGGGGCGGCGGGCCGTGGACGCACCGGGTCCGAGGCGTCCGAGGGGCGGGCAGCGGGGGCAGGTGCGGACGGCGCGACGGAGTCCGGGACGGGCCGGTCCGGGGCCTTCGGGCGCTGGAGCTCCGGGCGGTCCACGGGCGGCGCGCCGGGAAAGTACGGCGGTCGGTCCGGGAACCCCGGAATGCTGTCCGACAGGTCCGGGACGACGTAGGGCAGACCGGGGAGGTACTCCGGCAGCTCGGGGACGGCGGCCATCTCGGGGAACCGCGGCAGCCAGTCCGGGCGGCCGTGATGCCCCCAGCTGACCCGCGTGTTCCCGCCCGCGGGCGGGGGCGCGATCATGCCGCCGCCGGGCGGTCCGTCGGCGTGGGCGAGGCCCGGCGGACGGTCGGCCGGGGTGGCCCGTTCGGGAGGGGGGGCCGCCGCGGTGGTGGCCACCACGGGGACGGGCAGGACGACGGTGGCCAGCAACAGACCGGTGGCGATGCGCGAACGGAATCCTGGAGCCACAACCGTGCCCCTCCCGTGCCGAGCCGTCGAGTGACAAGTTCAGCGTCACACGGGGCCGTAACCCCGGCATCTTGGACAGGTCGACCGGGTTACGGGGCGGGAGGGGCCCGGATCACCGGGCGGGCGGGACTGCTCAGACGGTCAGCACGACCTTGCCGACATGGCTGCTCGCGTCGACGACCCGGTGCGCCTCGGCGGCGTCCGCCATCGGGATCGTACGGTCCACGATCGGCCGGACCCGGCCGTTGCCGATCAGCGGCCAGACGTGTTCCCGCACGGCCGCGACGATGGCCGCCTTCTCGCTGAGCGGGCGGGCGCGCAGCCCGGTCCCGGTGATCGCGGCACGCTTGGAGAGCAGCGCGGCGAGGTTCAGCTCGGCCTTCACCCCGCCCTGCATCCCGATGATCGCGAGCCGCCCGTTGACCGCCAGCGTCTTGACGTTCCGTTGCAGGTACTTCGCGCCGATGATGTCGAGGATGACGTCCGCGCCCTTGCCGTCGGTGGCCTTGCGGATCTCCTGGACGAAGTCCTGCTCGCGGTAGTCGATGAGGATGTCCGCGCCGAGTTCGGCACAGCGGGCCAGCTTCTCGGGGCCGCCCGCGGTGACCGCGACCCGGGCGCCGACCGCCTTGGCGAGCTGGATCGCCATCGTGCCGATGCCACTGGCACCGCCGTGCACCAGCAGCGTCTCGCCGGGCCGCAGGTGCGCGATCATGAAGACGTTCGACCAGACCGTGCAGGCCACTTCGGGGAGCGCCGCGGCCGACACGAGGTCCAGGCCCGTCGGCAGCGGCAGTACCTGTCCGGCCGGGACGGCGACCTTCTCGGCGTAACCGCCGCCCGCCAGCAGCGCGCACACCTCGTCGCCGACGGCCCAGCCGTGCACACCGGGGCCGAGCGCGGCGATCCGGCCGGCGCACTCCAGACCCGGGTACGGGGAGGAGCCGGGCGGCGGGTCGTAGAAGCCCTGACGCTGCAACAGGTCGGCGCGGTTCACGGCGCTCGCCACGACCTCGATCAGGACCTCGCCCTCGGCGGGCAGCGGGTCCGGCACGTCCGCCCAGACGAGGGCTTCGGGGCCACCGGGCTCAGGGATAGTGATCGCTCGCATGAGCGCGAGGCTACTCGCCGATACCGCACGGGGCGACAGGTCGGTCGGGGGCGACAACGGCCGGGCCGGGAACGGCCGGTGCGAGTACGGGGCCGTACCGGGGGCCGGTGCCCCGGGTGCCGGTGCCCGGGGCCGCACCCAAGTGGCGGATCACGAACCGCCACGCCGGTCTTCCGGGCGGGGGCCGCCCACCGGTTCCCCGGGCCGGTGCGCCCCATCGGTCTCCGGGGCCGGTGCCGCAGGATGCCTGGCGCCGGAGGTGCCGCTCGCCCATACGCCGGAGGCGTGACCCGGCCACCCGTCCGTCCGGCTCCCGGCCACCCGGTGCCGGAGGCGTTGTCCGTCCGCCCGGCTACTCGTCCACCCGGCGCATCGGGGAGATCCCACCGCCGGGAAGCTTCGGACGGGCCGGCCGGCCACCGGCCTTGCCGGCGGCGTCGGGCTCCTCCGGCGTGGCCGCGCGGACGATCGTGATCAGCCGGTCCGTGGACTGAAGGGGACTGGCCGCCGGATCGTCGTAGCCGATCAGACGGTGGCCGCGCAGGACCGAGACGACCAGATCGCCGGTCTCCCGGACGGACCTGCCGACCTCGACCTTCACCACCGGCCGTTCGACCAGGTCGAGCCCGCTGCCCTGCTGGATGAGGTCCTCCATGACAGCGCCCGCGCTCGGGCTGTGCACGGAGAGTCCCAGCAGCCGGCCGGCCGCGCTGGCCGACGTGATCACGGCGTCGGCGCCGGACTGCCGCAGCAGCGGAGCGTTCTCCTCCTCCCGTACCGCCGCGACGATGTTGGCCTTCTTGTTGAGCTGACGGGCGGTCAACGAGACCAGGACGGCGGTGTCGTCGCGCTGGGTGGCGATGACGACCTGGCGGGCCCGCTGGATCTCGGCACGCAGCAGCACATCGCTGCGGGTCGCGTCGCCGACCACCCCGGCGAACCCTTCGGCCACCGCCGATTCGATGACCTTCGGGCTCGGGTCGACGATGACGATGCGGTCGCGGGTCAGGCCCGTGGCACAGAGGGTCTGGACGGCGGAACGGCCCTTGGTACCGAAGCCGACGATGACGGTGTGGTCGCGCAAGGCGTTTCTCCAGCGTTTCAGTTGCCACTGCTCGCGGGTGCGCTCGGTCAGCACTTCCAGTGTGGTACCGACCAGGATGATCAGGAACAGCACCCGCAGCGGCGTGATGAGCAGAATGTTCAGCAGCCGCGCGGTGTCCCCGTACGGGACGATGTCGCCGTATCCCGTGGTGGAGAGCGTGACGGTCGCGTAGTAGAAGCAGCCGAGGAGATCGACCTCGCCACCGGCGTTGTCGTGGTACTGGTCGCGGTCGATCCAGACGATGAAGGCCGTCGCGACGAGCACGAGCAGCGCCATCAGCAGCCGGCGGGCGACCTGCCGCAGCGGCGCCTTGGGGGTACGGCGCGGCAGCAGCACCCGGCGGGAGTGGTCCTCGGGGATCTCGCGCGCCGCGGCGTCGTGGGACGGGAGCTTCACGCAGAGCCTCCGGCGGGCGGTGCGGGGGGTGGGGAGCGGTGGGGATCGGTCACGGGATGTGCGCGGCCGGCGGCACCGGTGGGGTCGGGGCCCGCTCCGGGGTCGTACGGACCGTCGTCGCCTGGGCCGTCAGCCGGCCGGCCCGCCGACCACGGGAGTTCCAGGAGTTCGACGGCGGCGCCACGGTCTTGGCCACCGGGCGGGATGACGGCCAGCGCGTCGGCGACCGCGATCCCCCGCAGCATGGCCGGGCCGGTGAAGTGCAGCGGCGCCACCGTCCGGCCGTAGCGGTCGTCGTCGCGGCAGGCCACCGGGACGAGCCGGGTGTCGCGGGGATGACCAGGGACCGCGGCGGCCAGCGGCGCGCGGTACGCGGGGGCGGTGGGGCGGGCGGCGAGCGTACGGAGCAGTGGCTCGGCGAGGGTGAGCAGGCCGGAGACGGCGGCGAGGGGGTTGCCCGGGAGGCCGACGAGGTGGCGTTCCGGGGTGAGCCGGGCGAGCAGCATGGGGTGTCCGGGGCGTACCGCGACGCCGTCCACCAGTATCTCGGCGCCCAGCCTGCGCAGGGTGGGGTGCACATGGTCGACGGGCCCGGACGCCGTGCCGCCGGTGGTGATGACCACATCGGCGGTGGAGCCCTCGATGGCGGCGTACAGCGCGTCGGCGTCGTCGGCGAGATGGCGCGGCGGGGGCGCCACCGCGCCCAGCGCCCGCAGCCAGGGAGCGAGCATCGGGCCGAGCGCGTCCCGGATCCGGCCCTCCTGCGGCAGCCCGTGCCGCAGCAACTCATCGCCCAGGACGAGGACTTCGACCCGCGGCCGGGGGTACGTGGCGAGTTCGTCGTAACCGGCCGCCGCGGCCAGGCCGAGGACGGCGGGTGTCACCAGGGCGCCGGCGGGCAGCAGTTGGTCGCCACGGCCGCACTCCTGGCCACGCGGGCGGATGTCCTGGCCGAGCGTCGCGGGCGCGGGCGCGTGCAGCCGCGCCCGCCCGTCGCCCAGGTCCCGGACCTCGCCGTGCTCACTGCGCAGCACGGCGGTGGCGCCGGCCGGGACGCGCGCCCCGGTGGCGATGCGGACCGCGTGCCCGTCGGGGAGCGGCCGGGTGGGAGCGTGACCGGCCAGGATGCCGGGGTCGGGGGCCGCGGGGGGAGCGGGCGCGGCGGGGGCGGACGTGGGCTGCGAGGTTTCGGGGTGGGAGGTTTCGGGGTGCGGGCCCCCGTCGGCCGGGGTGGCGCGGTCGAGGTGCCAGGGGCCGGGGCCGGAGACCGCCCAGCCGTCCATCGCGGACGTGTCGAAGGACGGCAGATCGGTGAGGGCGGTGAGCGGTGCGGCGAGGGTGCGGCCCAGGGCGTCATCGAATGCGGACGTCTCAGGCGCCCGGGGGCCACGCACCGCCCGCGCGGCCACGCCACGGGCCACCTGCCAGGAGGAGGGCGCGGGGTGCCGCTTACGGCTACGGCCGGGGGTGGTGGGGCTGGGTGCGGGACTGCTGGATGTGGGACCGGAGGTGCCAGGGGTCTGAGCGGCCTGGGTGGCCTGGTTGACCTCTGGGTGGTGGCCGGGTTCGGTGCTGCGGGAGGGGCGGTCAGGGCCGGAAGTGCCATGGGGGGCGTCGGGTCCGTGGGGACCGGAAGGGGAGCCGTGCCCGGAAGGGCGGTCGGGGCCGGCGGGGCGGTTCGAGCCGGGTGCGCCGTCCGGGGCGGGATCGGGAGTGCCGGCCGGACCGCCGGCGGCGTCGGGGCGGCCGCGCCCGGCGCCCGGGGCCGGCCCTGATCCGGGGCTCGGCTCCGGGGACGAGGACGCCGCCAGCGACGGGGACACGGACGCGGGTACGGACGAGGACGGGGCCGTGAGGGGGGCTGAGCCCGCGGGGATGTCCGCAGCGGCCGGATGCGGTACGCCTGCGTCCGGCCCGTACACGTCCGACCTGTACGTATCCGGCCCGTGGGCGTCCGGCGCGTACGTATCCGGCCCGCACCCATCCGGGGTGCGCGCGTCCAGAGGGTGCGTGTCCATCCGGTGCGTATCCATCCGGTGCGTGTCCATCCGGCGGGTGTCCATCCGGTGGGTGTCCGGCATGTTCGCGGTCGCCACGTGCACATCCGGCATGTGCATATCAGGCATGCGCACCTCCTGCCCGGCCGGCTTCACGCGACCGCTCACACCGCTGTCCCGCGTGCCCGGGGTGGTTCGGGCGTCGGGGCGCGGCGCCGCCACGGCGTCGTTGAACAGCGCGAGCGCGTCGTCAAACGCATCCTCGAACGCCCCGTCGGTCATTCCGCCGGCTTCGCTTCGGCACCTGTGCCGCCACCGGCCCCGGCCGCACCGTCCGTCTTCGCGCCGCCCGCGCCGTCCCCGCCGTCCGCGTTCTCGGCGGCCCAGCGGTTGGCCAGCGCGGCGGCCTTCTGGGCGAGTTCCGCCACATCGGCGCCCTGCCGGCCCGCCGCGTATCCGATCAGGAACGTCGTCAGTGGCGCGGCCGGGCGGGCCACACCGTGCGCGGCGTCGCGCGCGAGATCGAGGAGTGCCGCCGTGTCGACATCGAGTTCGATGCCCAGCTCGGCCTTGACTGCGGTGATCCATTCATCCAACACGTTTCCATGCTCCCTGATACGGGCGCGTGCCGCGCCAATGTCTGCCCAGGTGTCGCAGTCGAAGGACGCCGTGGCCGTGGCGTCCTGGACCCGTACGAGCGCCAGCCCGGCGAGCAGGGCGCGCAGCGGCAGTCCGGCGAGCGTGCCGTGTGCGGCGCGCAACCGGGCCAGCTCACGGCGGAGCGGCTCGACCCGATAGGCGGCCACCAGCGGCTGGTCCCGCCCCTCCCCGTCCCGCAGCACCGCACCCTCACGGGACACGGCCGCGTCGCGAGCCACGGCAGCCTCGCCGGGCGGGGCGGCGCACGGGGGCACGTCACCGTGACGAGGCGTGGCGGCATCACGGGACGAGGCCGCATCGCCGCTACGAGAGGCCGCAGGGCCGGGGGACACGGCAGGGCCAGGAGCAGCGGGGCCAGGAGCAGCGGGGCCGGATGACGCCTCAGCATCATGGGGCGCCACCGCGGCTTCGTGGGGTGCCTCGGCTTCATGGGTTGCCGCGGCTTCTCGGCGTGCCGCGGCGCCCTCCGCCGCCGGAGTGGTGGTCGCCGCCTCCAGGAGGGCCCGTACCGCCGCACGGGTCAGGAAGGGCAGATCGGCGGAGAGCACCAGGACGGTCGGGGCGGTGGTGTGCCGCAGGCCGGCGTCCAGCGCGGCGAGCGGACCGCCACCGGGCGGATCTTCGAGGGCCGGGACGACGGCGCGCCGGGTCGGACGTCCGGGGCCGACCACGACGGTGACCGCCGCGTCGGGGCAGGCCGCGAGCACCCGGTCCAGGAGGGGGCGGCCGCCGACGGACAGGGCGGGTTTGTCCGCCCCGCCGAGTCGGCGGGCCGCGCCTCCGGCCAGCACGATGGCGTCGTAGTCGGTGTGGTCGCTCACCCCTTGAGTATCGCCGGGGGCGCGGCGATCACGCCGGTGTCACAGCGCGCGAAGCAACAGCGCGGGCTGCTCCACACAGTCGGCGACGAACCGCAGGAAGCCGCCCGCCGTACCGCCGTCGCACACCCGGTGGTCGAAGGTGAACGAGAGCTGGACGACCTGCCGGACGGCCAACTCGCCGTTGTGCACCCAGGGTTTGGCCGCTATTCGGCCCACACCGAGCATCGCGGCCTCGGGGTGGTTGATGATCGGCGTGGAGCCGTCGACCCCGAAGACGCCGTAGTTGTTGAGGGTGAAGGTGCCGTGTGTCAGTTCGGCGAGGGACAGACCGCCGGTGCGGGCGGTCTCGGTGAGCCGGACGATCTCCGCGGACAGGCCCTCGACCGTACGGGCCTGCGCGTCCCGCACCACCGGGACCACCAGGCCACGGTCGGTCTGCGCCGCGAAGCCCAGATGGACGGCGGGCAGCCGGACGATCTCCTGGGTCGCGGTGTCGACCGTGGCGTTCAGCTCGGGGAACCGCGCGAGCGCGACCGTGCAGACCCGGGCCAGCAGCGCGAGCAGCGACACCTTGGGGGTGCCCGGCACATTCATCGCCTTACGGGCGGCGAGCAGCTCGGTGGCGTCGGCGTCCACCCAGCAGGTCGCGTCCGGGATCTCCCGGCGGCTGCGGGTGAACTTCTCGGCGGCGGCCCCCCGCATCCCCCGGAGCGGTATGCGCTCGGCGCCCGCCGGCGCCCCGGAACGGCTCCCGGAGGTAGTGCCGGAGGCAGCCGCCGGCACGGCGGAGGACCCGGCCCCGGCGGCCGTCGCGGCCCCCACCGTGCCCGCCACACCGGCACCGGCCACCCCGGTCGCACCCGGCCGCACACCGACCGTCTCGCGTATCCGGATCGCTCGCTCGACGTCCGATCGGAGAATCAGCCCGTCTCGCCCGGAACCCGTCAACTCCCGCAGATCCAGACCGTTCTCGCGCGCCATCCGGCGCACCAGCGGCGAGATGACAGCCACCGCGCGCCCACCGGAAGCCGCTGCCCCCGGCCCGGCCTCGGGGCCCGCCCCGTACGCGGGCCCCGCGACACCGGTCCGCGGATGCACATCCGCAGCCGCGGCCCCGGCCGCACCACCGACCACAGGCGGCCGCGCCGCCCCCCGTACCGCTCCCGAACCGGCCCCGGCCGGTCCCCCCGGCCGTACCCGGCGCCGCCGCCCCGTCGGCGCACTCGTGCCGTACCCGACGAGCACATTCCCCGACCCGGAGTCCGCCGCAGCCGCAGCCGCACCAGCACCAGCACCAGCACCAGCACCAGCACCAGCCGAAACGCCGGAAGCACCCGTCGCATCCCCCGCGGCCGTCCCAGCCGGCGCCGCCCCTCCCGTCGTCGGACCATCCGGCGCAGCCCCGACCGCGACCGTCACCAACGGTGCGCCCACCGGGACCTCGGTGCCCTCCGCGCCGAACCGGGCGGTCACCACGCCCCCGTAGGGACACGGCACCTCCACCATCGCCTTGGCCGTCTCGACCTCGACCACCGGCTGGTCGACGGCCACCACCTCGCCGATCTCGACCAGCCAGTGCACGATCGTCGCCTCGGTGAGGCCCTCCCCCAGGTCGGGCAGGGTGAATTCTCGGACCACGGCCATCAGTCACCACGTCCCTCGGTGCAGTCCGACTCCCACTGGAGCCGGGCGACGGTGTCCAGAATCCGGTCCACCCCCGGCAGATGATGCCGTTCCAGCATCGGCGGCGGGTACGGAATGTCGAATCCGGCGACACGCAGCACCGGAGCCTCCAAATGGTGGAAGCAGCGCTCCGTGATGCGCGCGGCGATCTCGCCGCCAGGGCCGCCGAATCCGTTGGACTCGTGGACGACGACGGCCCGCCCGGTGCGGCGTACCGACGCGGTGACGGTCTCGTCGTCGAACGGCATCAGCGAGCGCAGATCGATGACCTCCAGATCCCAGCCCTCCGCTCGGGCCTCCTCGGCGGCCTCCAGGCAGACCGGCAGCGACGGGCCGTAGGTGATCAGCGTCGCGTCGGTGCCGGGCCGCCGGATCACGGCGCGGCCTATCGGGGCGACCGGCTCGGGGGCGTCGGGTGACCAGTCGGCCCTGGACCAGTACAGCCGCTTCGGTTCGAGGAAGACGACGGGGTCGTCGGAGGCGATGGCGGCGCGCAGCAGCCCGTAGGCGTCACCGACGGTCGCCGGGGTGACGACCTGAAGGCCGGGGGTGGCGAGGTAGTACGCCTCGGAGGAGTCGCTGTGGTGCTCGACCCCGCCGATCCCGCCGCCGTACGGGATCCGGATGGTCAGCGGCATCGGCAGGGCGCCGCGGGTGCGGTTGCGCATCTTCGCGACATGGCTGACCAGTTGCTCGAACGCCGGGTAGGCGAACGCGTCGAACTGCATCTCGACGACCGGCCGCAGCCCGTACATGGCCATACCGACGGCCGCGCCCAGGATGCCGGCCTCGGCGAGCGGGGTGTCGGTGCAGCGGTCGTCACCGAACTCCTTGGCCAGCCCGTCGGTGACGCGGAAGACACCGCCCAGGGTGCCCACGTCCTCACCCATGACATGGACGGACGGGTCCGCGGCCATGGCGTCGCGCAGCGCCCGGTTCAGCGCCTGCGCCATGGCGGCGGGCTTGCGCGCGGTGGTCGGAGCGGTGGTCGTCGTCATGGGCGGGCCTCCTGGACGGACTGATCGGCGGCCTCGGCGGCCAGTTCGGCGCGCAACTGCTCCGCCTGCTCGGCCAGTTGGCTGGTCCGCTCGCCGTAGACGTGCCGGAAGAGGTCCATCGGGTCCAGCTCCGGGTCCGCGTTCATCCGGTCCCGGAGGCGGGCGGCCATCTCCTCGGCGCCGTCCCGGGTGGCGGTCACGAATTCCCCGGGCAGCAGGCCGCGGGCGTCCAGCTCACGCTCCAGAAGGGCTATCGGGTCGTGCGCCCGCCAGGTCTCGACCTCGTCGGCGGCGCGGTAGCGGGTGGCGTCGTCGGCGTTGGTGTGCGCCTCCAGGCGGTAGGTGACGGCCTCGACCAGGGTGGGGCCGCCGCCCTCGCGGGCCCGCCGGACGGCCTCGGTGAGGACCTCGTGCATCGCGGGCGCGTCATTGCCGTCCACCAGCCGGCCCGGCATGCCGTAGCCGACCCCCTTGTGGGCCAGGGACGGCGCGGCCGTCTGCTTGGCGAGCGGTACGGAGATCGCGAAGCCGTTGTTCTGCACGAGGAAGACGACCGGTGCCTGCCAGACCGCCGCGAAATTCAGCGCCTCGTGGAAGTCGCCCTCGCTGGTGCCGCCGTCGCCGACCATCGCGAGCGCCACCACGTCGTCGCCCTTGAGGCGGGCGGCGTGCGCCAGGCCCACCGCGTGCGGGAGCTGGGTGGCGAGCGGGGTGCTCAGGGGGGCGATGCGGTGCTCGCGCGGGTCGTATCCGGTGTGCCAGTCGCCCCGCAGGAGGGTCAGCGCCTGTACGGGGTCGAGGCCGCGGGCCACGGTGGCGAGGGTGTCGCGGTAGCTGGGAAAGAGCCAGTCCCGGTCTTCGAGTGCCAGCGCGGCGGCGACTTCGCACGCCTCCTGACCGGTGGAGGACGGATAGACCGCCAGCCGGCCCTGCCGGGTCAGTGCGGTGGCCTGGGCGTTGAACCGGCGGCCGCGCACCAGATGGACGTACAGACTCGTCAGCAGACCGGGGTCGAGCCGGGCCGCGGCGTCCGTCCCCAGTACGCGGTACGGCGTCGCGTCGGGCAGGAGAGGCGCCGGATCGACGTGCGGCCGCCAAGCGGGCGGCGGACCGGGCAGCGTGCCCTTGTTCCCACTGCTGCCGGGCTGCTCAAGGACCGTCATGACGAGCACCTCCTCGAAGGGAAGGGGTGGCGCGGAGCGCCTCGTATGGGGTGGGGGCGGGCGACGGGCGGGCAGGATGAAGAAGACCGGGGCCGCGGCAAGCCCTTCCCTACCGATTGTTCGGTCGATAATGCATTTTGGCTACAGTCGCGGTCAGCCTGTGGACAAACGGTTCTCCACAGCCTGAGATGAAGACAGGGCGTCCATCACGGGGAGGCGGGACCATATGCCGGACGAACAGATGGCCAATTCCTGCGCACCGCCGGCGTCGGCGCCCGCCCCGGCCGCACCCCTTGTGGCGCCCGCCCCGGCCGCGCCGCCCGCGCGCCCGCTGGACACCATCGACCGGTCGATCCTGCGCATGCTCCAGACCGACGGCCGGGCATCGATCCGCTCCGTCGCCGAGCGCGTGCACGTCTCGCGGGCCAACGCCTACGCCCGGATAAACCGGCTGATCGACGACGGTGTGATCCGCGGTTTCAGCGCCCGCGTCGACCAGGAAAGGGCAGGCCAGGGCGCCTCCGCGTACATCACGCTGAAGATCGTGCAGAACACCTGGCGGACGGTGCGCGCACAGCTCACCGCGCTGCCCGGAGCGGCCCATATCGCGCTGGTCAGCGGCGACTTCGACGTACTGCTGCTGGTCCACACCAAGGACAACCGCGAGCTGCGGGAGCTGGTCCTGACCCGTATCCAGTCGATCCCGGAGGTGCTCAGCACCCGCACCCTGCTGGTTTTCGAGGAGACCGACCTGGAGCCGGAGCAGGGGTGACCGCCGGGCGGGCGGCAGCCGCCGTACGCGGGCCGGGCGGGGGCCTCAGGACGTGCGCAGACCCGCGAACGCCGTCCGCACCACGGCCTCGGCGACCTCGTCGCGGCTCGCCGCGCCGCCGCGCCCCGGCCGGTACCACTCCACAATCGAGTTGATCATGCCGAAGAGCAGCCGGGTCGCGAGCCGGCTGTCGACATCGGCCCGCAGATCGCCGTCGGCGCCGGCCTGCTCCAGAAGGTCCGCGACCTTCTGGTCGAAATCGCGGCGGCGCTCCATGGCCCACCGCTCGGTGTCCGTGTTTCCGCGCACCCGCAACAGCAGCGTCACATAGGGCAGTTCGTCCATCAGCACCTCGGCCTCGCGCCGGGTGACGTACTCCAGCCGGTCGATCGCCCGCCCCGTGACGGCGCCCGGCTCCTCCAGGACGCCGAACAATCCGTCCAGGGCCCGGCTTATGGCCCGGCGCAGCAGCTCTTCCTTGCTGCGCACATGGTGGTAGATCGAGGATTTGGAGATGCCGGCCGCCTTGGAGAGGTGCTCCATGGAGGTGCCGTCGTACCCGCGCTCGTTGAACACCGCGACGGCGACCGCGAGCAGCGAATCGGGCGTATAGGTGTCGCGCTTGGCCATGGTCATGATTAGAGCATCCGTCCGTCGAGGTCCGCACGGCGCCGCAGGGCCCAGGACGGTGCGTAGCGCCCGGTGGGGCAGTAGTGGTGCAGGGTGTCCAGCAGATCCCGGATCCAGGGGGTGCCGAGCCGCTGTGCCCATTCCAGCGGGCCGCCGGGGTAGTTCACGCCCAGGCGCATCGCCGTGTCGATGTCCTCCGGGGTCGCGACCCCGCGGGCGGCGGCGTCCACCGCGAAATCCACGATCATCGCGACCGTACGGGCCACGATCATGCCGGGTGTGTCATTGATCACGCTGACCTGTTTGCCGAGCGCCTGGAAGAGCCCGACGGCCTCCGCGACGTCCGCCTCGGCCGCGCCCTCCGGGGCGGCGAGGGCGATCCGGGTCGCGGCCCGGTAGTCCAGCGAGAGGTCGAACCGGATGTGGCCGCCGTGCGCGCGGCCCGTCGCCGGATGGCCGCTGGTCAGGGCCAGGCGGGCGCCGCCGGGCAGCCGGAGGAAGCCTTCGGGCGCCCCCGGCGCGTCCTCGTGGGTGACGTCGATGCCCGCCTCGGCCATCAGCTCGGGCAGCACCGCGGCGGGACCGGGCAGCTCGGCATGCACGACGACCGCCCCGGGCGCCGGGCCGGACGCGGCGGTCCGCGGTTCGGGCCGGCGCGCGCCCTCGGTGTGGTCGAACCAGCCGCGCCCGGATTTACGGCCGTACCGCCCGGCCTCCACCAGCCGCCGCTGCGCCAGTGAGGGCGTGAACTTCGGATCCTGGAAGAAGGCGGTCCACACGGAGTGGGTGACGGCTTCGTTCACATCCTGGCCGATGAGGTCGGTCAGCTCGAAGGGGCCCATCCGGAAACCGGCGCCCTCCCGCAGGACGGCGTCGATGGTCGCGGGATCGGCGGCCCGCTCCTCATGGACGCGCAGCGGCTCGGCGTAGAAGGGGCGGGCGATGCGGTTGACGAGGAAACCGGGGGTGTCCGCGCAGCGCACCGGCTTCTTGCCCCAGGCCGCGACGGTCTCGTACGCGGCGGTGGCGGCCGTCTCGTCGGTGGCGGCGCCGCTGACGACCTCGACCAGGGGGAGCAGCGGCGCGGGGTTGAAGAAGTGCAGGCCCACGCAGCGGCCGGGGTGGCGCAGCGCGCCCGCGACGGCGGTCACGGAGAGGGAGGAGGTGTTGGTGGCCAGCAGGCAGTCCGCCGGGACGATCTCCTCCAGGGCGGTGAACAGCTCCTGCTTGACGGGGAGTTGTTCCACGATCGCCTCGATGACCAGCGCGGCGTCGGCCAGGTCGGCGAGGCCGGTGGCGGGGGAGAGGCGGTCGCGGGCGGCGTCCCGTTCGTGCGCCGGGATCCGGCCCTTTTCGACGAGGCGGTCCAGCCGCCGCACGATGGCCGCGGCGGCCTGCCCGGCCCGCTCGGGCACGGCGTCGTGGAGCCGCACGCGGTGTCCCGCGACGAGCGCCACCTGCGCGATTCCCTGCCCCATGGTGCCCGTGCCCACCACTGCCACGGTGCTGCTGGTGTCCATTGCCGTCATGACGACTGCATCCTCCCCGACCGCGTTGTCCACAGGTTCGCCGGACCCTCTTGCCCCGACCGATCGTTCGGTTACTCTAACTCCGTCGGCCTGTCCGCCCCAGTCACGCTCCTGCACTCTCCGAATTCCCGCCCCGCTCCGCTCTTCCGCTCTCTTTCCCATTCGCTCTCCGCCCAGCTCGACGAGGAGTTGATCACCGATGGCGGCCGAAACGACCGCAGCGCAGTTGATCGAGAAGCACCGCCCGACTCTCGACCGGACGCTGGAGGCGATCCGCACCCGCGCGTACTGGTCCCCGCATCCCGAGCACCCCAAGGCGTACGGCGAGAGCGCCGCGCCCGACGGCCTGGCCGCCTTCGAGGCGCTGCGCGGTAAGCGCTTCGAGCTCGACCAGCCCGGCACGGACGACTGGGCCGGCGAGGAAGTCTCGCCGTACGGCCCGGAGTTGGGCATCACCTACCCGCACCCGGACGCGGACGTGCTGCTGCCGGCCATGCGCGCCGCGATCCCCGCCTGGCGGGACGCGGGTGCCGAGGTGCGCGCGGCGGTGTGCCTGGAGATCCTGGCCCGGATCAGCGCGCGCACCCATGAGTTCGCGCAGGCCGTGATGCACACCAGTGGACAGGCGTTCATGATGGCCTTCCAGGCGGGCGGCCCGCACGCCCAGGACCGAGGGCTGGAAGCGGTGGCGTACGCGTACGCCGAGCAGGTCCGCACCCCGGAGCGGGCGCCCTGGTCCAAGCCGCAGGGCAAGCGCGATCCGCTGGAGCTGTCCAAGTCCTTCACCGCCGTACCGCGCGGGGTCTCGCTGCTCATCGGCTGCAACACCTTCCCGACGTGGAACGGCTATCCCGGCCTCTTCGCCTCGCTGGCCACCGGCAATCCGGTACTGGTCAAGCCGCATCCGCGCGCGGTGCTGCCGCTGGCGCTGACCGTCCGGGTGGCCCGTGAGGTGCTCACCGAGGCCGGTTTCCCCGCGGACCTGGTGTGCCTGGCCGTCGACCGGCCCGGCGAAGGGCTCGCCAAGACGCTGGCCGTCCGCCCCGAGATCCGCGTCATCGACTACACCGGCTCGACCGCCTTCGGCGACTGGCTGGAGACGCACGCCCGGCAGGCCCAGGTCTTCACGGAGAAGGCCGGTGTCAACACCGTCGTCATCGACTCGACCGACGACTACAAGGGCATGCTCGGCAACCTCGCCTTCTCCCTGTCCCTCTACAGCGGCCAGATGTGCACCACCCCGCAGAATCTGCTGATCCCGCGCGACGGCATCGGCACGGACGCCGGACCGAAGTCGTATGACGAGGTGGTCAGCGATCTCGCCGACGCGGTGAGCAAGCTGCTGGGCGATGACGCGCGGGCCAACGCACTGCTCGGCGCGATCGTCAACCCGCAGGTCACGGAGCGCATCGAGGCCGCGCCGGGGCTCGGCGAGGTGGCCCTGGCCTCCCGCGCGGTGGCCAACCCCGAGTTCCCCGGGGCCACCGTCCGTACGCCGGTGATCGTCAAGCTGGACGGCACCGCGCCGGACGCCGAGGCGGCCTGCCTGACGGAGCACTTCGGGCCGGTGTCCTTCGCGGTCGCCGTCGGCTCGGCGGCCGAGGCCGTGGAGCTGCTGCGGCGCACGGTCCGCGAGAAGGGCGCCATGACGGTCGGCGCGTACACCACCTCCGCCGAGGTGGAGCGGCTGGTCGAGGACGCCTGCCTGGAGGAGTGCGCGCAGCTGTCGCTGAACCTGACCGGCGGCGTCTATGTGAACCAGACCGCGGCGTTCTCCGATTTCCACGGCTCCGGCGGCAATCCGGCGGCCAACGCGGCGCTGTGCGACGGCGCGTTCGTGGCGAACCGCTTCCGGACGGTGGAGGTGCGGCGCCAGGCGTGAACGGCGGTCGGGCGCGCCCTGCCGGGGCGCGCCCGGAGGGCCGTCAGGACGCGCCCGGCGCCTCGATACGGGCATGGCGGCCGATCCAGGCGTGCATCGCGATGGCGGCCGCCGCACCCGCGTTGATCGACCGGGTGGAGCCGAACTGCGCGATCGAGCAGACCAGGGAGGCGTGCCGGCGCGCGTCCTCGGTCAGCCCCGGCCCCTCCTGGCCGAAGAGCAGCACACAGCGGCGCGGCAGCTCGGTCGTCTCCAGCGGCACGGCGCCGGGAAGGTTGTCGATCCCGATGATCGGCAGCTCTTCGGCGGCGGCCCAGGAGGTCAGGTCCGCGGTGTCCGGGTGGTGGCGGACGTGCTGGTAGCGGTCGGTCACCATCGCACCGCGCCGGTTCCAGCGGCGCTGCCCGACGATATGGATCTCCTTGGCCAGGAACGCGTTCGCGGTGCGTACGACCGAGCCGATGTTGAAGTCGTGGCCCCAGTTCTCGACGGCCACATGGAAATCGTGGCGCCGGGTGTCGAGGTCGGCGACGATCGCCTCGCGCGTCCAGTACCGGTAGTGGTCGACCACATTGCGGCGGTCGCCGTGCGCCAGCAGCTCGGGGTCGTAGCGGTCACCCCGCGGCCAGGGCTCGGGGTGCGGGCCGACGCCGACCTTGGGGCCGTACCCCTCGTCGTACTGAACCGGCTCGCCGGGGGCGGTGCGCTCGCCACCGGGTGCGGGGATCTCGTCGGTCGGCTGGGGCCGCTCATCGCGCTGGGCGGTTTGTTCGCTGCTCACCCCACGAGCGTATGGCCCCCGTCGGCACCGTGCGTACGGGCTTCCGGTCCGCCGCCACCGGACCCGCCGGCCGGCTCGGGAGAGGCGCCGCGCGAGAACAGCCGCCCGCGCAGCCCCGACAGCCGGGCGCCGGACCAGACCAGGAAGACCGTCGGCAGGAAGACCGCGTCGGCCGTGATCATCGCCAGCGAGAAGAACGGCAGCCCGAGCAGGAACGCGATCGAGAGGTGCTCGCAGATCATCACGACCAGCAGCACGTTCTTCAGACGGCGGTTGAAGAGCGTGAACGGGAAGGCGACCTGCACGATCACCGTGCCGTAGGTGATCAGCATGATCATCAGCCCGTTGTCGCTGAGCGCCTGGGACAGCGCCGGCCAGGGGGAGAAGTAGTCCAGGTGCATCGGGTAGAAGACCGCGGTGCCGTCCTGCCAGCGCGAACCCTGGATCTTGTACCAGCCCGCGGTGGCGTAGATCAGACAGACCTCGACCATGATCACCAGCAGTGCGCCGTTGTGCGCGAGCTTGGCGAGGGTGTCCAGGACGGTCCGCGGCTCCCCCGGCGCGTACCGCCGCACCGCCCACCACAGGCCGTGCACCGCCCACAGGCCCCAGAACACCAGCGCCCAGCCGAGATGCGGGAACGGCCCGTTCCCGAACCAGCTGAGCCCGTAGCAGCCGCTCAGCTGGGCGACGGCCAGGGCGAGGCCGAGCACGGCCCACAGCACGACACCGGTCAGGTCGCGGCCGGGTTCGCCGAGGGGGTCGTGCTCCGGACCGGACGCGGCGGCGGCCCGCTTCGCACGGCGCGCGTCCAGCGACCACACCTGCCCGCACCGGGTCAGCACGAGATACATCGACATCAGGTGGATGACGTTGTCGCCACCGTCCCCTATGAAGACGCTGCGGTTCTGCAACGAGAGCACGCCGACCATGAAGAGCACCGACATGGTGCGGGTGCGCCAGCCGAGCATCAGCAGCGCGGCCGACACGATGGCGAGCAGGTAGACGAATTCGAACCAGCCGCGGCCGTCGGACCACGGCAGCACGGAGAAGGCGTGGTTGTCGGCCAGCAGCCGGCGCGCCATCCCCAGGCTCCAGGGGCCGTCGGGCCCGTAGAGCATATGGCGGTGGGGCCACTCCCTCAGCAGGTAGAACAGCCAGGTCGCGGCGAAGCCGATCCGTATGACGGCGGTCTGGTACGGGGCCAGTGCCCGGCCGGTGACGCGCGCGAAGCCGCGGCCGATGGCGCGCTCGATACGGGTCTCCTCCAGAGGGGCGGACGGTGCGGCGGGCCCGGACGGCCGCGGCGTCTCAGGGGGCACCGCGGGCCCCTGGTGCCCCGGGTCCGGCTGTGCGGTCTGCGGCGCGGGCGACTGCTGCGGCAGCTGTGGTGACCGGTGCGGCTGCGACGGCTGGTCCGTCGGCTGCGGTGAGTGCGGTGGCTGCTGCGGCGCCGATGGGGTGGTCACTGGTTCTTCGCCCCCTCGGGCAGGTCGGCTGCGGTGACCTGCCACCAGGGCAGCTCGCGGTACACGGGCTTGTCGCTGATCTTCTCTGCGCTCCACGGCGGCGGGCCGACTGCCGTCGTCATCGACCGGATCTGCATCCGCTCGACCCGGCCGTCCGCGGCCCACTCCGCGTCATGCCGCGCCATCACGATGCGCCGTAGGTAGCGCTCGGACAGCTCGCCGCGCAGGCCGTTGGGGCGGTCCTGCGCGGTGTGCGAGTTGAGGTAGAACTCCCAGCCGCGGCGCAGCTGGTTCTGCTGGGTGTGGCTGGGGATCGGGTTGTGCAGGATGGCCCGGCCGTCGTGGGCGCTCAGATCGGTCCAGCCGGTGGTCCGCGCCGTGCCGTCCGCGCCGCGCAGCTGCGCGCGGACCTGGATCGCGATGTTCTGCTGGAGCGGATTGGGCGCGAACAGCTTCCAGTTCTGCTCGTACTCCGGATAGACGTACTCACCGATCACTTCGCTCTGCTGTTTGCTGAGCGTGTTCGACGGTGCGACGTGCAAGAACATCATGGCCAGATGTATCGCCACGACCACGGCCACGGCGCAGGCCGCTACGCCTATGACGATCCGCGAGGGTAGCGAGAGCGCGGCCAACGGCCGCGGTTCGTCCCCGTATGACTGCATTCCTGCCCCGTTCCCAGCGTCCCGTCGGGCTGACTACGCCACGGAACCGTACCTACGCGGCCAGGCCCGGCACACCCTCCCCTGAGTTATCCACAGGCTTGACACCCGCCGCCCGCCCACTCACCATTGAACCGAACGATCGGTCGGTAGGGAGCGAGGGGGCACCACATGACGACGATCGCGCCGGATGAGACGGCTCTGGAGGCCGTTTTCGACGCCACCGTGGCGGCGGACGAGCGGATCGAACCGCGCGACTGGATGCCGGACGCCTACCGCGCCTCGCTGGTGCGGCAGATAGCGCAGCACGCCCACTCCGAGATCATCGGCATGCAGCCGGAGGCCAACTGGATCACCCGCGCACCCTCACTGCGCCGCAAGGCGATCCTGATGGCCAAGGTGCAGGACGAGGCGGGCCACGGCCTCTATCTCTACAGCGCCGCCGAAACCCTCGGCGCCGGCCGCGACGAGCTGCTCGACATGCTGCACTCCGGCCGCCAGAAGTACTCCTCGATCTTCAACTACCCCACCCTGACCTGGGCCGACGCCGGCGCCATCGGCTGGCTGGTGGACGGTGCCGCGATCACCAACCAGGTCCCGCTCTGCCGGTGCTCCTACGGCCCGTACGCCCGCGCCATGGTCCGCGTCTGCAAGGAGGAGTCCTTCCACCAGCGCCAGGGCTACGAACTCCTGCTGACGCTCAGCCGCGGGACCGAGGCCCAGCGCGCCATGGCACAGGACGCGGTGGACCGCTGGTGGTGGCCGTCGCTCATGATGTTCGGCCCGCCGGACGACGAATCGGCGCACTCCGCGCAGTCCATGGCCTGGAAGATCAAGCGGCACTCCAACGACGAGCTGCGCCAGCGCTTCGTGGACATCTGCGTCCCGCAGGCCGAAGCCCTCGGCCTCACCCTCCCCGACCCCGACCTGGTGTGGAACGACGAACGCGGCCACTGGGACTTCGGGCCGATCGACTGGGCCGAGTTCCGCGAGGTGCTCAAGGGCAACGGCCCCTGCAACGAAGAGCGCATCAGCCGCCGGCGCCAGGCCCATGAGGACGGCGCCTGGGTGCGCGAGGCAGCCGCCGCGCACGCGGCCAAACAGGGGGAGGCCACCCGATGACGACAGCACAACCCGCCGAGACGACCGCGCGGCCCGCCGACTGGCCGCTGTGGGAGGTCTTCGTCCGCAGCCGGCGCGGCCTCTCGCACACCCACGCCGGCAGCCTGCACGCCCCGGACGCCGAGATGGCGCTGCGCAACGCCCGCGATCTCTACACCCGCCGCTCGGAGGGCGTCTCCATCTGGGTGGTGCCCTCCGCCCAGGTCACCGCCTCCTCGCCGGACGAGAAGGACGCTTTCTTCGAACCGTCCGGCGACAAGCCCTACCGCCACCCGACCTTCTACGAAATCCCGGACGGGGTGCAGCACCTTTGATGAACGTCACGGTCGCCCCGGCACTGGCCCTCGGTGACGACGCCCTGATCCTCTCCCACCGCCTGGGCGAGTGGATCGGCCACGCACCCGTCCTGGAGGAGGAGGTCGCGCTGGCCAACATCGCGCTGGACCTGCTCGGCCAGGCCCGCGTCCTGCTCAGCCTCGCCGGTGACGAGGACGAACTGGCCTATCTGCGCGAGGAGCGGCAGTTCCGCAACCTCCAGCTCGTCGAACAGCCCAACGGCGACTTCGCGCACACCATCGCCCGGCAGCTCTACTTCTCCACCTACCAAGAGCTGCTGTACGACCACCTCGCCGCCGGCGGGAGCGAGTTGGCGCCGCTGGCCGCGAAGGCCGTCAAGGAGGTCGCCTACCACCGCGACCACGCCCAGCAGTGGACCCTGCGCCTGGGCGACGGCACCGAAGAGAGCCACCGCCGGATGCAGCACGGCCTGGACGCGCTGTGGCGGTTCACCGGCGAACTCTTCGAGCCGGTGGACGGTCTGGACGTCCCCTGGTCCGCCCTGCACGACACCTGGGCGACGCGCATCGGCGGCCTCCTGCGGCGCGCCACCCTCGCCGTCCCCGAGGGCCCGCGGAGCGGCGCCTGGACCGCGGGCGCCGGACGGCAGGGCCTGCACACCGAGCCGTTCGGACGGATGCTCGCCGAGATGCAGCACCTCCACCGCAGCCACCCGGGGGCGACATGGTGACCCCCACCGCCCTCGAAGCGGAGCTGCGCGCACTGGCCGGCGCCGTGCCCGACCCCGAGCTGCCGGTGCTCACCCTCGCCGAGCTCGGCGTGGTGCGCGAGGTGCGGCTGACCGCACCGGACCACGTCGAGGTGGAGCTCACCCCCACCTACACCGGCTGCCCCGCCGTGGAGGCGATGTCGGCCGACATCGAGCGCGTGCTGCACGACCACGGCATACCCGAGGTCGAGGTCCGTACGGTCCTGAGCCCACCGTGGACCACGGACGACATCACCGCCGAGGGCCGCCGCAAGCTGGCCGAGTTCGGTATCGCCCCACCGCGCCCGACCGGCCCGGCCGGCGGACCGGTCGCGGTCGACCTCGCGATCCGCTGCCCGCACTGCGGCTCGACCGACACCACCCTGCTGAGCCGGTTCTCCTCCACCGCCTGCAAGGCACTGCGCCGCTGCGAGTCCTGCCGCGAACCCTTCGACCACTTCAAGGAGTTGTGATGTTCCACCCACTGCGGGTCCGGGAGATCGAGCGGCTCACGGACGACGCGGTGGCCGTCACCTTCGACGTACCGCCCGAGCTGCGCCCGGCCTTCCGGCACACCCCCGGGCAGCACATCGCGCTGCGCAGATCCGTCGACGGCCAGGAGATCCGCCGGACGTACTCGATCTGCACCCCGGCCACCGACGAGCCGCTGCTGCGGGTGGGCATCCGCCTGGTCGAGGACGGTGCCTTCTCGGCCTACGCGCTCAAGGAGCTGAGGGCCGGCGACACCGTCGAGGTCATGGAGCCCGCCGGACGGTTCACGCTGGAACCGCGCCCCGGCCATTTCGTGGCGATCGTCGGCGGCAGCGGGATCACCCCGGTGCTCTCCATGGCCGCCACCCTGCTCGCCCGGCAGCCGGACGCCCGCTTCTGCCTGATCCGCAGCGACCGCACGGCGGCCTCGACGATGTTCCTGGAGGAAGTGGCCGACCTCAAGGACCGCTATCCGCAGCGCTTCCAGCTGGTCCACGCCCTCTCCCGCGAGGAGCAGCAGGCCGGTCTGCCGTCCGGGCGGCTGGACGAGGAGCGGCTGCGCTCCCTGCTGCCCGCGCTGCTGACGGTCGAGTCCGTGGACGGCTGGTTCCTCTGCGGCCCCTACGGTCTCGTCCAGGGCGCCGAGCGGGCGCTGCGCGCCCTGAAGGTTCCCCGCGGCCGCATCCACGAAGAGATCTTCCACGTCGACAACGGCGCCGGCACGGCGCCGGCCGTCCCCGCCCCCGCGCACAGCACGGTGACCGCCACCCTCGACGGCCGGTCCGGCAACTGGCCGGTACGGGACGGTGAATCGCTGCTGGAGGCGGTGCTGCGCAACCGCGCGGACGCGCCGTACGCCTGCAAGGGCGGGGTGTGCGGCACCTGCCGGGCCTTCCTGGTCTCCGGCGAGATACGCATGGACCGCAACTTCGCGCTGGAGGCCGAGGAGGTCGACGCCGGGTATGTGCTGGCCTGCCAGTCGCATCCGGTCACCGAAAAGGTCGAGCTGGACTTCGACCGCTGACCCCGCCCGTCCACCGTCCTCCCCTCGCCGTCCCGCTCGCCCTCATCCCCCCGTTCCTTCCCTCCCCTCCTCCCGACTGCTGCCGTCAACTCCCACCGCGGGCGCCATTCCCAATTCCTGGAACCTGTTCTACCTTGACGCTCCGTCAGATCGACGCGCCGCGTGGGAGGACAGACCAGTGGACTTCACCTTCACCGAGGAGCAACAGGCCGCCGTCGAAGCGGCGGAGGCCGTCTTCTCGGGAGTCGCCCCCGACAGCGTGCCCAGCCCGGCGCTCACCTCAGGAGCCGTCGCCGACGACTTCGACCGCGCGCTGTGGCGCAAGCTCGCCGACGCCGATCTGCTGAGCCTGCCGATCGCGCCCGAACACGGCGGCGCGGGCCTGGACCCGATCGCGCTCTGCCTCGTGCTGCGCGAATCAGCCAAAGTCCTGGCCCGGGTCCCGCTGCTGGAGTCCGGCGCCGCCGCGCTCACCCTCCAGACCTACGCGACCGCCGGGCTACGGGCCGAGCTGCTGCCCCGTATCGCCACCGGCGACCTCGTCGTGACCGTCGCCGCCGGCGGACGCACCGGGCACGAGCCGGCCGAACTCGCCGTGGACGCCCGCCAGGAGGGCACCGACTGGATCCTCGACGGTGTCCAGACCGCCGTCCCCTGGGCCCAGGCCGCCGACCGGATCCTGCTGCCCGCCCACACCACCGACGGCCACCCCGTCCTCGCCCTGGTCCCGCACACCCGTGACGGCGTCACTCTCGACGACCAGGTATCCACGAACGGCGAGCGCCTCGCCGAGGTCCGCCTGGACTCCGTACGCGTCAGCGCCCGGGAAACGCTCACCGACCCCGCCGCCTGGCCATCGCTACGTGATCTCCTTGCCACCGGCACCTGCGCGCTCGCGCTCGGCCTCGGCGAGCGCGTCCTCGCCATGACCAGCGACTACACCGGCAAACGCGAACAGTTCGGGTTTCCCGTGGCCACCTTCCAGGCCGTCGCGGTCCAGGCCGCCGACCGCTTCATCGACCTGCGCGCCATGGAGGCCACGCTCTGGCAGGCCGCCTGGCGCCTCGCCACCGGCGCGTCCGGCGCACTACCGCCCGCGGGGGATGTCGCGGTCGCCAAGATCTGGGCCGCCGAGGGCGTACGCCGCATCGTCCAGACCGCCCAGCACCTGCACGGCGGCTTCGGCGCCGACACCGACTACCCACTGCACCGGTACCACGCCTGGGCCAAACACCTCGAACTCTCCCTCGGCCCCGCCGCCGCCCACGAGGAAGCCCTCGGCGATCTGCTCGCGGCATACCCACTCGACTGAGCAGCGGCGAGGACCCGGCGGGGGAGATCCGGAGGGGAGAGGGGGAGGAGGCCGCCGGTCAGGGGCCGGAGCCCATGGGGCGCGCGGGACGTGCGGCGCCCGGCTGCCGGTCCTGAGCGATCTGCCGCTCGCCCCCGTCCGAGGCGGGTCACCGGGCCTGCGTACCAAGCGGCCACGGGGCCCCGACCACAAGATTCGGCCATGAGGCCCAGCCGTGGGGTCCGGCTACAGGCGCCGGCCACAGGGTCCGCTGCCGGGCCTCCCGCGCAGACCCTCCGCACCGGCTTTCCCACGCGGCCCACCCGCACCGGCTCGCGCGCCGGCAGCCCGTACCCATTGCGCGTACGGGCTCGGACGGCCCTCCCCGCTAGATGACCGTGCCCGAGCCGCCCTTGCCGTCCGACACAGGACGGCCGGCGGCCTCCCATGCCTGCATACCGCCGTCGACGTTCACCGCGTCGATGCCCTGCTGGATCAGATACTGCGCCACCTGCGCCGAACGGCCGCCGACCCGGCAGAGCACATAGACCTTGCCGCCCTCGGGGACCGCCTCGGTCAACTCCCCGTATCGGGCGACGAATTCACTCATCGGAATGTGCAGCGCACCCTCGGCGTGCCCGGCTTCCCACTCATCGTCCTCGCGTACGTCCAAGAGGAAGTCCTCGGACGTGAGAGCGTCGGCACCGACCGTGGGCAGAGAACCAAAATGCATGGCACCGACGCTACCCGACCAGCTGCGCCAGATACGCCTCGCGTTCCGCGACATCGGCCAGCAGCTTCTCGGCGATCTCGTCGAGCAGCGCGTCCGGGTCCTGCGGCGCCATCTTGATCATCGCGCCGATCGCGCTCTCCTCCAGCTCGGCCGCGACGGCCGCGAGCAGTTCCTTGCGCTCGGCCAGCCACTCCAGCCGGGCGTAGAGCTCCTCGCTCGCGCTGAGCCGCTCCTCCGCGGGCGCGGGACCGGCCTCCCACTCCTGAGTCAGCTGCCGCAGCGCCGCCTCGTCACCCACCGCGTACGCCGCGTTGACCCGGGCGATGAACGCGTCCCGCCGCTCCCGCTCCGCGTCGTCCCGTGCCAGGTCCGGGTGGGCCTGGCGCACCAGGTCGCGGTAGACCTTGCGGGCCTCCTCGCTGGGCCGCACCTTCTGCGGCGGCCGCACCGACTGCCCGGTGAGCATCGCCTGCGCCTCGGGGAACAGCCCGTCCGACCCCATCCAGCCGTGGAAGAGCTCCTCCACGTCCGGCATCGGCAACACCGACGCCCGCGCCTCCTGGGCCTTGCGGATGTCCTCGGGCGCACCCGTGCGCGCCGCCACGGCCTCGGCGATCTGCGCGTCCAGCTCCTCCAGCCGCGCGTACATCGGGCCGAGCCGCTGGTGGTGCAGGCGGGAGAAGTTCTCCACCTCCACCCGGAAGGTCTCCACCGCGATCTCGAACTCGATCAGCGCCTGCTCCGCGGCCAGCACGGCCTTCGCCAGCCGCCGCGTCGCCGCGTCCCGGTCCGCCTGATCAGCGGCAGCGTCCCCGGCCGATGGGCCGCCGTGACCGGCCGTACCGGCAGTCCGGCCGTCCGTGCCGGCATCGTGCCCGTCCGTCCCCGGCCCGGCGTCCTGGCCGGCCGTGCCACCGGCCCTGCCGTCCTGCGCGTTCTCCGCGTGCGAGTTCGTCACCCGGCCAGCGTACGGCCCTCCCTCACCGCGGCCCGCCGCGGCCGCTCAGCCGCCCGTGAGCACCCTCGCCACCGCCCCCACGCCTCGCCCCGCATGCCGCCCCACTCGCCCCGCTCACACCCCCGTCTCCGCGGCGATCCGGCCGCCGCGCACCGCCGCGACCAGATCCGCGTGATCCGCTTCCGTACGGTCCGCACAGGCCACCGCGAACCCGGCCATCGCCTCGTCCAGCTCCTCCCCCTTGCCGCAGTAGCCGGCCACCAGCCGGGGATCGGCGCTGTGCGCATGCGCCCGCGCCAGGAGCGCACCGGTCATCCGCGCGTAGTCGTCCAACTGACCGCCGGACAGCCTCGCCGGATCCACACTGCCCTTACGGTTCCTGAACTGCCGTACCTGGTACGGAAATCCCTCACCCTTCTCGTGCGTCGCGCCGACGGCTCGGCCGCCGGACGATGACCGGTTCCGCACCGTCGTCCAGCCCAGCAGGGTGTCGCTGACGACCTGCATCCGCCGCTGCCCGAGCACCACCCGGCGTCCCTCGTGCGCCACCGGTGGCACCGTGAACCCGGCCCGCGCCGCATACGGCGCCACCACCGAACCGCGCGCCTCCTTCACCTGGAGCACCAACGGCTCGCCCCGGTGGTCTTGCAGCAGCACCACATACGAGCGCAGTCCCACGCTGCCGGTCCCCACCACCCGGAACGCCACATCGTGCACCGCGTACCTGGCCAGCAGCGGAAGCCGGTCCTCCGGGAGCGTCTCCAGATAGCCGGCGAGCGAGGCGGCCACCGCCGCCGCTTCCTCGTCCGGTACCCGCCGCAGCACCGGCGGCGCGTCCACGAACCGGCGTCCGCCGTCCGGCGCCCGCTCCGTCGACTTCGCCGCGAACCGGGCGCTGGTGTTCCCGCGCGCCTTCGCGGCGACCCGCTCCAGCGTCCCCAGCAGATCCCGGGCATCGGTCCGCGAGACCAACTCCTCGTCGGCGACGGCGTTCCACGCCTCGGTCACCGGCAGCTTCGCCAGCAGCCGCATCGTGCGCCGGTACGCGCCCGCCGCGTCCCACGCCGCCGCCCGGCACTCCTGCTCACCGGCGCCCGCCTCCCGGCCTGCCAGCACCAGCGACGTCGCGAGCCGCTTCACATCCCACTCCCACGGCCCGTGCAGGGTCTCGTCGAAGTCGTTGAGATCGATGACGAGGCCGCCGCGGGCGTCACCGTAGAGGCCGAAGTTGGCGGCGTGGGCATCCCCGCATATCTGCGCGCCGATACCCGTCACCGGGCCGCCCGCCAGGTCGTACGCCATCAGCCCCGCGGAACCGCGCAGAAAGGCGAACGGGCTCGCGGCCATCCTGCCCACCCGTATCGGCGTGAGCTCGGGCAGCCGCCCGGCGTTGGACCTCTCGACCGCCGCGACCGCGTCCGGCCGACCGGCCGTGATCGACAGCGCGGCCTGCGCCGAGCGGGAAATCCGCTCCCGCAGCGCCCGGCCGACGGCCTTGGGCGACGCGCCCTGCCGCTCAGCCCTCGCAAACCCCGGTACGTACGGCACACGCGACATCGCGGGCCACCTCCCCCTTCGAGACCTGCACCCCACCGGTCCGCCGGCCCGTCCCGACTCGCCTGCCATGACGTTACCGACCGGCCGCACCGTCCCGCAGGGCCTGTGGACAACTCCCCGCAGAGGCGGGACGACACCGGCGAAGTCCGAGGTCAGAGGCTTATGAAGAGAGAGGGAACGGAAGGTGCGAAGGCGCGGACTCGGCGGGGGGACGGGGAGGCACGAAGGGCTGGAGCCGGGAGGGACTGGGAGAGGCTGGGGCCGGAAAGCCGACAAGCCGAAGCGGCCACCGCCCTGCCACGGCCCTTGTCACTGCCCCGCCCCGCCTACACCCCCACGGCCTCCTCCATCTCTTCCTCAGCATCCCCGGCGTCCCCGGCGGCATCCTCGGCCGCAACCGCCCCACTCACACCACCACTCGCAGCCCCACGCCGCCCCTCACGCTCACTCCCGCCCGCGGAGTCACACCCGCTCTCAGGACCGGCCCCCAGCGCGCGCTCCGGGACCGTAGCCGCCACCGCGGCCGCCGCCACCGCCGCGGCATTGGCCGCCGCAGCCGCCTCCGCCGCCCGCCGCCGCTTCTCGGCCAGGGCCGCCACCCCGACCGTCAGCACGCCGACGACCAGCCACAGCACCAGCGTCCACACGTGCCCGGCCAGGCCGTAGCCGTCGAAGTAGACATGGCTGCGGGTGCCCTCCACGAAGCCCGCGCCGTTCCAGAAGGCGTGCAGCGCGGCGAAGAAGCCGTTCTGCATCTCGGGCCGGAAAATCCCGCCCGAGGACGTGAAGTTGAGCATCACGAACAAGGCCATCACACCGAGCGTGGTCCAGCGCTTGAGGAAGGTGTGCAGGCCGGTGCCGATCAGCAGGATGCCCGCGGAGTACAGCCAGGCCATGCCCCACAGCCCCCACAGCCCGTGGTCGACGAGGTGGAAGACCGGCCCGGCGAACAGCGCCCCGATGACGCCGACGACGAAGGACGTGCCGATCGCCAGCATGCCCCGCAGCCGGATCGGCAGCACGGCCCCGGCGCCGCCGATCACCGCGACCGAGGCGTACGAACCGATGCTGATCGCGACCAGCAGGAAGAAGATGCCCTGCCCCGTCGGGTCGTCCTCGGCGGTCGGCGCCACGTCCGTGACCTTCAGCGGAGCGCCCTGCTGCGCCGCGACCGGCGTGAAGATCTTCTGCACCACCGACGCGCTGGTGTCGGAACCGGCCGACGCCACCACCAGCTCCGGCACCGCCTTCGCCCCACCCGTCGTTCCCTGCCCCTGCCCCGTTGCCTGCCCCGGCAGCACATACGCGCCGAAGATGTCCTGGTGCCTGAGCTGCTCGATCGCGGTGGCCCGGTCGGCGACCGTCCGTACCTCCAGGTCGCCGCCCGCCTTGTCGTTGATCGACTGGGCGAGCAACTGCGCGCTCCGGTCCGGTCCCACGACCGCGACCGGCAGGTGGTGCGGCGCCGGATTCGCGAACGCGCCCAGGTAGGCCAGCCCCATCCCGATACACATCAGCAGCGGGGTGACCAGGTGTGCCAGGACGTGGCGCAGCCCAGCGGAGTGACCGGCCCGGTGGCCGCTCCGTCGGCCGCCTCCGTCGCCGGGGCGATGACCGGTTCCGCGCCCCCTTCCCTGGTCGATTCCGTGCTCGGGACGTCGGACCGGACTCATGGGGAATGCCTTCTCAGCTAGTCGACTCAGCGTCGATGGTTGGCTAATACAACTCTCAATCACGTTGTACTATACAACTACTCCACCGAAAGGCAACCCCGTGGCCCACCGCGACGACTCCGTCGAGACCATCCAGCAGGAGATGACCGCGTTCGCCCGCCGGGCCCGCGCCACCGCCGCCCGTATGCATCCCGAGCTGTCGCTCGTCTCGTACACCCTGCTCGCGCACCTCGACGACCAGAACGGATGCCGGGCCACAGACCTCGCGGCGCACTATTTCCTGGACAAGTCCACGGTCAGCCGGCAGATCGCCGCCCTGGAGAAACTCGGCTTCGTCGAGCGCCGCGTCGACCCCGACGACCACCGCGTCCAGGTGCTGCACCCCACACAGAAGGGCGCCCAGGTACTCGCCAACGTCACCGCGAGCCGCCGCCAGGCGTTCCACGAGCGACTGGCCGACTGGGACGAGGCCGACCTCGACCGCTTCGCGTCATACCTGCTGCGCTACAACGCCGCCCAGGAGAGACTCGGCTGACGCACTGACGCACTGACGCACTGACGCATTCACGCAGCTCACCGGGCCCCGCCCTGGCCCGCGCCACCCACCCGGCCCGGTGGACACTTCCACACCACAAGCTCCGCAAGCACGGCAGTCGGCGACGGCGGCCCACCTCACGCCGCACACCCCCGACCGCAGCACTCCGGCCACTTTCGGGCCGTTTCCAGTCGTCTCCGACCGCCGCCGGCTACTTCCGGAACCGCTCCGGACACTGCCCGCCCTCGGCGAGGTACGTCTCGGCCCAGCGCGACAGCTCCTTGAGCGAGGGTTCCATGGCCCGCCCGGCCTCGGTCAGCCGGTAGGCGACGCGCAGCGGCGGACCGGCGTCCACCTCGCGCACGACCAGGCCGGTCACCGCCAGCTCCATGAGGCGGTCCGACAGCATGCGCTCACTGATCCCGGGAATCGCCCGTCGCAGGTCGGCGAAGTGCACCGGCCCCGGCATCAGGGTGGCGACGATCAGACCCGTCCAGCGCTTCCCGAACACCTCGAAGACGCGCGTCACCCCGCCGTCGACCTGCCTGCACATCGCCTCGTCGTGGTCCGCCATGCACCCAGGATACCGCCTTCCCGTATGCTGCTGCGGAAAAGTAAGCCACTATGCTATTAATAGTTACGCACGGAATCCAACTGGCGAGCCGCACCGTCCGGCTGCGAACCGAAGGACCGATCCCCATGGCCACGCTTCTGCTTCTCGACACCTCCGTCTTCCCCGAGGGCCGCTCCGCCTCCCGCTCGGTGACCTCGGCCTTCCGCAAGACCTGGGAGGAGCAGCACCCCGACGGCACGGTCGTCCACCGCGACCTGGCCGCCGACCCGCTGCCGCACCTGGACGGCACCGGCGCCGCCGCGGGCTTCGCCGATCCCGCGGCGCGCACCCCCGAGCAGCAGACCGCCTTCGCGCTCCGCGCCCGGCTCGCCGAGGAGTTGGAGCAGGCCGACGCGATCGTCATAGCCGCCCCGATGTACAACTTCACGATCCCCTCGACGCTCAAGGCATGGCTCGACCAGGTGATCATCCCGGGCCGTACGGCCGGTGCCGAGCCGTCCGCCAAGGGCACCCCGGCCGTCGTCGTCGCCAGCCGCGGCGGGTCGTACGCGCCGGGCACCCCCCGCGAGGGCTTCGAGTACGTCCAGAACTACCTCCAGGCCGTCCTGGGCGAGATGCTCGGCCTCGACGTCGAGTTCATCGTCCCCGAGCTGACCATGGCGCCCTCCAACCCGGCGATGGCCGAGCTCGTACCGCTGTACGAGGCTTCCCGCGAGAAGGCGCACTCGAACGCCATGACCAAGGCCAAATCCCTCGCCAACCGCTTCACCGCCTGACACGCACGCCCCGGCGCCAGACCCCGGGCGTCCCAACTCCGGCCCACCGCACCCGGTTCCACGCATCCGGCCGCGTCCCCCACCCGACGCTACGGATCCGCCTCCGGCCGGAGGCCGCCACCCCCGGAGCCGCTCCACCCGCACCGCCCGGCGCTGCCACGCACCACCCCGCGCCGCCCGGGGGCGCCCCCGGCCACGAGGCCACCAACCCCGTGCCCAACGCCCCCGGGCTCACGCCCCACCCGAACCTCCCCCACCATCACCTCCCCCCGCTCACCTCACCCCTCGCCTCCCTCCGGTGCCCGCCCCACCCCCACCGTCACCAGCGCCCCCACCGCGAGCGCGCCGCCCAGCCACATCACCCCAGTGGTGCCCCAGCCGTCTGCGGCCCGGCCACCGGCAAAGGCCCCCAGCGCGATGGCCCCGTTGAACACGCCCACGAAGAGCGCCGAGGCTGCCTCGCGCGCACCCGGCGCCGCCGCCATCAGCCAGGTCTGCGTACTGACCGACACGCCCCCGTAGGCCAGCCCCCATACGGCCAGCAGCACCGCCGCCACCGGTACGCCCGCACCGCGCCCCAGCACCGGCACCAGCAGCACGGCACCCGCCAGCACCCCGCAGATCACCAGCGCCGTCGCGCGCGGCGAGCGGGCCGCCCCCGTACCGGCCGCGAAATTCCCCGCGAGACCCGCGACGCCGAAGGCCAGCAGCAGCGTGCCGATCTGCCCCGCGCCCGCCCCGGCCACCTCCTCCAGCACCGGCCGCGCATACGTGTACGCCGCGAAATGCCCCGTCACCAACAGCGCGACCAGCAGCAGCCCGGTCCGTACCGACGCGCTGCGGAACAGCCCCAGCACCCCGCTCAGCCGCACCGCACCGGCCGACGGGAGCGGCGGCAGCAGGGCGGCCAGCGCGACCGCCACCACCGCGCAGACCACCGCCATCGCCACGAACGCCGCTCGCCAGCCCCCGAGTTCGCCCACGAACGCACCGGCCGGCACCCCCAGAACCGACGCCGCCGCGACCCCGCTGAAGATCAGGGACGTCGCCACCGCCACCCGCCTACCGGGCACCAACCGCACCGCGAGCCCCGCCGCGAGCGCCCACACCCCGCCCATTCCCAGGCCCACCAGCACCCGGGCCACCAGCAGCACCACGACATTCGACGCATTCGCGGCCAGCAGATTCGCCACCGCCAGCATCCCCATCAAGGCGACCAGCACCACTCGCCGGTCCATCCGCCCTACCAGCAACGTCAGCAACGGCGCCGCCACCGCCGCGACCAGACCGGTGACGGTCAGCGTCAGCCCCGCCGTCCCGTCCGAGACCCCCAGGTCACCTCCGATCGGCGTCAGCAGCCCCACCGGCAGCATCTCCGACGTCACCACCGTGAACGTCCCCGCCGCCAGCGCTCCCACAGCGGGCCACCCACCGGTCCTAACCCGCCTCAACCCACCGTTCTGCGCCGCAAGTTGATCCGCCGGTTCCGCGTCGCCCACCGGTCGCCCGCCATCGATCTCCGTCATGCCCCCAGCCAACGCCCGCGCCCACCGGGGAACAACGCCGAAGTCCTCACCCTTCAATAAGCAGGACTCATAGACCGACCACCACCGACCGCCTGCCACCACCGCCGACCGCCGACCCGCACCGAAAGCCCGCCATGCCCGGTCCACCCGAACCCCCCGGCGCCAGCAGCCTGGATCTCCGCGAGCTGGAATGCTTCCTCGTCCTCTCCGAAGAACTGCACTTCGGGCGCACCGGCGAGCGCCTGTACGTCTCACAGAGCCGCGTCAGCCAGCTCCTGCGCGCCCTGGAGTCCCGCATCGGCGCCCGCCTCGTGGACCGCACCAGCCGACGCGTACGCCTCACTCCCCTCGGCCAGGACTTCCGCACCTCCCTGCGGCCCGCCTACGACGCCCTGCGCGCCACCGTGGAGACCACCCGCACCGCCGCCCGCGGCATCGAGGGCCGGCTGACCATCGGTTTCCAGGGCACCGCGGACGACCGCATCATGCGCGCCATCGACGCCTTCCAGGCCCGCCACCCGGGCTGCGACACGGAGATCGTCGAGATCCCGTTCTGCGACCCCTTCGGGGCGCTCCGCAGCGGTGCGGTCGACGTCGCCGTCACCCTGCTCCCGGTGGCCGAGCCCGATCTCACCCTCGGCCCGGTCTTCTCCGCCCAGCCGCAGACCCTCGCCATATCCGTACGGCACCCGCTGGCGTCCCGCACCACCCTCACCGCCGAGGAACTGACCGCCGTCCCCCTGATCTCCGCGGACGGCCCCGCACCCGCCTACTGGCGCGAAGCGCACGCCCCCACCGTGACCCCCGAAGGACGCCCCGTCCCGGCCGGCCCCGCCGTCAGCACCCTGCAAGAGGGCATCACCCTCACCGCCGCCGGTCGCGGTGCCATGCTCCTCTGCCGCCCCACCGCCGACTACCACGGCCGCCGCGACATCGCCTTCGTCCCCGTCACCGGCCTCCCGGACTCCGTCCTGGGCCTCCTCCACCACCCCGCCCGCGAAACCGCCCGCATCCGCGCCTTCAGCGCAGCGGTGGCACACGTGACGGCCACGACACACGTGACCCACCTGACGCACGCGACCACCGCACCGGATGTGACGTAGCCCTCAGCCCCGACGCCCCCGAACCGCCACCGCCACCACACCGGACACCACACCCGGCAAACCCCAACGCCCCAGCGAACTCACAGAACCGGCGATCCCGATAGAGCCGCTGAACCCGACCAACCCGTCGAACACACCAAACCCATCGATCCCCTCGATTCCGACGAGCTCCGTGAACCTCCGACCTACCCGACCCACTGACGCCACCAGACAAAACAAAAACCCCTGGCCGCCGGATTTCTCCGGAGACCAGGGGTCTCATCTGTGCGCGAGGGGGGAGTTGAACCCCCACGCCCTTTCGGGCACTGGAACCTGAATCCAGCGCGTCTGCCTATTCCGCCACCCGCGCATGGGTGCTGCCGATTGATTCTCTCACGCGATCCGGGCCGTTTGGTCCGGTGTCTTGTGCGAGCGCCTGCCGACATCCAGAAGATTAGCACGGTGTCGCGGGTGCCTTCACACCCCTTTTTCCCCGGTCCCCGCAGCGCAGCGGGCCGAGGCCGGCCGTCCTCCGCGGCACCGGCCGCTCGCCGGGCGGCCCCGACAGGGTTCACACTCGCGGTGTCCGCCACCAGGGGGCCAGCCGCCCGCACCGGGGGCCCGACCCTGAGAAGAACCGGGGCACCCGCCCGGTCAGGAACGTCGCCGGTTGCGGGACACTGTCTTCAGGGCACATCTACGATCGCAGTGCACAAGCAGTGGGCAAGGAGAAGGCAAACACCGGGCAACCCTGTGAGGGGCGACACTCGTCCTCCAGGCGGGAGAGGGGAACCAGCCGATTTCCCGACGCGTGGATACGATCAGTAAGCAGTATCAGGACGACCCCGACGAAGACTGAGGAAGGAGGTGCTCCATGGGAGTACTGAAGCGTTTTGAACAGCGTCTCGAAGGTCTCGTCAACGGCACCTTCGCCAAGGTGTTCAAGTCCGAGGTGCAGCCCGTTGAGATCGCCGGCGCGCTCCAGCGCGAGTGCGACAACAACGCCACCATCTGGAACCGCGACCGCACAGTCGTCCCCAACGACTTCATCGTCGAACTGAGCACCCCCGACTACGAGCGCCTGAGCCCCTACAGCGGGCAGCTCGGCGAAGAGCTCTCCGGCATGGTCCGCGACTACGCCAAGCAGCAGCGGTACACCTTCATGGGCACGATCAAGGTCCATCTGGAGAAGGCCGACGATCTCGACACCGGCCTGTACCGCGTCCGCAGCCGCACCCTTGCGTCCAGCTCGTCCCAGGAGCAGCCAGGTCAGGCGGCCGCCGCCCAGCGCACCACCACGGCGCCCCGTGGCGGCCAGCCCGGCGGAGGTCACGTGGGTCCGCCCCCGATGCCCTCGTCCCCGCCTCCCGGTGGCGCACAGCCCATGCCCCGTCCGGCACCGCCCGGTACGGGAGCGCAGCCGTATGCGCAGACCAGGCGCTGGATCGAGATCAACGGCACCCGCCACCAGATCTCGCGCCCCACGCTCGTCATGGGCCGCTCCACCGACGCCGACGTACGGATCGACGATCCGGGGGTGTCTCGGCGGCACTGTGAGATCCGGGTCGGAACGCCCCCCACGATCCAGGATCTGGGCTCCACGAACGGCATCGTGGTAGACGGGCAGCACACCACTCGCGCTAATCTCCGCGACGGCTCGCGGATTGTCGTGGGCAGTACCACCATCGTTTACCGGCAAGCCGAAGGGTGAAGCGGGGGCAATGTCAGAGCTGACCCTCACGGTCATGCGGTTGGGTTTCCTCGCCGTACTGTGGCTGTTCGTCATCGTGGCCGTTCAGGTCATCCGCAGCGATCTGTTCGGCACGCGCGTCACACAGCGTGGCGCCGCCCGGCGAGGTGGGCCGGAAGCGCGTACGCAGCGCCAGCCCGCCGCGCCGCCACCACAGCAGCGCCGCCAGGAAGGCGGCCGCGGCAACAACCGTCAGCGCCGAGGCGCGCCCACCAAGCTGGTCGTCTCGGAGGGCACGCTGACGGGTACCACCGTCGCCCTCCAGGGGCAGACCATCTCGCTGGGCCGCGCGCACGACTCGACGATCGTGCTGGACGACGACTACGCGTCCAGCAGGCATGCCAGGATCTACCCGGACCGTGACGGCCAGTGGATCGTCGAGGACCTCGGGTCCACCAATGGCACGTATCTGGACCGGAACCGGCTGACGACGCCGACACCGATCCCGCTGGGAGCCCCGATCCGCATCGGCAAGACCGTCATCGAGCTGCGGAAGTAGTACGACAATGAGCGAGCGGAGCGAGCGAGCCGCGGCGGTCCACTCGGCGGACCCGAGCGTGCTCCCGACCGGAGGGTGGGCACCGTGCGGATGTACCCCGAACCGACGGGTGAGGTGCGCATGAGTCTGTCACTGCGCTTCGCCGCCGGATCGCACAAGGGCATGATCCGGGAGGGCAACGAGGACTCCGGCTACGCCGGTCCGCGACTGCTCGCCATCGCCGACGGCATGGGCGGTCAGGCCGCCGGCGAAGTCGCCTCCTCCGAGGTGATCTCCACTCTCGTCCAGCTCGACGACGACGTCCCGGGTTCGGACATCCTCACCTCGCTGGGCACCGCCGTACAGCGTGCCAACGACCAGCTGCGGGTGATGGTCGAGGAAGACCCCCAGCTGGAGGGCATGGGCACGACCCTGACCGCCCTGCTGTGGACCGGTCAGCGGCTCGGTCTCGTGCACGTCGGCGACTCGCGCGCCTACCTGCTGCGCGACGGTCTGCTGACGCAGATCACCCAGGACCACACCTGGGTGCAGCGGCTCGTCGACGAGGGCCGTATCACCGAGGAAGAGGCCACCACGCACCCGCAGCGCTCGCTGCTGATGCGGGCCCTGGGCAGCGGTGACCACGTCGAGCCGGACCTCTCGATCCGCGAGGTGCGGGCCGGCGACCGGTATCTGATCTGCTCGGACGGACTGTCCGGAGTCGTCAGCCACCAGACGCTGGAAGAGACGCTCGCCGGCTACCACGGGCCGCACGAGACCATTCAGGAGCTGATCCAGCTCGCCCTGCGCGGCGGCGGACCGGACAACATCACCTGCATCGTCGCCGACGTCCTGGACGTGGACGGCAATGAAACGATGACCGCCCAGCTCAACGACACTCCCGTCATCGTGGGCGCCGTAGCCGAGAACCAGCACCAGCTCAGCGACCCGAGCACCTTGCAGACGCCGGCCGCCCGCGCCGCCGAGCTCGGCCGCCGGGACGTACCGCCGCAGGACCACGGCGGCGCCTTCGGCCCGCCCGGCAGCGGCGACCCGGAGGCCGGGGGGGCGCCGCAGGGCTCGTTCGGCGCGTTCACCGACGAGGAGTACCTCAAGCCCGCGCGGCGCGGGAAGTGGCTCAAGCGGTCGCTGTTCACCGCCCTGGTGCTGGGCGTCATCGGCGGCGGGCTCTACGCCGGCTACCGCTGGACGCAGACCCAGTACTTCGTCGGCGCCAAGGACGACCACGTCGCGGTCTACCAGGGCATCAGCCAGAACCTGGCGTGGATGACGCTGAACAAGGTCGACGAGGACCACCCCGAGATCGAACTCAAGTACCTGCCGCTGTACCAGCGCAACCTGGTCAAGGGCAATATTCCGGCCGACAACCGCAACGACGCGCGCGAGAGGGTCTCCGACCTCGGCAAGCAGGCCAACGCCTGCCGCGTCAAGGAGCAGCGGGAGACCGCCGAGCGCGAGGCGGCTCACGCCAAGGGCGGGAGCCAGACCGGCGGAACCCCCGGCAAGAACGGTTCGTCCGGCGACAGAACAGGCAAGACCAGCGGCGGTACCGGTGTGCCCGGCACACTGGCCGCGAACCCGTCCGCCACTCCCTCTTCCGCGGCCGGCCAGGCCCCCTCCGCCGAGGAGCAGCAGAAGCTGGAAAAAAATTGCAGCACCCAGCAGTGAGGGCGTAGGGGGCCGTACAACTCATGAGCAGTACCACCACCAACACCACCACCATCGGCACGATCGGAGCCCCGAGCCGCCGCAACACCGAGCTGGCGATGCTCGTCTTCGCCGTGCTGGTCCCGGTGTTCGCGTACGTCAACGTCGGCCTGGCCAAGGACGGTTCGGTCCCGGCCGGCGTCCTGGGCTACAGCCTCGGGCTCGGTCTGCTGGCGGGCATCGCCCACCTCGTCGTCCGCAAGTGGGCGCCGTACGCCGACCCGTTGATGCTGCCGATCGCCACCCTGCTCAACGGCATGGGCCTGATCTTCATCTGGCGGCTCGACCAGGAGCCCTCGCTCGGCAAGGCGATGGCGCCCAACCAGCTGATGTGGTCCACCTTCGGCGTCGCGCTCTTCCTCGCCATCCTGGTCTTCCTGAAGGACCACCGCGTCCTTCAGCGCTACACCTACATCTCGATGGTCGTCGCTCTGGTCCTGCTGGTCGCCCCGGTCTTCTTCCCCGGTGTGAACGGCGCCAAGATCTGGATCACGATTCCCGGTCTCGGCTCGCTCCAGCCCGGCGAGTTCGCGAAGATCATCATCGCGATCTTCTTCGCCGGCTATCTGATGGTCAAACGCGATGCCCTGGCCCTGGCCAGCCGCCGCTTCATGGGCCTCTACCTCCCGCGGGGCCGCGACCTCGGACCGATCCTCGTCATCTGGGCACTGAGCCTGATGATCCTCGTCTTCGAGACCGACCTGGGCACCTCGCTGCTCTTCTTCGGCCTCTTCGTCGTCATGCTGTACGTCGCCACCGAGCGCACCAGCTGGATCGTCTTCGGTCTGCTGCTCAGCGCGGGCGGCGCGGTCGCGGTGGCCACCTTCGAATCGCACGTCCAGACCCGTATCGAGAACTGGCTCAACCCGCTGGCGCTGGCCTCCAACGGCGGTGTCACGGAAACCGCCCAGGCCATGTACTCCTTCGGCTCCGGCGGCATCCTCGGCTCCGGCCTCGGCCAGGGCTACTCCCGGCTCATCCTCGGCATCGCGCCGAAGAGCGACTACATCCTCGCCACGGTCGGCGAGGAGATCGGCCTGGCCGGACTGATGGCCACGCTGCTGCTGTACGGCCTGCTGATCGAGCGCGGTCTGCGTACGGCGCTGGCCGCGCGTGACCCGTTCGGCAAGCTGCTGGCGGTCGGTCTGACCGGCGCCTTCGCATTGCAGGTCTTCGTCGTCGCCGGCGGCGTCACCGGTCTCATCCCGCTCACCGGTATGACGATGCCGTTCCTCGCCCAGGGTGGTTCATCCGTGATCGCCAACTGGGCACTCGTCGCGATCCTGCTGCGTATCAGCGACACCGCGCGCCGGCCCGCGCCGGCTCCCGCACCTTCCACCGACGCCGAGATGACCCAGGTGGTCCGCCCGTGAACAAGCCCCTGCGCCGGGTCGCGATCTTCTGCGGCCTGCTCGTCCTGGCTCTGCTGGTCCGCGTCAACTGGGTCCAGTTCGTCCAGGCCGACGAGCTCAAGCACGACACCAACAACCGCCGCGTCGCGATCGAGCGCTACAGCACGCCGCGCGGCAACATCATCGTCGACGGCAAGGCCATCACCGGCTCGACGGTCACCGACAGCGGCGACTTCAAGTACAAGCGCACATACAAAGACGGCAAGATGTGGGCGCCGGTCACCGGCTATGCCTCGCAGGCGTTCGACTCCAACCAGCTGGAGAAGCTGAACGACGGCATCCTCAGCGGCACCGACGACAAGCTCTTCTTCAGCCGCACCGTCGACATGTTCACCGGCGGCAAGAAGAAGGGCGGCGATGTGGTGACCACCCTCGACGCCAAGGCCCAGAAGGCCGCCTTCGACGGACTCGGCGACAAGAAGGGCGCGGTCGTCGCGCTCAACCCGGAGACCGGCGCGATCCTGGCGCTGGCCAGCACCCCGTCGTACGACCCGTCCACCTTCGCCGGGATGACCGACGCGGACTCCAAGGCGTACAACGCGCTCCTGAAGAAGAACGACCCCAGCGAGCCGATGCTCAACCGGGCGCTGCGCCAGACCTACCCACCCGGCTCCACCTTCAAGGTCGTCACGGCCGCGGCGGCGCTGGAGAACGGGCTCTACACCAACATCGACGCCAAGACGAACTCGCCGCTGCCCTACACGCTGCCGGACACTGCCGGCCTGCCGCTGAACAACGAGGGCAACATCCCCTGCGAGAACGCCAGCCTCAGGGAAGCGCTGCGCTGGTCCTGCAACACCGTCTTCGGCAAGATCAGCGCCGACCTCGGCAACAAGACGATGAAGGCCGAGGCGGAGAAGTTCGGCTTCAACGACGGCAAGGTCGACACCCCGGTCCGCGCCTCGGAGAGCGTCTACCCGAAGGACAACCGGCCTCAGAACGCGATGGCCGGCATCGGGCAGGCGTCCAACCGCAGCACGCCGCTTCAGATGGCCATGGTCACCGCGGCGATCGCCAACGGCGGCAAGCTGATGAAGCCGTACATGGTCGAGCAGCTGGTCGCGCCGAACCTCAGCGTCATCCAGCAGCACACTCCGCAGGAGATGAGCCAGCCGCTCAAGTCGGAGAACGCGCAGAAGATCCAGCAGATGATGGAGACCGTGGTCAAGGAAGGCACGGGAACCAACGCGCAGATCGACGGCGTCACGGTCGGCGGCAAGACCGGTACCGCGCAGCACGGCGCGAACAACAAGGACAACCCGTACGCCTGGTTCATCTCGTACGCGAAGACCGACAAGGGCACACCGGTCGCCGTCGCCGTCGTCATCGAAAGCTCTGACACCCTCCGCGACGACATCGCGGGCGGCAAGCTGTCCGCCCCCATCGCGAAGAGCGTCATGGAGGCGGTTCTGCAAGGCAAGAAGTGACCCAGGTCATGCCAATACCGGTCGGATATCAGGTGACGGCCAGGGCCTGGAAGGGCGCGGCGTGCCGGGTACCGTATGGCCGAACAGCACACCGCCGGACCACACACCGGTGCGGTCGGGACTGACGGAGAGGGCTGGAGAAGCTTATGGAAGAGCCGCGTCGCCTCGGCGGCCGGTACGAGCTGGGCTCGGTGCTCGGCCGCGGTGGCATGGCGGAGGTCTACCTCGCGCATGACAGCCGCCTGGGCCGCACCGTAGCTGTGAAGACGCTGCGGGTGGACCTCGCCCGCGATCCGTCGTTCCAGGCCCGGTTCCGCCGGGAGGCCCAGTCGGCCGCCTCGCTGAACCATCCGTCGATCGTCGCGGTCTACGACACCGGCGAGGACTATGTCGACGGGGTCTCGATCCCGTACATCGTCATGGAGTACGTCGACGGTTCCACGTTGCGCGAGCTCCTGCACTCCGGTCGCAAGCTGCTGCCCGAGCGCTCCCTGGAGATGACCACCGGTGTCCTCCAGGCGCTGGAGTACTCGCACCGGGCCGGCATCGTCCACCGTGACATCAAGCCGGCCAACGTCATGCTGACGCGCACCGGCCAGGTCAAGGTCATGGACTTCGGCATCGCCCGCGCCATGGGCGATGCCGGTATGACGATGACGCAGACCGCGGCGGTCATCGGCACGGCGCAGTACCTCTCGCCCGAGCAGGCCAAGGGTGAGCAGGTCGACGCCCGTTCCGACCTGTACTCCACCGGCTGTCTGCTCTACGAACTCCTCACGGTGCGGCCGCCGTTCATCGGTGACTCACCGGTCGCGGTGGCCTACCAGCACGTCCGCGAGGAGCCGCAGAAGCCGAGCAACTTCGACCCCGAGATCACGCCCGCGATGGACGCCATCGTCCTCAAGGCGCTGGTCAAGGATCCGGACTACCGCTATCAGTCGGCCGATGAGATGCGGGCCGACATCGAGGCGGCGCTGGACGGCCAGCCGGTCGCCGCCGCTGCCGGCCTCGGCGCGGCGGGTTACGAGCAGGACCGGCCGACCACCATGCTGCGGGCGCAGGACCCGGCGGGCCAGACGGCGATGCTGCCGCCGATGAACCCGGACGACGGGGGCTACGGCTACGACGATCGGCCCGACCGGCGCCGGGGCGGCGGCCAGAAGAAGAGCCGTACCTCGACGGTTCTGCTGGTGACCGCGGGCGTCCTCGTGCTGGTCGGTGCGATCTTCATCGGCAAGGCGATGTTCAGCGGCAAGACCGACAGCGGCAAGGTGTCGGTGTCGAACCTCGTCGGCAAGACACTGGCCCAGGCCAAGGACGCCGGGCTGAACGGCAACTTCAAGGTTGCCGAGGGCTCCAGCACGGCCTGCGACAACGTCAAGAAGAACCAGATCACGAAGCAGGAACCGGCCTCCGGCACGAAGATCGAGAAAGACGGCACGGTCACCGTCACGATGTGCAGCGGGCCCGAGCAGATCTCGGTCCCCAACGTGAAGGGCCTGACCCTGGCCGACGCGCGGTCGGAGCTGGAGGCCAAGGGCTTCACCAACGTCGAGTCCCACGAGACGGTGTCCGAACGCGACCCCGGCACCGTCGCCGAGCAGGACCCGCAGGCCGGCGCCAAGAAGACCAAGAACACCAAGATCACGCTGTCCATCGCCAAGGCACCCAAGAAGACCACCGTCCCGAGCGTCATGGGCCAGGACTTCAACGCGGCGTCGAAGCAGCTGACGGATCTCGGTCTCCAGGTGAACAAGCAGGAGCAGGAAGTCTCCGATCCCTCGCAGATCGGCAAGGTCACGGCGATGAACCCCGGGGCCAACTCCCAGGTCGAGAACAACTCGACCGTCACCCTGACGGTCGGCAAGGCGGCGGCGCAGACGCCGGTTCCGGGCGTGGTCGGCCAGTCCGTGAAGGACGCCAAGAAGGCGCTACAGCAGGCCGGGTACACGAACATCCAGTTCGCCGACGGCAGTCCACAGGACAACAAGGCCCAGGTGACGGCCCAGGACCCGGCGCCGGGAACGCCCGCCGACCCCAAGTCCACCACCGTGAAGCTGACCACCATCGGTATCGGCGGGGACGACAACAGCGGAGACGAGAGCGACGGCGGCGGCCTCTTCGGCGGTCCATGGGGCCGCCATCACTAACGGACCGCACCACGCATGAACGGAGCCCCGGCCGCCTTGACGGCGACCGGGGCTCTGTCCTGTATGAGGGGGCGGGCGGAACCCGTCCGGTGCTGCGACTCAGCGCAGTTCCTTGGGACGCGTACGGTCCGCATCGACCTTCTCCGTGCGCTCCAGCTCGCCCCACACGATGTAGCGGTAGTTCGAGGTGTAGACCGGGGTGCAGGTCGTGAGCGTGATGTAGCGGCCGGCCTGACGCTTACCGGACTCCTTCGGGACGGCGTCGAGGACATCCACGTTGTACTTCGAGGTCTCCTCCAGCGTCGCGTAGACCTTGTAGATGTACCAGGTGTCCTTGGACTCGAAGACGATCGGGTCGCCGTCCTTGAGCTTGTCGATGTTGTGGAACTTCGCGCCGTGTCCGTCGCGGTGGGCGGCGAGCGTGAAGTTGCCCTTCTTGTCCTGCGGCAGCCCCGACTTGACCGGCTCGGTGTAGTAGCCGGCCACCCCCTCGTTGAGGATCTCGGAGTCGGTGCCCTTCTTGACCAGCACCTCGCCGCCGCTCATCGCCGGTACATGGAGAAAGCCGATGCCGTCCTTGGTGTCCAGCGCACCCGGCCCCTTGGGACCGCTGGTCGCCCAGTGCTTGCGCACCTGGTCGCCCTGCTTGTTCGCCTCACGGTCGGCGAGGACGTTGGTCCACCACAGCGAGTAGGCGACGAACAGGGCCAGGATCACCCCGGCCGTGATCAGCAGCTCGCCGATGACGCTGACGATGGAGGCGATGATCCCCCGTGCGCGGCGCGGCGCGGGGGACGGCGACCGGTCGGTGTCCTCGTCGTATCCGGTGGCAGTCACCGCGTAGTACCCCTTTTTACGTTCGCTCAGCTGTCGAGCGCATCCGGCTTGCCCTTGCTCCGCGGTCGCTCGTCGACCATCTTGCCCCAGACGATCATCCGGTAGGTACTGGTGAATTCCGGAGTACAGGTCGTCAGAGTGATGTAGCGGCCCGGACCGCTGAACCCCGAGCCCTGCGGCACCGGTTGGATGACGCTCACGTTCTTCGGTGAGGTCTGCGGGAGGATGCTCTCCATCTCGAAGGTGTAGTAGGCGCCCTGCGTCTCGACGACGATCTTGTCGCCCTTGGTGAGCTTGTTGATATAGCGGAACGGCTCGCCATGGGTGTTGCGGTGGCCCGCCACCGCGAAGTTGCCCTTCGCATCCCAGGGCATCGCCGTCTTGATCCCGCTGCGCTCGTCGTAATGGCCGACCATGCCGTGGTCCAGCACGCTGTGCTTGTCGATTCCCTCGGCGATCGGGACCTTCACATCCAGCTTCGGGATATACATGATCGCGAAACGCTCACCGGCCGCGAGGTTCTTCTTCTCCCCGGCGCCGCTGCTCCATTCGTTCTGGAGCGTATTGGCGGCACCGCCGGCCTGCTGCTGGGCCAGCACATTCGTCCACCACAGCTGGTAGGTGACGAACAGCAGCATCAGCACGCCGAGGGTGATGAACACTTCGCCCACCGCGCGGCTGAGGATCAGGCTGGGGCTGTCCTTGGCGGCCCGCTCGGCACGCCGCGCCGCCAGCCGGGAGGTCGGTGCCGGCGCCGGTTCGGCGTCCGGGGCGGCGGAAGCACCGGCGGCGGCCGGACCACCATGGCGGCCGCGCTTACCGCCCCGCTTGGCGGCCTCCTGCGCGGCCTTACGCCGCGCGGCACGGCCGCCGGGCGACGGCACCGTCGCTGTTTCACGTGAATCCGCTGTTTCACGTGAAACAGCGTCCGCTTCACGGTCCGGCGCGTGCCCATCGAAGCGCGTCGCACCGGGCGCCTCGGCCTGACGCAGCGCCATGGTCTCGTCGTCTTGCCGCGGTCCGCCGGACGGCGGCGGCGCCGGGGCCTGCGGTGCGGCGTAGGACGCGGATATCGGTTCGGACGGCGTGGGTGCGGACGCGTATCCGGGGCCATAGCCCTGGCCGGGCCCGGCGGACTCGGGCGCGTAGGGCTGCGGCGGCGACACGGCCTCGTAGGACGGCGGTGGCGGCGGCTGATACGGCTGCTGCGGTCGGTCGGGCGGCTGCGACCGGACCGGCGGCTCCGGCGGCTGATGCGGCCGGAACCACGGTGAGCCCTGCCGCCCGGCCCCTTGTGTGACCTGCGGAGCGCCCTGCCCACTGTCCTGGGTCCTGTTGGCATGGCGCCCGCCGGTCCTGGGGGACGCGGCGGGCGGCGCCGGCTGCGCGGCGGGGGCGGGCCGGCTGTGCTGCCCGTACGGTGCGGGCGCCGGGGCCGGTGCGGGCCGGCCCGGGAGCGGATCGTTCAGCGGGTCGTTGAGCTGCCCGACCGCCGCCTCGAACGCGTCGTCCGTCTCGAACGGATCGCGGTGCCCGTACGGATCCTGCGGCTCATAGGGCTGCTGCGGTGGTTCGTGCGGCTCGTGTGCTCTCCCTTCACGCTCGGGGCGCAGGGCGGTCACGCGCCGGCCTTGCCGACCACCGGGGCCAGCCCCGTCGAGCGCTCCACGGCTCCCTTGTCGCCGCACTCCACCAGCCAGTTGGCCAGCATCCGGTGCCCCCACTCGGTCAGCACCGACTCCGGGTGGAACTGCACGCCCTCCACCGGAAGCTCTCGGTGCCGCAGCCCCATCGCGATCCGCCCCGCCGCAGCACCCGGGGCGCCTCCGGTCTCCGTCCAGGCCGTGACGGTCAGCTCGTCCGGGACGGTGTCCCACTCGACGGCGAGGGAGTGGTAGCGGGTGGCGGTGAAGGGGGAGGGCAGACCGGTGAAGACACCGGAGCCCTCGTGGGAGACGAGCGAGGTCTTGCCGTGCAGCAGTTCGGGCGCCCGGTCGACCACACCGCCGTAGGCGACCGCCATCGACTGCATGCCCAGGCAGACGCCGAAGACCGGGACGCCGGTGTCCGCGCAGTGCCGGACCATGTCGACGCAGACGCCGGCCTGCTCGGGCGTGCCGGGCCCCGGTGACAGCAGTACGCCGTCGAAGCCGTCCTGGACGTGGCTCGGCGCGACCTCGTCATTGCGCAGCACCTCGCATTCGGCACCCAGTTGGTAGAGGTACTGAACGAGGTTGAAGACGAAGCTGTCGTAGTTGTCGACAACGAGAATCCGTGCGGTCATCGGACGGCTGCCATCCCTCGGTCGACCGTGACGTCATTGAAGGGGAGCATCGGCTCCGCCCACGGAAAGACGTACTGGAAAAGCACGAAGACGACCGCCAGCACCAGCAGGAGTGAGATGAGCGCCTTCACCCATGCGTTGCCCGGCAGATGCCGCCAGATCCAGCCGTACATGCTGTCGCTGTCCCCTTGCCGATGCCGATGACGATGTCGATTGCCCCACCAGAGTAAAGGGAGAGGGTCGAGCAGGGGGGTCAGCCGGTCAAAGCCGATGGCCTTCCTCGTCCCACGGGTTGGGTGGCGTCGAGGTGTGCCCAGACGATCAGCCGGTGGCTGTGACCCCACTCCGGTTCACAGGTCGTCAGCGTGAGATAGCGCCCGGGGCCGTCGTAGCCGGACTTCCGCGGCACCGGATCGATCACCCCGATGTCGCTGGGCAGCGTCGTATAGGGCCGCTTGTCGATGCGGTAGGTGAACCAGGTCGTGCCATCGGTCAGCACCACGGCGTCGCCGGGTCGCAGCTGCGGGAAGTCCTTGAAGGGGTCGCCGTAGGTCCTGCGGTGCCCGGCTACCGCGAAGTTGCCGGTCGCGCCGAGCCGCGCGGTCCGCTCGTAGTGGCCGAGGCCGCGCTTGAGGGTGTCGGTGGCGGTGCCCTGGAGGACGGGCTTGGCCCAGTCGGCGCCGAAGCGCGGGATGTACATGACGGCGAAGGACGTGCCGTCCGCGTACGCGGGCTGTCGGGGTGGCTCCCCGGTGGCACCGCCCGACGGTCCGGCCGTGGTTCCGGTACCGCCCGCGGAGCCCGTGCCGCCGCTCCCGCCGCCGGCCGCCGGCCCCGCCGACCAGCGCTGCTGCAAGGCGCCGAGCTCGCCGTCCATCGCGCTGTCGGCCCGTACGCCGGTCCAGAAGAGCACGTAGACGACGAAGAGGACGATCAAGGTACCGAGGGTGACGAGGATTTCGCTGACCGTCCGTACGATCCACCGCGTCGTCATACCGGCCCCGCCCCTCCCGCCGCCCCGCGGCGCGCGGGTTACGGCTTCACAGGCTGTGCGTAGTGCAGATCCACTGTGCCGGAGTAGCCGGACAGAGTCACCGTGTCGTGCTGGTCGACTTTCCAGCCCAGTCCGTAGGCGTTCACGTACTGGAGGTAGTTCTGGATGGCGGGGGCGGCGTTCAGCGCCTTTTTCAGCGCATCGCGGTCGCCTACGGCGGTGACCTTGTAGGGCGGCGAGTAGACGCGGCCCTGGAGGATCAGGGTGTTGCCGACGCAGCGCACCGCACTGGTGGAGATCAGCCGCTGGTCCATGACCCTGATGCCCTTGGCCCCGCCCTGCCACAGGGCGTTGACGACGGCTTGCAGATCCTGCTGGTGGATGACCAGGTCGTTGGGCTGCGGGTCGGGCACTCCGGGGATCTTGGCGGTGGCGTTCGGCGGGGCGTCGGTGAGCGTGACGCTCACCCCCTGGCCTGCCACCGGTTTGCTGCCGGCGTCCTTCTCCAACGCCCTGAGCTTGGCGTCCGCGGCCTTGGTACTGCCGTTGTCACGCTGTGCGAGGCCGTCGACGTCCGCGCGCAGGGTGGCGTTCCGGTCGTCCTGGGTGCCGTTCTTGTTGCTGCGTTCCTGGATGAGGTCGGAGAGCCGCAGCATCGAATCGTCCGAGCGGAGGTTCGTGCCCCGCGCGGTGTCGAAACTCAGCCAGAACATCAGGCCGGCGAGCGCGAAGACGGCGAGGGTGAGAATCCGCACGGGCCGCAGACGGCGGCGGGCGGGGCGGCCAGGGGAGTCGGCGGAACTGCTCAACGTACCCTTACTCCTTACGACGCCGCGGAAGCACTACGCTAACGGACGCCCCGGGCGAGAAATCGCTCCCCGCCGCTTCCTCACCCGGCTCCCATCCCGTACGGCCCCGCGCGGTCACGCAGCGCATCGACAGGAGAGTTCCTCGTGCCGAAGTCACGGATCCGCAAGAAGGACGACTTCACGCCGCCGCCGGCGAAGACCACCAGCCTGAAGATGAACCCAGGCCGTGGCTGGGTCGCGCCGCTGATGCTGGCGATGTTCCTGATCGGACTCGCCTGGATCATCCTCTTCTACGTGTCCGAAGGCGATCTCCCGATCAAGGCCATGGGCAACTGGAACATCGTGTGCGGCTTCGGCTTCATCGCGGTGGGGTTCGGCGTATCCACACAGTGGAAGTAGGGCAAGCCCTGCCCAAGGCCATCCACACAGTTATCCACAGCCGGGGAAAACTTCAGAAGATCTGTGGATAACTTCCGGAAGGTTGACGCCGGTGTGATCGGTGGCACCCGCACCCGCCCCCCCCTCACCCCCTGTCCTGACTGGGGAAACGTAGGTCAGTGCGATCCGGAACGGATGTTCCCCACAGCATGCACAAGATCCACCACGCACTGTGGACAACTTGACGGAACGGGCCCTTCAGCCCACCAGCTGAAGGGTCCGTACCCACACCACGGCAATGATCGCCAGCAGCGCCACCGCACACGTCCCGACATGCACCAGCGTCCGGCGGTCGCGCGGCGCGTGCACCATTCCGTACGCCACCGCGGCGCCCACGACCAGCCCACCGACATGGGCCTGCCAGGCGATATTCGGCCACAGGAATGTGAAGACCAGGTTGAGGCCGAGCAGGATCAGTACCGGCTTCATGTCGTAGTTCAGCCGGCGCAGCAGGACGGCGGTCGCGCCCAGCAGCCCGAAGATCGCGCCGGACGCCCCGAGCGAGGGCTGGTTCTGCGCAGCGAGGAGATACGACAGGGCGCTGCCGCCCAGACCGGCGAGCATATAGAGCGTGAGGTAGCGGGCCCGACCGAGCGCCGCCTCCAGCGGCGGCCCCAGCCACCACAGCGACAGCATGTTGAACGCGATGTGCGCGATCTCCTGGTGCAGGAACACCGCGGTGACCAGGCGGTACCACTGGCCGTCGGCGACTCCGACGAGCCCGCCGAGCGCCGGGTCCAGAGCGAGGCCGATCATGTCGAACCGGGCGACCAGATCGCTGTTCAGCCGGCCGCCGATGGAGACGGCCACGAAGACCGCCACATTGATGCCGAGCAGGATCATGGTGATCAGCCGCGGGTTGGCGGCGATCGTGCTGCCCGCGATCGTGCGCGGCGCCGTCGCGTGCGCCGAGTGTCCGGTGCCGCTGCCACCGCGTACGCAGTCGGGGCACTGGAAGCCGACCGAGGCGCTGACCATGCAGTCCGGGCAGATCGGCTTCTCACAGCGAGCACAGCGGATGCCGGTCGGCCGGTCCGGATGACGGTAACAGCCCGGCAGGCCGTCGCCACTCTGCGCGTTGTGCGGCTCCTGCGGGCTGCCCGGCACCTGATCCATCGGTCCCCTACCTCGTCCTCTCCGGCGTCGGCCCGCCGGCGCGTAACAACACCGCCCCGCCCGGTGTACGACCGGGCGGGGCGTAATGGTTCCCCGGAACGGGACGCGCTCGGTCCACGCCCGCGATTCCGGCCGGACCGTGCCGGGCCGGACGGGAGCGGACCGGGCCGAACCGGACCGGGGCGTACCCGACTAGCGGGTCTCGATGACGACCGACTCGATGACGACGTCCTGGACGGGACGGTCGGTGCGCGGGTTGGTCTGGGTGTTGCCGATGGCGTCCACGACCTTCTTGCCGGCGTCGGTGGTGACCTCACCAAAGATGGTGTGCTTGCCGGTCAGCCACGCGGTCGGCGCGACGGTGATGAAGAACTGCGAGCCGTTGGTGCCCGGACCGGCGTTGGCCATGGCCAGCAGGTAGGGCTTGTTGAAGGCCAGGTCGGGGTGGAACTCGTCCCCGAACTCATAGCCGGGGCCACCGGTGCCGTTACCCAGCGGGTCGCCGCCCTGGAGCATGAAACCGCTGATCACCCGGTGGAAGACCGTACCGTCGTACAGCCTGTCCTTGGACTTCTTGCCGGTCGCCGGATGCGTCCACTCCCGCTCACCGGTGGCGAGCTCGACGAAGTTCTTGACCGTCTTGGGGGCATGGTTCGGCAGGAGCCGAATCTCGATGTCGCCCTGGTTGGTCTTCAGGGTGGCGTAGAGCTGTTCAGCCACGATCTACCTTCCATAAGTCTTCACTGACGGTTCCCGATCCTCGCATGGACCGGCCCGCGCGTCGTGCGGCCACCTCCCGGCAGCCTTCGTACGGATCTCTTTCCGCGCGCCGGGGCCGTGGAACCAGGCACACACAACGCCGAACCGTGGCATTGTCGTCCCAAGGCTCCGGAAGGTCCGCAATGACCCGGATGCCCGCTCGCGCATGCCGTACGACGCGTGACCGGGCATGATCGTCAATCGGGTGGACAGGCGACCCAGCAGACCTGGGGGAGCAGCCCCCAAAGCCCCGGACACGCCACCGAGGAGGAGGATCCCGTGACCCGCAAGGACAGCGTGCGCACCGCGACCGGTACGGCCAAGGACAGCGTGCGGCACGCCGCGGAGGTGGTGGCTCCGTATGCCGGTACGGCCAGGGAAACCGCCGTGCACTACGCCCATGAGGCCCGCACCCGGATGGCCCCCAAGGTGGCCGACGCCGCGCAGCAGGCCCGTTCGCACTACGACACCCATCTCCAGCCGCGCCTCGAGTCCGCGCGCGGCGCCCTGCCGCCCAAGGTGGACGCCGCGGCGAACCGCGCCGCCTGCCGGACCCGTAAGGCCGCCCGGCAGGCCGCCGAGTACACGGCGCCGCGGGTGGAGAGCGCGGTGCTCAGCGCCCGCGCCGCCGCCGAGCCGGTCCGCGAGGAGGCCCTCGCCCGGGGCGCCGCCGCACTCGCCGCGCTGCGCGGCCAGGTGACCGCCGCCGAGATCGAGAAGCTCGCCAAGAAGCACCACCGCAGGGCCTGCTGCGGCAAGCTCGCCAAGCGGCTCACGATCGTCGGCGTCCTGGCCGTCGGCGCGGTCGCCGCGTGGAAGTGGTGGGACAAGCAGGCCAACCCGGACTGGCTGGTCGAGCCGCCCGCCCCCACCGAGGTCGGCGACCGCGGCCGGCTGAGCGCGGTGGACGGCGGCGGGGGCGCCGCCACCGACCGGGAACCCCAGGCCAAGCCGGACGGCGCCGGACCCGACTCCGACGAACGCGACGGCCCCACCCCGGCCTGAGGCCGACCGGCCACGACAGCGACGGCCGTGCCCGCCACCCCGGGAGGAGTGGCGGGCACGGCCGTCGGTGCGGCGAGCCCTTCCTGGTGCCGTCCTGCCTCGAACCGGCATAGCGGCCCGGCACACCATGGGGTTGATCACCACGACCGACGTCGCCGCCGCCCACCCCACGCGGCGCCGGCCGCCGTGCGCCGCACCCCGGTTGAGACCACCGGGATACGAGACACATACGGGGCACACCGTGTACGCGGCTTGCGGACACGGCCTGCGTACACAGTGATCCGTCGCCCCGCTGCCAGGTGCCTCGCGGCGCCGTAAGTCAGAACTCTCCGTCAGCAATGGCACGCGACAAGGTTCGTTGGCACCGGATCACCGGGCAGAGGGACAGCCGTGCCTGCGCGCTTCAGGCCGCCCACGACGTTCCGTCCGGAGCGTTCCGGCCGGCCCGCCTGAGCGTGATGACGGCCCCGCCGAACCTGCACATGGGCGGGGCCGACTCACAGGGGGATGGTTACCAGCGACCGCCGTGGTCACCGTAGCCACCGCCGTAGCCACCGCCGCCGTGGTCACTGACGAAGTAGCCGTAGCCACCGCCGTGGTCACCGTAGCCACCACCGCCGTGGTCACCGACGAAGTAGCCGTAGCCACCGCCGTGGTCGCCGTAGCCACCACCGCCGTGGTCGCCGTAGCCATAGCCCCAGTCGCCATAGCCGCCGTGGTCGCCGTAGCCGTGTCCGCCGTCGTGGCTGGAGTAGCTGAATGCCGCATGCGTCGGGGCAGCGGACGCCGTCCCGGCTGTGGCAACGGCGGCTCCGCCGGCCAGCAGGAGACCTCCTGCGGCCACTGCGATGGCCCGAGTAAATCGGTTCGTGGGCATACGTCCACACCTTCTCATCGCTAGGGATCGAGCGGCCCGCACCCGCTGAACAGTCCCCGCAGCGCGCGGGAACCAACGGTTCGAGAGCTGCCCCGAGCGCGACACCACCTTTGGGTGGCCGCCCAGGAGCAGAGTGCGTATGCCGCATTTGTACCTTTCTTCAGAGGCTACTCCCCTGGGAAAACGTCAAGAACGCGAGGTAAGTAAAAACCTGTTGAAGCCGCGCCGCCTTGCCGGGCCGATGCTCGTCACCACGGCTGACCAGCCCCTGCTCGCTCGCCCACCGCGCCACGCCGACCCGCGCGAACCGCCGCGCCAGAGCCCTGTACGCAGCGGCCCGTGCACACCTCGCCCGACGCACGCAGCGGTCGAGACGCGGTCGCGGCGGGCGACTTCGACGTCGGCGGCGGAGGTGGCGCCGTGGTCGGTGACTCTGGTGCGGCATCCGGCGTCGGCCCATGACTTGGTGATGCGGGGCGGGCGACGGCGATGCCGGAGAGATGCCGGAGAGCAGGTGGATGCCGCCGACGAGGTCGCAGATACCGGCAGCGATGCCCCGGACCGCCAGGAGGAGGCTGGGTGCACCGACGCCGAAGTGGCTTTTGTGGCCTGCGGCTTTCTTGCCCTCGTCCATGCCTTGGCCGACGGGTGGATCAATTACCAGAACGACTACGGCCTCGCCGAGGAGCGAGTGACGATCGCCTGTGGCGCGCGGCCACTGAACGGGGTCCTCGCTCGCCCGGCCAGCGGGAAGCTCCCGCACGGACTGGTCGTGTTCGTCCATGGGGACGGGCCGGCCAACGCCACCCACGACGCCTTCTGCCGGCCGCCCCCGTCCCTGCGCTCCTTGGTCTCGATGCCCGCCGCCGTGCCTGCGACCGTAAGCGAGCGGGCGCGCCCACTTCGCGCCCACCGGAAGCACGAGAAGAGGCCCTCCGACCCGCGTTTCCGCAGTTCAGAGGGCCTCTCTGGATGTGGAGCCTAGGGGAGTCGAACCCGAAATTGTTACCTTCCCGACCTGCGAAAACGCCGGAGAATCGGACATTAGGCCCCGTTTCCATCCTCCTGAACCCTGCTCGATCCGCCTCGATCGTGCTCCCGTGCTGACATGTCAGCACGGGGTCAAGATGCGTTGCTGAAGAAAACCTAGTGCCCCGGCAGGACCCTTAATCACCCTGCCAGAAAAGCAGACAGGATGAACAGGCAGCTCCTTCGCATGAGCAATGTGCCCTCATTGACCGGCATCGCACCGTAGCGCCAGCCGTTCGAGGCTCCGGCGGCCGGCGGGAGGGTGGCGGTGACCGGGCGAAGCCTTCGCCGAGGTATTCGTCGGTGCGGCGGACAGATCGGCCGGGCCGTCGAAGAGTCCCCAGTCCTCGGCGTTCAGGCGCTCCCCGACCGGGGCGGTGGGCACGACGAGGGTTCCGGCGGCCCATTCGAGTCGGTACCCCTCGTAGGGGCGATGACGACTGCTGGGCCTCGGTCATCACGTCTTGTCTGGGTCAGGCGTACGGACTTCCGCTACGCCTTCCAGTGTTGCCCAGCGCCCTCCGTCGGAAGATGTCAAGGCCAGTGAGACGGTGGTGGGGCTATGAGGTCTGTGGTGTGGGTTCTCTGCGTTTAGCGGGGTCGTTGATCCATGCCTGTGTGGGTATCTCGGGCGGTCGGGGGCGGCGGCTGAAGCGTTCGGGGTGGCGGGCGTATGCCTTGGCGAGGGTGGCGGCGCGTTGGTCGCGGACCTCGTCGGCGGTGTGGAAGTGCACGCTGGCGGGGGTGTGGAAGCCGATGCCCGAGTGCCGGTGCTCATGGTTGTAGTACGCGATGAACGTGTCGAACCATTCGCGGGCGTGGGCCAGGGAATCGAATCGCTCGGGGTAGTCGGCCATGTACTTCGTGGTCTTGAACTGGGCCTCCGAGTAGGGGTTGTCGTTGGAGACCTTGGGGCGTGAGTGACTTCTGGTGACGCCGAGGTCGATCAGCATCTGGGAGACCTTCTTGGAGGTCATGGAGGTGCCGCGGTCCGCGTGCACGGTGTCGAGCACGATGCCGTTGCGGGTGCTGGTCTCGCGGATCAGCTCCTCGGCCCGCTCAGCTGTTTCGGCCCGCTCGACGGTGTGGCCGACGATGTAGCGGCTGAAGATGTCGATGACGACGTAGGCGTCATACCAGATGCCCTTGTCCGGGCCGGCGGCTTTGGTGATGTCCCAGGTGAACACCTGTGAGGGGGCGGCGGCGACCAGTTCGGGGACCGTCTTGGCGGGGTGGGTGGCCTGGCGGCGGCGCTCGCCCGACTGTCCCTTCTCGCGCAGGATCCGGTACATCGTGGAGACGGAGCAGTGGTAGCGTCCGGCGTCCAGTTCGCGGGCCCAGATCTGAGCCGGTGGCAGCTCGGCGTACTCGCTGCTGTTCATCAACTCCACTACTGCGGCGCGCTCTTCGGCTCCAAGGGCCGCGGGCTGGACCTGTGGGGCGCGGGCTGGACCTGTGGGGCGCGGGGCTTGCCGGCTGGCGGGTGGCTGCAGCCTGCGGTAGTGGGTGGCCCGCGAGCGGCCGGTCAGCCGGCACGCGGACGTGATGCCCAGTTCACCCTCGATGCCGGTGAACGCCTCGTCGGCCACGGGACCGGCGGCGTGTGTCAGTCCGCGCTCTCGGAGATCATTTCCAAGAGCGCCGAAGCTTTTCCCAGGATCTCCAGCGCGGCCTTGTTCCGGGCCAGTTCCTTCTCCAGGTGTTCCACCTGGCGGCGCAGCTTCTCGTTCTCCGCCTCGGTGGCCGACTTCTTCGGCCGGGCCGGGGAAGTCCGGCGGTCGACCAGCGCGGCCCGCCACTCCTTGACGTGGGAGTCGTACAGCCGCTCGCGCTGCAGCACAGCGCCCTTACGGGATTCCTGCTCGCTGGTGGGGTGTGACCGAGGGCGGGGACATGCGGCAGCTGAACACCTGCCGCGCAGGAGGAGCTGCCGCTGCGGGTGATCGCGGCACTGAAGTCCGGGCGGGTCGGGGCCTACGGACAGGTCGCGGAGATGTTCGGGGTGTCCCCGAGGTCGGTCGGCACCTCGTGGAGGGCGTTCCAGGCTGGTGGGCGGCAGGCATTGCCGGCTGTGGTGCGCCAGCCACGGGCCGGGACGGGTGAGTTGCCGGACAACTTGGCGCGCGGGGCGGTGGTGCAGACGAAGCCGGACTACACTCCGGCCGATATCGGGCACACCGGCGTGCTGTGGACTCGCGCCTCGGTCAGGGTGCTGATCGAGCTGGTGTGCGGGGTGTCGACGACCGAGCAGGGAGTGGGCACATCGCACATGGCTGCACCGGCATGGCCTCACGCCGCAACGGCCTGCCCACCGCTCGTACCGGCAGCAGCCGCAAGCAGTGCGGGCCTGACCGGAGGAGGAATATCCGGCGACCGCCGTGCGGGCGAAACGGGAGCAGGCCGGGCCGATCAGTGCGGCCAGCGCCCAGGACCGGCCCGGCGGGCTGGTCCTGGGCCGACCGGGCAGACCCCGCTGGTGCGGGTCAACGGCCACAGCTTTCAAAGGCAACATCATGTCGTGATCGCCGACCGGCACCCGGCCACCGCAGCAAGACCCTCCGGGCCCGGCCCGAGAAAAACACCGAGCGCCTCGAGCCGCACCCGATGCCCGGCCACAGCCCCGAACCCAACAGGATAAAAGGAAACAGTGAAGCGCCCTCGTCTGCAGACGAGTTGAGAACGATTACCGCGCTAGCAGCGAGGGGATTCACTGTCGCCCCGGCGACCCAGGGTGCAAGAGGTCAGCCGTCACGCCCCGCGGAACATCACATGCACCTCGCCGCCGGGGCCGCCGGAAGTGCCGAGGCCTGGCGTCTCAGGCATGCTGTTCTCCCTGGTGATGCTGAATTCATGGGTCCAGTCGGTACTGCCAGCAGGGGATGCGGTGCCGCGCCCGACGTGTACTTGGCCATTCTGGTTGAAGTATGCCATCCACAGCCGCGATGAGCCGTCGGTGGCCATCGCTGGTCCGGCCTGGGTACGCCAGATGTCTACGTCACCGTATTGATTCTTGGCCCAGACACCTGATTGACGAGTGGCGACATTCATACGGAATTCGGCCCCCCTGCGGGCGACGCGCAGAAAACCGTTAGCGTTGCAGGCCGCTACAGGGCTTGCAGTATTCCAGTCGGGGATGAGTTGCGGCTCACGCCACCCTGCCGGAATAAGATTGAATTCGGTAAAATGAGTGCTCCCGGCCCCTTCGGTTCCCCGAAACACCATAAATAGGCTGTTGCTCCCGATTCCGGCAAGCGCAGGCGTCATGGAATCGATTGAGCTGCCGGTGCCCGGGACGCGCTCAGGGGTGCTCCAGACCGAGCCGTTATAGTTGTTCAACTGTACGGTGCGGTCGTCCTTGTCGATGTAGGCGCAGTACAGTCGGCCATTCCAGACGGTCAGCGTCGGGGCGAAGTTTGACGCGAAGGACTGGCCTACGGGGCCCAGCGCTTGTGCAGTTTCCCATCGCCAGAACCCGGGACTGCAGCGACTCCACATCAAGGTCCCGTCAGACGCGGCGAAGACAGCGTACAGCTGGTTGTTGTATTCATGGAGAGCCGGCGGGGTCGAGGCACTCCAGTCCGGGTTGTAGCCTGATTCCTCCCAGACGCCGCTTGGCCTACGGATCCAGTGGTGGAAAGGATGACGGGCAGGGACGTTGTCGTCGAGGGAGACCTTGCCCAACCTGGGTTCTGCAAGCCAGACGGCAGCGAACTTAACGCCCAGGTCCACAGAGCCGAACAGATCATTGACTGCCTTGTCACGCACCGAGGCCTGCCAGTCCTGCAGGTCAATGACACTGGATGAGTTGGTTCCGGCCTTGGTGGGGAACTGGTCGCGGATGACCTCTGGGGGGATGCCACCGTCATTGCCGTAGGCGAGGATGTTGAGGAGGGCCTGTTGGGACAACTTTGCGGTCTCGGAGGCGACACGTACACCGTCGCCGCCCTTGAGCATGGTGTCATCGCCCCAGATCTGGAACGGGACCGTACGTGCCCGGGAGGAGACCCACAGGGACTGCTCATTGTAGTAGTCATGGACGGCCCCCGAGGACATCTGGGTGACGCTGTTGGCCAGGAAGGTCAGGTAATTACTGTACGCGGTGCCGAGGTCAGGGCCGGATACGCCGGAGGCGGCCCTACGTGCTTCGTAGGTACTCATCTCCTGTGCCGTTTCGGGGTCTTTGACGGTACCCGTATAGGGCCAGCTGGTGTACATGCTGCGCGGGGCCAGCCCGGGCTGCAAGGCTGTCGTCATCGTCTTGATCTGATCCCAGTCCCCAGTGGAGATATCCACCCTCCCCTCGTCGAGCCATTCGACGAACCACTGCATGACCGAGGTCTTGTTGACGAGGTGGCCGGCAGCAAAGGAGTCCTGCAGGAAATGGTCGGCATAACCGTGATAGAGCCACGCCTTGTATCGGTTCTCGCCGTTCGACCCTTCTCCCGCATTCCAAGACTGCATCGCGTAGTCCCGGGAGATCATGTGGAACTGATACCAGCGATGCCACGAATACGGTGCGAAATGGCACGCGTTACGGGCAAGCAGCCCATTGTAATGGCCGACTCCCTCTGCGCCAACGTTCGTTGTCAGGGCATCCAGCCTCCTGGTCACGAGAATCTTCTCGATCCACCTTTCCCATCCCCAGCTGACCACACTACCCTCGAAGGTCACGCCTGGCTCAAACAGGAGCCAGTCCGCCCCAATCTTGTCGAATGTCTCCTGACGCATAGTCTGCAGGATGGGCAACAAGATACTCTTGGGCTGGGCGTCCAGGACCTCTGGCTGGGGCAGGTAATCGGCCAGAGTGTTCAACTCTCCATAGGTGACGAGCAGACCGCTGCCCTGCAGCCTGATGGCACGAATGTCGGGGAACTGTTCCCGCATCTGCGCTTCCGTTACGTCCTCGGGATTCGTCTGCCACAGCCTCAAGAGCTGACGCATCTTACTCAGAAACGCCCCGGAATCACCCTGACTTTTGTTGAGAGATCTGGCAACCACGTCCAGCGAGTTGGTATTGCAGTCGCCGAGCATGCGGTGTTCCCAGGAGGAATGGCACTGAACCAGCATCGTTGCGACATCCGTAAGCCGCTGCGGAGCCGCCGCCGGGCCCGGCACCTTCCGGCTGGACACCACAAGAGCGGCAGCCTCGTCCGCCGCGTACTCACTAAGGTCGTCATACGGCTGCACCCACTCCGCGTCAGCCGCTCCAGACCCACCGCCCTGCCGCACCGCGTGCGCCACCTCATGCGCCAGCAGCCATCGCCCCGCGCCGCTTCCCGGATTGAAACAGCCATCCTGGAAGAAGATATCGGCGCCCACCGTAAACGCCTCAGCCCCGAATGCCCGGGCCAGCCCGTCAGCCTCGGCACCCGTGTGGATACGCACCTGCCCCATATCCACGCCGAAGCTACCTTCAAGCCACGACCGCACCTTCTGTTCTAGCGCCACACCTCCACTCAGCTCCCTTCGAACACGACGCGCGACTGAATCACGAACTACTGGCACAGGAATCACCAACCAATCAGTGAGAAATCAGATACAGATACCCGAAAAGGCAGTACGATTCGTCGCGATAACACGGAGAGCAGAGGGCAATATTCAACCGGTATCGCGGGAAGAAAATAACCGAGTTATCGAAGCTCTTCCATCCTGAACAGCTGCAGGTAAGAAGGGTGCGGACGGCCTGGACGACGCCGCTGACGCGGCTGGTGGAGCATCGGGACCGGCGGAGGACGCGCCAGATCTTCAACCGGGCGAAGACGCGTTCCTTGGGAGTCCGCAGCCTGGCGTGGACGCGGTTGAACCGCTTGCAGTGCCCGCGGAGTTCACGGTGCCCGTAGTACGGGATACGGAAGGCCGAGCCTGCTCCCTGGTAGGCCTGGTCGGCCAGATCAGGTGGTGTTTACTGCCCGTTTTCCGGCGGTCGACCGGCGATAGGCCGGTCCCGGTTCGCCCTTTTTCTGCGCGGATGTGGGAGGCATCCACGCAGGCCCGGAACCAGTCGAGCTCGTCGGCGGCGTGCAGTCTCACGAGAAGGAGACGATGCAGCCGGTCGAAGACGCCGGCCTCGTACCACCGGCCCAGTCGTCGCCAGCAGGTCTGCCCAGAGCTGAACTCCAGCTCCAGTAGGAGGAGTTGCCAACTGACGTCCTGGTAGAGCACGTACAGGATGCCCTACAGGCACAACCGGTCGGACACCGGCTGTGACCCGGGCGAACGCTCGGGCCACAGCCGCAGCAACGGCTCGGCCACCGCCCAGAATTCGTCGTCCACGATCCGCGGCCGCTTGCTCACACCGTCACGAACAGCCGAAACACTCCTGACGTCACGGCTGACCAGCCAAACTCGTCAAGATCGTGTTCGCCGAGTATGGCGTCCGGGCCTCAGTCGGCGGAGAGCGCGGCGGTCTTGCCGGGCAGCCACTCCAGGTTGCCGTGCTTGCCGAGGTGGACGACAGTGTGCGCGCCGAGGCCGGCGTCCTCCTGGGAGGCGGCGGTCCAGCGGTAGGCGGCCAGGCAGTGGTGGCTCGGCGGAAGGTCCGGTCGTGGTAGATGGCGACCGGGTTCTCGCCGATGCCGCGCGGGGACTGGATCAAGGCCCTGCCGGCGGACACGAGCTACTGCTGCCGTAGTTGATCTCCCTCGTCATCCGCTCTAGGGTTTCGCGCCTGATCAGGGCTGTCTGTACGTCGCTGAAGGACTGGGCGAAGCATTCATGAACCCCTCGGATGGGCTCCCGCGTCTCTCGCACTTGTTGAATCAAATAGAGGAGCGAGTCGAGGACTTCATCAAGCTCTGCAGTTGCTTCACGCATCATCTGCGCTAGGGGCTTGCTGGATCCTCGTCGCGCCTCAAGCCGCGGTTGCCCCACATCGCTGTGCTGTTGTGAGAGTGCGTAGTGGTTTTGGCAGGAGTACACCATTGCCTCCAGGTGTCTTTCAGAGTCAATTCGTGATGGCGCTGGTGGTCATGGGCGTCCCCGGCCAAACAGCAGGTGCAGGCTTTCCGGCCGGTAGCGCAGTGTCGGGGGCTCTGTCGGCTTCTCGGCCTGGTGGCGGTGCTGGCCAGGGACGCTTTCAACGACGTGCTCGGCGGTGGGAGTGACGTACCGCTGAGTCGTGAATAGACAGCCATGTCCAAGGGGCTATGGAGCCCGTGATCGGCATGAGAGGGTCACGGGCGAGCCGGTAGGTCGTCGTATGCCGTAGGTCTTGCAGCGACCCACCTGACCCGAGCGTGGTGTTCACGCGGACGGACATCGCTCGCGCGGCGTCGTAGTTGATCGGACGAAGCGGCCGGCGCAGTTCCAGCGCAGTGGGTCATCGGGGGCCAGTTGGCACCAGATCGTGGGCTGCTGCTGGTATTGAGCCGAAACCGTCTGGTTGCCTATTCGAGGGTGTAGCGGACGTGGCGGGCGTGGAAGTAGCCGCGGACGATGCGGGTTGGCGCTGGCGGCCTGATGGAGGAACCGGCCGGTCTCTCGTGGGCGAGGTCGTCTGCTGAGCGGGCACGTGCAGCGTGGACGTGGTGCTTGATGTCGGCGTTGAGTTCGGGGCCGTAGCCGGGCATCAGGTGCAGCTCGACGCAATTGTTGTTCCCAGCCAGCCAGGCAGCGACCTTCTTCGAGCAGTGGACGGGGTAGCGGTCTGCGATCACGTGGACCTTCCGGCCGGCCTGACGGGCGAGCCGGACCAGGAACGCGATGAACACCTCCGCGGTGAACGAACCTGTGAAGACGGTGAACCACAAAGCGCCGCTGGAGGCAAGGGCCGACATGATGTTCACCTTGAACCGGCGCCCGTTGACACGGACGAGAGGGGTCTGCCCCTTCGGTGCCCAGGACCGTCCAGGCGGTGCGGTGTCCGAACGCAACCGCACTGGTCTGCCCAGGCCCCCACCGCTTTCTCCGCCTTGGCCTTCGCAGCGATGGCGGGGTATTCGCCGGTCAGCCAGGCGTCGGCCTTCCCCGGTCCTGGCGGTAGGAGCGCCGCTCCGGCCGCTGCGGGGAGAAACCATGCCGCCGCAGCCACTTACCCACGCCCTGCTCGATCATGCTGACTCCGACGACCATCCGGATCAGCTCACCGACCAGGCGGCGGGTCCACAGCGGAGCAGGTCTTCGGGGTGTGGTCGGCCATGGCCTGGAACACCACTGACCACGACATCCAGGGCATCACCCGGCGCAGACCACGTGGTCTGACCCGCCGCCCGGACAATAAGGCCCGGCCCGCCCCGGACCTGCTGGGACGCGATTTCACCGCCACCGGGCCAGGCAACAGGCTGGTGTCGGACATCACTTCCAACGGGCGCCCCGGACCTGTGCCGGAGCGCAGCACCCGAGCAGCTCGGACGCCTGGCTCCGGTGGAGATCCAGAAGGCGACAGGGCTCGGTCGCGGTCCAAGGACAGCCGGGCGAACAGCACGTTGAACACCGCATCGGGGATCTGACGCAGGATCCGCTGCGGCCGGGACAGGCCCACCCACTGCGAGTGCCAAGGCGTCATCGGATTGTGGTGTTCGTCCACTCGGGCGCCGTGGCCAGCAGGAACGGGTTGATCAGCGGACCGTTCCGGCCTCGGAGAGTGGGCGTAGAAGCTGCGGAGCACGGTCTCGTTGCTCTCGACCGCAAATGCGGCGTCCCGTCTAATCGACCGCTTCCTGGTGGTCGGCTTCGTGCCGGGCAGCCTGCCGAACACACCGACGGGTTCGATCCCGATCGTCACATTTCCTTGTAGTAGCGCCCATTCTCAAATCCCTCTCTGCCGCCAATCTGCGCCTTCCCGCAGGTAGTTGCTTCTTCCTGCCCGCCTTGGAAGGCCTTGGCGAGAGCATCGTCCACGACGGGCATCGAGGCTTACGGATCAATCACGGGCTCATCACTCTGCAGGCGCGGCGTGGCACTCGAGGAAGGTCCGCGCCGAAACGAGTGCGGTGTGGTCAGGAGGCGGCACCGGTTCGAAGCGTGCGCCGGGCGCGCGAGCTCTGCTGCGCGCCCGGCGCGCAGCAGGTGTCAAAAGATCTTGCTCTCCCAGTCGTGTCCTCGGGCGAGAACGCTGTCGGGGCGGCCGATTCCTGACGGCCTCTGGGGGCTGGTCGTCTCATGGCTAACCTCGCCGTTTCGCTTGGGTACGACAGCTGTTGAGGCGAAAATGCGAAAGTGCCCTCCTGACCTGGGACGATGAACCTTGCTGAGGGGTTCTGTCGGTCCAGGCGGAGGGCACTTTCCAAGTGCAGGCTATCGGGTTGCGTCCCAAGGTTCAGGTCAGTGCCGATGGTTCGGGGGTGGTCGGGCATGCCGGGGCACGGCTGCTGGCGGATCTCGCTGATGCCACCGGGCTGACCGCCGCGTACTCCACCGCTCTCAGGCCGCTTCGGCCGCGCGGGACCGGACATGATCCAGGCCGGATCGCCACCGACCTGGCGGTGATGCTCGCCGACGGCGGCAAGGCCATCGCTGACCTTGCCGTACTGCGGAACCAGGCAGCAGTCTTCGGCCCCATCGCCTCGACACCGACGGCATGGCGGCTGCTCGCCGATGTCGACGAGACGGTCCTCGCCTCGCTGGCTTCTGCCCGCGCCCAGACCCGGGAAGTCGCCTGGCTGCAGGCTACCGAACACGGTGAGGGCATCCCCGCGGCCCGGGCCGCAGGACGCACGCTGCCCGGTCTGGTCCTGGACCTCGACGCCACACTGATCACCTGCCACTCCGAGAAGGCGCAGGCCGCACCCACCTATAAGGGCGGCTTCGGCTTCCACCCGCTGCTGTGCTTCCTGGCCAACACCGGCGAGGCACTGTCCGGCCGGCTGCGGCCCGGGAACGCCGGCGCCAACACCGCCGCCGACCACATCACCGTGCTCGATCAGGCACTCGCCCAGATCCCCGACGCCCACCGGCACGGCACCGACATCCTCATCCGCACCGACGGCGCCGGATCCGCGAAGGCCTTCCTCGCCCACGTCCGCGACCTGCGTAAACGAGGAATCCACACCTTCTTCTCGGTCGGATACGCCATCACCGAACCGCTCCGCCGCGCCATTCGGGCCATGCCCGACCGCCTCTGGTATCCCGCCCTGGACCAGGACGGAACGCTGCGTGAGGGCGCCGAGGTCGCCGAGCTGACAGGCATGATCGATCTGGACGGCTATCCGAACGGCACCCGCGTCATCGTGCGCCGCGAACGGCCGCACCCCGGAGCCCAGCTGTCCCTGTTCGACCAGGACGAGGGCCGGCGTCATCAGGTGTTTCTCACCGACACCTCCTACTCCGGTGGCGGCTCCGCCCAGTTCTTGGACGTCCGCCACCGCGGGCACGCCACCGTCGAGGACCACATCCGGTGCGGCAAGACCACCGGCTTCGGCCGCTTCCCCTCCCGCGACTTCCACATCAACTCCGCCTGGCTCGAACTCAGCCTCACGGCGATCGACCTCCTGTCGTGGATGCGCGTCCTGCTGCTGGACGGAGAACTCGCGGCTGCCGAGCCGAAGAAGCTCCGTTACCGGTTGCTGCACGTCGCCGCACGCCTCACCCGCGGCGGCCGCCGTCTGCACTTGCGGATATCAGCCACCTGGCCCTGGAAAGACGAACTCGCCACGGCCTTCCGTCGCCTCGACACGCTGCCCCGACCGGCCGGCTGACCGGCAACCTCCCCTGACCGCCCACGACTCGAAGGACCTGGAGAACCCGACCACCGCGCCGGGCCCCCACCATGCCCGAGCACTGAAATCGCGTCGCCCACCCGACAGCTGCCGATCAGCGACATCTCATGACCCCAACCGAAACGGCGAGGCTAAGGGCTGTCCCGTAAATGCTCTTCGAGCTGCCTCGGGTACGGCGGGACGTCGTACGGCCCGCTGGCTTATCCGGCAAGGGCGAGGTTGTGCATCCGTGCGATGCCGGGCATGGCGTGGTGGACGCCGTCGCCTGTGAGGCGGCAGTCGCGGAGGATTTTCCAGGTCTTCATACGGGCGAAGGCGTGCTCGATGCGGCTCGGACCTGCTTGTGGGACGTGTTGTGTTCCTCTTTCCGGTCCGGGAGTTCGCTCTGGCCGCGTTCGCGGCGGTGCAGGATGACGAGCCCGGGTAGCCGCCGTCGGCGATCGTGAGGGTCTTGCCGACGGCGGCCTTGGCGCCGGACTCCTCCCGCGCCTTGCAGTCGTTTCGGTTTCCTGCGAGCGGTCGTCTGACCACGACGACCAGGCGGGTGCCGGCGTCGATGACGACCTGATGGCTGGTGGAGTACCGGTAGTCTTCTACTGCTCGGCGACAGTGTGGTCGCGGGTGGGAGCCAAGGTGCCGTCCACGGTGAGCACAGTGTCCTTGGCGAACCGCTTGCGGGGCTGCAGCGCGATCATCGGCCCCAGGTGGTCGATGATCCGGTCCGCCGCCGACTTGGACACCCCGAACAGCGGGGCGAGCTGGCGCATGGTCAGGTTCGTGCGCCAGTACGCCGCGACCAACAGCGCCCGGTCCTCCAGCGGAAGACTCCACGGCCGGCCCCCTGCGGACCGCGTCCGCACCCTCCCGCCGCAGAACCGTCACCAGCTTCCCGAAAGCGCGCGGGCTCAACCCGGTGAACGGGGCTGACCAAGACGGCTCCGACGCCGTGACCACACCAGCCACACCAAGACCACCTCAACCGTGACCAGCAGTTACGGGACAACCCTCAGCGCTGGTCAGGTCGGCCGCAAGATGGCGAAGACATCCGTATGAGCCAGCTGTGGCCACACCCCCTTGACCATCGTCCTGGCAGGGCAGGTCCTCGACAGACAGAATTGTCAGAGTATGTTGTGACAAACTCGCCACTGGTTTGGTTGTGGATTCACCGGTCGATACTTCTCCACATCCAGGAAGTCGAGGGCTTGCAAGAGCGTCAGACATAGACCAATAAGATCGATTACGGCGTGGATCATGAAAAGATTCCGAGAGGCTTCGAGATTCCTGTCAGACCGTCGGGCATCTCATGCAGATATACACAAAGAGCCTCTTCGGCGCAGTGCAGAAACCTTCTTCCTATTGGCCTACAAGCCAGGAACTTCACTAGTGCAACAGCAGGCCACTCGCCAGTACATCATGAGCCTCCGTCCGCCACCCCGGCCTGCACTGCGGCAGCTTAAGCATTCGAACGCCACTGGAACACCGCTCGCTCGAATTTCATACCTTATGTGAGCCACTGCTCACCGCGCCGCCTGAGCGGGCATTTCAGCAAGCTAGTGTCGCGCGATTTCCTCGGCGCCGGTTCGAGTTGTCGGCAACCAGCCTTCTGACATTTCACTGTGCGAGACGAACTTTCACGATGATTTCATCAGTGATAGCGATCCAGGTGAACATTTCCGCTTTGCACTCCAGGTGCCGAGGCAGTCGCGGATCTATGTGATCAGGACGATCGCGAGAATGCACCGTAGCGGATGGCCCGGCAGGCGAGGACGGCGACTGGAGGCAGGAATGGGTAATGCGCAAGATGTCAACCGCCCCGCCGAAACCGCACACAATAGCATTTTTGAACATTATGAACTTGACACGCTTGATGATCTACTTGTCGAGCGCAGCTATCGAATTATGTGCGCTTGGATATCAGACGGGTCAATCTTTCGCAAGCTCCACCAAATCGGACCGTTCCGCCTCCCCTTCCTGGCGTTGCGCAACGATCCAGACACGGTCAGCGAAATCGCCGGCCTGACCGTAGCGGTGGCCGTGAAAAAATTCCGCAACAATATCGGCAGCCGACATGGCTGGGATCCGTCTCAGGGGTCCACCCTGAGCACCTTTTTCATCGGGCAATGCCTGTTGTGCTTCCCAAACGAATATCGCCGTTGGCTCAGGGAAAACCAGTCACTTCAATTCAGGGATGTCTCACTAGCCGAGATCGAGCACTTGCTCGGCACCTACAGCAACGACCCGGAATTCATTGTCATGACTCGACTTGCTATTCATGACATCCTCTCAACAGTCGATGAGCGCACTCGCCTGGCCTTGATCGCATATGCGATCGGCTATCCGCAACGCGATATCGCAACTATTCTGAAGATAACACCCAAAGCCGTGGAAATGCTCATCTATCGCGCCAGGTCCCAAATGCGCCAAAATTTCCACATGCCTCAATAAGGGTACTCGTCCCGCGGCCCAGGCTGGTGATCTCGCTGAGCCTCTTTCATCCTGAATTCTCGCAGGTCAGTCCTTCTGGTCCCTGTCGGGGAACGCCTTGACCGGCGTGAAAACATGGCCGTGGCGCCCGCCCGTTGATGCCGGTTGTCCGTTGGGACGTTGAGCCCGCAGGTCAGTCTGGTGCAGGAGCCGTTGCGGGGCTTTGCCTTGTTGCCGTAGAGCACGCCGGTCAGAATTTCCCTTCCCCGTGGCTCCTTGGGCAGGCGGCGACATGGGCGACGAAGTCGTCCAGCCACGAGGGCAGTTCGGTGAGCCCTTCGCGGAGGTGTTCACCGCGGATGAAGGGGCGTCCGGGGTGCTTCTGCCAGCAGGGGGAGCACAGTCCCAGCCCGGCATGCCACCGCAGTTGGCCGCACTCGCGGCAGATCCGCGGCGGCTGCTTCGGTGATCCCGGGTGAGAACAGGGCCCGCACCAGCCGGTCGCCTCGCGCAGATAGCCCGGCTTGCCGCCGCGCGGACATGGCTGCTGGGCCTCCAGCTGCTCGGCCTTGCATCGGCAGTTCCGGCACAGACGGTTGCCGGCCGTGCGAACGGGATGGCCGCACTGCTCGCAGACGCGCAAGCAGATGACGCACCGGCCGGTGTCCGCCTGCAGGACTCGCACCTTGCCGCACGACGGGCACGTCTGCTTCGCGGCCTGTACTTTCATCGACCGCCAGCACCGGCAGCATTGCTCGCGGTCGAGGTAGCCGACCGGGGCACCGCAGGTGACGCAGTCCCGTTGCTTTCTTGCCCATGGTGAAGTCCGCAGGTCACAGGGGTGGCATCGACCGGCCCCGGGCGGACCCTGCGGCATTGGGCTGAGCGGGGGCGAGCCGGGGCGGGGCCGCCGGCCGCTCGACCGGGATGGTGTCGACTTCGATGAGGTCGTTCGGGGTGCACTCCAGAGTGGTGCACAACGCGGCCAGCGTCGACATCTTCACCTGCTGTCGGCGTACAAGCGAACGTGCACCACCTCTTACGCAGGACGTAGACGATGCCGTCCAGCACGACCCGGTCGGGTACCCGAAGCTGGCCGGGATGTCGGTCTAGCGAGCCGAGTGTGTTGGCAGCAACGGAGCTATGTACTCCCGCAGTTCATCAGGGACGAGGCCAGCAGATACCCTCCAGACTCTGCCCATGAAGATCGTCAGCCGCCAGTCGACACATCTATCTCATTCTGAAATGACCGAGGCAAACAGGAGGGGCCGCGCGGCAGACACAGCACGGCCCCTCCGCACCTGCACCCGTCCTACGCTGCCGCGGCGACCTTGGACTGTTTTCCACCGCCGGACGCAGCTGTCACGTAGGAACGGGTGCTCAGGACGCCGACACGAAGCGGAACTTCTGTGAGTAGAGGTCCGTGCATCGGAACTGGTCGATCCGAGCGCTGTCCGCGGTGCTCTCCTCCCGGACCGTCAGGCACTTGTCCACAAACGTGTGGATCTCGACCCGCCCGTCCACGAGCGGGAGGATGCGGAACTTCTGTGAGTAGAGGTCCGTGCATCGGAACTGATCGATCCGAGCGCTGTCCGCGGTGCTCTCCTCCCGGACCGTCAGGCACTTGTCCGCGAACGTTTTGATCTCGAACCGCCCGTCACCGACCGGGTGGAAGGTGAAGTTCTGCGAGTTGAGGCCCTCGCAGCGGAACTGGACGATCATGGCACTGTCCGCGGTGCTATTATTATGGACCGTGAAGCACTTGTCCGCGAAAGTCAAGATCCGGTAACTCTCATCTTGTTGGGTGGAAGCCCCGGATGCTGCGGAGGCCTGCGGCACCCCCATCAGGGCGGACAGGACTGCCGTCGTTGCGGCTGCCGTGACCACCGACCGCCACGAAACCTTACTCATCTTGCCGATCACTCGGATCCCTCCCTCGTTCACGGCGGGATATCTCCCGCGCTGACAACTGGCGCCGGACCTGGACGGCCGAGCCGTTCTAGTCATCGGACGGGCAGCGCTGAGGAGATGAGCCAAACCGCCCGTGCCGGGGGCGCAGGAAGCACCACATGAAGCGCCAGAACCCTCCCGCCCGCCGTCGTGCGCCTGCCATGCCCGCACGAGGATCCCCGTCTCACAGGCGATGGCGATGGCGTCCGAGAGGGTCCGGGACCTCCACCCTGGCCTGCTGTCGGAGTACGACCTTGGGCCCCCCGTGGCGTACGGAGGAACGTCCCCAGCTGTCAGGCTACTTCGGTCTCCCGCTCGATGACCTTGAGGCGGTTCTTGAGCCGGTGGCTGGGCCGTTGATAGAGATCACTTCGCAGTGGTACAGGAGGCGGCTACGTCTTCCTCGGCACCGCCACCGCGGCAGCACTCGTCATCTGACTCCGAACATGATCGGCCGGACAAGTCCTACCGCACCTACACACCGGACTTGCCGTCGACCACCCGCACCTGACCGGTACCGCACCGCATACCGAAGGCTGGCGCCACAGCTACGACTACGTCCTCGACGATCTCCACACCATGTGGCCGGGCGCGACTGCTCGCGCCTCCGCATCGTGATCGGGCGCTGGGGGGAGTGTCTGATTAACGGCTCTGTTCCGTAGTCGGTGGTGACGCTGCGTTCTGCTCATTGGAGGAGGATGCGGTGGTGGAGGAGGCCGAATCCGGCTCGGCCGTGCATCTGCCGCATGATCTTCTTGGTGCGGGTGTTGACGCCCTCGGTGCGTCCGTTGTGGTAGGGCAGGGTGAGGCCGGCGTTGACGGCTGCGTGGTCGAGTTCGAGGCCGTTGCAGAAGGTCTGCGGGTGGGGCAGGTCGGCGGCCCGGACTGCGGTGATCTACTCGGTGAGCTTCGCGTCGTTGCCCGTGGCCGGGGTGAGCAGTTCGGCGAACTCGTGGACGCGCGTGGCGGGTTCGGCCATCTCGGGGCAGGCGGCGGTGAGAGCGGCCAGGAGGGCGGTCTCCTTGGTGCGCAGGTGTTCGGGGTGGGTGAGCAGGAGCCGGGTGGCGCGGCGGGGGGTGGTCACGGGCCGGTCACCTTCGGCGCGTTCCTGGTTGAGGTAGCGGACCAGGAGGTTCGCGCTCCGACGGAGACAGCCGTGCGCCGGATGAGCGCCGCTGGTCCTGGGGCACGGCCACGTGCAACTCAGCGCAGCAGGCTGAAGACGACGGCAGCAACTCCGGCGCCAGCCACTGCGCCAGCCACGACCTGGGCAAGGGTGTGGTTCTTGAGGACGACCCGGGACCAGCCGACGACGATGATGAACGGGCAGGCGAGCAACGTCAAGGAACCGAAGGCCAGCGTTGCAACGGCTATCGCGCCGGCGGGCACGGCGGTATGGAACGAGATCTTCCAGAAGGCTGTGATGGCCATGAACACTATGAGCGACGCCATCATGGCGACGACCAGGGCCAGGACTTCGCTTGGTGCGTCAAAGATCAGCATGAGGGCAATCCCGGAGAGGACCGAAACCATGATGCCGGGGATGACCACCAGTCGGTCTTGGCGTCGCCTGATGTGACGGTCTCCCCAGTAGCCTCGTCGTCCGCCCCACTTGATCCAGAGGATGGGCAGCACGGCAGAGAAGACACCAGCGATCAGGCCCCATGCGATGCCTGTCCATCGGTCGGCGTGCCAGCCGATGGCGAGGGTGATGACGAGCAGCCAGTTCTTTGGCTCCAGCGCATCGGTGATGCGTCGCGCGGTACTGAGGTCGGGGTTCGTGGTTGGAGGTTCGGTACTGGTCATGGAAAGCCCTATGAAGCGGTCGTCAGCTGAGTGGCGAAGGTATTGACGGTGGGTGAGTGATAGGCGATGGACAGCTGCACGAGGCGCTCCACCTCTGCGTCAAAGTCCGTACCTTCAAGGTCCAGGCATCGAGATTGCTCAGCGGCGCTCGAAGCTCGCTCTTCTTCGAGAGCAGGCAGACCATCCAGGCGGGCCTGCCGGGCAGCTTTCAGGCAGAGCGCCTCTGTCATGAGCGCCAGACGGTCGTCCTCGTGGCCGTGAGGTGCCGCTGCGGTGTGGGCCCTGTCCCGGAGTTCGGCTGTCATGTACGCAGAGAGAGTGCGGGCTGCGTCTCTGATCTCGATCACGACTCGGTGGAGCATGACCCTAGGGCGCCGCCGTAGGGTCGTCTTGAGCACCACTTCGGGGACAGCTTGGGTAAGGGAAGCCCATAGGGGCCGCAGCCGACGGACATTGTTCCAGTCAGCGACGGTGTCCTTCAGGACACCTACGGGAGCGATGCAGTTGCCGATGATGATCAGGGCGATGGCGGTGTATTCGATCGCGTCGGCGATCACTTGGACTTGAGCGTCGCTGAAGGTAAACCCGGACCGGCACAGCAAGGAAATGAGGTGCGCGGCACGGAACAGGCTGTAGACGGCCCCGATGCCTGTCCCCGCCCCCAACAGCCGCAGGCCGGCACGTAGCCAGCTGCGGGCCGCGTAGCGGCTGTAGCTCAGGCACATCCAAGAGGCCATAGCCGTCGCGAGTGCCAGGTAGACAACGAAGGTGAGGCAGTAGCCCACTGCGAAGGCGTTGTCTCGGTACCCCTCGTAGAAGTTCTCTACTCGGGTGGGTTGGGGCACCGCGGAGTACAGCGACACCATCAAGATCATGATGCAGGCGCTGATCACCATGATGGGCTTGCGCGATGCTTTGAGCAGGTGCGGGTGGGCCATGGCTATGACGAAGTCGAGCACGGCGCCGATGGCGACGATCCCCACCATGTGTTTGGCAAGCACGGATGCGTTGTTGACACCGGTCACGTTGTCGATCTGGCTGGCCAGAAGCGGCACGGATGAGGTGATTGCGGCTGCCAGCCCGGTGAACGCGACCCACATGGAGCGCTGCTGGGGTCGGCGGATTGCTGCGGGGAGGCGCCACAGGGCAACCATCCACAGCAGTACGACGATGGTCAGCTTGATGGCGGTCATTTCTTCCGGACTCGTGCGGGATGGCCAAATGTGTCGCTAAGGCGACCGAGAGTGCCGACGGCATCAGCTTGGGTTGCCGTGACTTCCGACCGCCGGCTGGCTTGCTCGTGTATCAGCGTTGCGAGGCTTTCAGCGTCGCGCTCCCTAGCGCTGCTGAACGCGGTACGGCCGAGCAGGTTGAGGATGCGGTCCGTGGCCACGCCGAACTCGTCAACGGGGTCAGCGGCTGCGGCCAGGACCTGGGCCCGAGCAGCCTCGGCACGGATGATCTCCGCGATAGGGATGTCCGGGGGCTCAGCTCCTGAAACGCGCGAGAGCATCTCCTCGAAGTACGCCCCCGCTCTGGTGAGCTCTTCGGGGCTCGTCTCTTCCGCCACGGTCAGCTCAGGAGTGGTGTGCCCGAGGAGCATGTGGGCGATCTCATGGAGGATGATCTGCGTTCGCAGGACATCAGACACCGTAGCGTCGTAGAAGACTAGGTCCGCCTCATCGAGGCCCAGCCATATACCGCAAGGCAGTTCTGGCAGTGCCGGGCCGTCCAGCGGAAGCAGGAGCAGTGGACGCCCCCGCTGTTGCGCAATGGAGTCAACGAAGACTTGCAGGTCAAACGGGCTTGGGATCGACAGATCATCGAGTAGGGAGGACGCGATACGTCGCCGTCTCCGCCGCACCATGGTCGACCCACCCTTCCCCACAACCGGGCACCGCTGCCATCCGGAAGGTGATGTTCCGTTTTTAGTCGGTACTACCCTATGCGCAGCGGGCGAAAGTTAAGCAAACGGGTACAGCGCACTAGCAAACGGCCTCTAGCGTCGGCGCCCGCTGCCCCGCGAGTGGGGTGGTTCCGGGGGCAGCCCTTCAGCCTCACGAAGCCCCTCCACGATGCTCTTGACGCCGCGCAGGGACCGGGCCGACAGGCCGCTGAGCCGAAACGCAACCGCCCTGACTTCCTGGTTCTCCAGGGCGTCAGCAAGCTCGTCAGCCGCTCGGGCGCGATCCGCGGACTCCTTGATCTCTCGAATCCGCTTGTCCACAGACTCAGTGACCGCGTCGTCGAGGAAGTAGCCGACGGGCACTCCGAAGAACATCGCGAGTGCCTTCAGACTGTCCACACTCGGGTTGGTGACCTTGCCGGTGCGAATGCTCTGGATGGTGGCGTGCGAAGGGGTGGGGTCCCCCTCTCCTGCGCGCTGCCTGATCAAGGTCTCAAGCTCTTTGTAGGTGTACGGCCCGCGACCAGCAGGGTGCAGCGTCTCGATCAGATGCCCAAGCTTCTGACCGAGCGAGGACTCAGTCACCTCGGCTCACACTTCTCTCCATCGCTCCATCCGGTCAACTGGATAATACATACCGCAGTGAATGATTTGTCAATCAAGTCTGCTTGACAAGCGCACAAGTGATCGACTTATGCTCAGCAGGTCATCCAGTCAACTGGATGGCCGCCACTCGGGGGGTGCCGTCATCCGGTGAACTTACGTCACGGCGAGCCTCGCCGGGCCTGCCACCGAGCCTCGGTGACCCCCTGAGCCCGCACCAGCCGTTCCAGGGGAGCCTCGTACAACTCATGCAGCACGACCGCCCACTCGGGCTTCATAGGCGCCACTCCGAGCTCCATCTCGGAGACATCGGAGCGCTGAACAGAGAGTTGGCGAGCCACATCCTCCTGCCGCAGGCCGGCACGGGCCCGCAATGTCGCAAGGTCGGCATCGGGTGACAGGGGGGCAAGCAGTTTCGAGCGGGGGACGCAGAGACACTCCACGAGCGCCCCGAAGAGTCGAGAACTCGGGACCCCCTTCCCCTTCTCCCAGCGCCATACGGTGTTCACGGAGACCCCGATCACCTTGGCGAGGTCGGCCTGCGACAGTTCGCACTCAAGGCGGGCAGCGCGGAGCGCGGCGGGGCTGAAGTCCTCAACGCTCTTCACGCCGCCAGTATCCCACGAGTCAAGAGACGGAAATGATGGGTCGGAAATGATGATATAGTGATCACACTGAAGGGCGGAGCTTCCCGTCCGGATACAACGACTCGTGGGCGCCATCGGCGGCCACCGTCAATCGCGTTTGGCTCACCGGCCGGAGCTGCAACTCCAAACCGGTGAGCCAGACTTGGGGGCAGTGCCCCCACACGAAACAGTGCAGACCGCACACGGCGTAGCAACCCGCGGTCGCACTTGGGTAGTAGTGGCGGAGCGACGCTCTGCCACTACCGAAAGTAGGCGCGGCTATGCCCGCCTGCTCAAGGAGTGATTGTGTCATGGGACTCCCCACGGAGGCACCCACTGTGGAGGCTCTCGCCTCCGGCGGGCTGGAGCTGCAAGGGCTCGCCACCATGCTGAGGCTGATCGCAGAAGCGGAAAGCATCGAAGCGCTGATCCGTCGGCTCCCCACGCTGGCCGATACGCGGCTTCATGTCGACTACGCGGAAGCTGCCCGGCGTCTGGGTATTCCTGAAAATTGGCTGCGTGACCGTATCGGTGCGCTTCCCCATCGAAAGATGGGAAGGTATGTCATTTTCTCCGAGGAAGACCTCAAGGCGATTTCAGAGATGTACGCCGTGCACCCGAATGGAGCCGAGAAAGGCAAGGGAAACGACGGGATTAACCTGTCTGCCCTTACGCCGTCTTCTCGCTCACGTTCGCGCGCGCGCCGCTAATCTCCCATATTATTCGGAGCCTCTTCCTAGCAGGGTTTAAGGTTCCTCAAATCGCCAGGAGTACCCCGGTGACCCATTCAGTTACTTTTGTCGAGGCCCTTCCCGAGCCTTATCGCCGCCCCTCAGGGGCTGATTATCGGCATTCCGAGACCGCTACGCTTCTTCGGGCGAACCCCGGGCAGTGGGCACAGATTCAGCAGCGCACCAAGAGGAGCGATGCCGCTACAGCGGCCTATCAGGTGCGGAATGGCATTCTGGCCGCCTTTCGGCCGGCGGGTGCCTACGAAGCTAAATCGCTGACCAATGATGGAAAGTTCCTGGTGTTCGCCCGGTATGTAGGAATGGCTTCTATGCCCGAAAGCGGCACGACGAGGGGACCGCAGTGAGTACAACCGTGAGCGGTCTTGTGCAGGCGGCCCGCACCGGTAATTGGCGCCCCTTGCTCAGCACTGCCGCAAAGGCCCCGGGTTCGCATTGGGCCGAGAATGCGCGGTGCTCTGGCCAGGATATCGATACCTTCGTTCCTTGGCTCGACGGTCCGCGGCAGGACCCGCAGCACGTGCGGGATAAAATCGGCATTTCTCTGACTCGCGCTCTGAACATCTGTGCGGAATGCCCGCTGGCGGTGGCGGCCCGGTGTCTGGTCGATGGGCTCAAGCACGATGACGAGTACGGCATACGGGCCGGGCTGCTGGCATCGGAGCGGGTCGAACTCCAGGAACAGTGGCACAAGCGGATTGACCGCGAGGCCGTTGCTGCGGCTCTCCGCGGAGCTACTGCCCTCCTCACAGACGCAGAGAGAAGAGAGGTCATCGGCCGCTTCGCCTGCGATCCGGCAGTCGATGCTGCTGCTGTCGCTCGCGCGCTCGGTGTCTCGCACAAGCACCTGACGAAGCTTGCATCCAGGTATCGGTTGAGCCTCGTGTCGGCTGCTGATTCGGAGAACTCCTCCGCCGCTGCCTGATTCCCAGAGCGGCAGGGACATACTCATTCCTTTACACAAGAAATCTTGTGCCATTTACCGGAGCACTCTCCCATGCCTGAAATGCCGGCACCCTTCCGGATGCACTCCAAACTTGTAAGCGCCGCCGAGGCAATGGCACCCGCCGCAGTACCGGTACGCACTCCTTCGCCTCACGGGCAGGTTCCTGAAGACGCCCCACCATCTGGCTTTCTTGGACAACGGAGTATAGCCGGAGCTGCTGGAGTCGCCCGATGAGTGAAATCGTCACGGACCTGGTTTACAGCTTGTCAGAATCGCGCGGCGGCGCGCGGCTGGTGCTACTCGCCTTGGCCAAAGAAGCCAATGACCAGGGAAAGGCAAGCCTGTCACTCGTTGACTTGTCTCGACTTACCCGGCTTTCCGTACGCGGAATTTCCAATTGCCTTAAAGAGTTGGCTTCGCTTGAGGAACTGAGCCATGAAAAAGGCGGGGCAAATAAAACCAATAGCTACTCGATTCTGCTGGGCCAGGAGTCGACAACGCCGGTGCACTCCGAGACTGAAGGTCTCACTCCACCCCCGCTCGACCCCCACCCCGGAAAAAGGTTCCATGAACCACGTTCCAGCAGCGGTCCGGCAGAGTCTGCGAGTTGGAAATCTGATGCAGTGAAGTTGGAAATCTCTTCCTCGCGTACGCGTGGTGGTAATACTCCCTACGGGAGTATTACCACCACCAAAAAGCAAGCTAGCTCGCAAGCTTCCGTCACCGTGTCGAAGCGGCACCAGCCCGATGTGGTCGATGTCCCAGCAACTGCCCACGAGGTCGTGGCGGCCATGGAGGGTGCAGGGATGCTCGTCGGCTGGCGGCTCTCCCCGGCCGAATGGGACCGGGTAACAGCGCTGTCGGCTCGGTGGGGCGCTCAACGGCTGGTTGAGGTCATCGCGCGGCGATGGGATCCTGCCCGGCCCCCGCAGTCAGCCCGCTACCTGCTCCGCATCTGGGATGACCTGCCGTCCCAGGTTCCGGCCGAGGCCGCTCAGGGCAACGTCGTCCCCCTCCGGCGCGAGTCCGGCGCCTGGAAGCCCTACCGCAACCCGGCAAAGCCGAGCGCCTACCAGAACGGATTCTGACCATGGCCGAGCCCCAACGCGCAGGCCACGCCGGGTCTATGCGCGCCATTGAACGGATCATCGCTGCGAAGGGAATTCACCTCATGTCCGACCCCGCACCGCTGCCCGACGCGACGGGCCCCGGTGATGCGGTGTGGCACCACAGCGCTCGCGTCGAGTACGCGATGACGCGCTGGGAGACTGCTACCCCGCCCCGGTTCCGCGACGCTGAGGCGACGCTTCCGGAGGTCCGGGCCTGGGCAGACCGGGCCCGCACGGACCCGGCTTCGGCGGGCGCCATGCTCCTGACCGGTCTCACAGGTACGGGCAAGACCCATCAGGCATACGGAGCCCTGCTACGTATCGCGGCCGGCGGCCCCGACCGCTTCGAGCTGGTTGCCGTGAACAGCGCTGACATGTACGGATCTCTGCGGCCGAGCCACGTCACGGGCGCCTCGGAACGAGAGCTGGGGCGCCTGTCCAAGGTGCAGTACCTCTTCCTCGACGACTTCGGTACCTCCAAGACGTCCGAGTGGACGGAAGAGATCACGTACCGGTTGATCAACTACCGGTACAACCACTGCCTTCCGACGATCATCACGTCGAACCTGCCCGCTCGTGACGCAGACGGACCCGACCTGACTGATTTCGTCGGCGATCGAGTGGCCAGCCGCCTGGCGGAGATGGTGACCGCACTCGTCCCGATGATCGGGGACGACCGTCGCCGCGGACGGGGGGCAGCATGATGCCAATCCGTCTCCACGGGTCCGCTTCGCAGCTGCCCGCGACATCTGTGTACGTCGGGCAGGGGAGCCGCTACGCCAACCCCTTCCGGGCCGGCGACACGAGCCCCTCCGAGCACCGGACGCCCATGTCGGCGGAAGAGGCTGTGGATCTGTTCGCGGCCACGCTTCGCGGGCCTGTCGGCCAGTGCTACGCCGAGCACTTCGCCCGTGCGCTTCACGGGCTCGACCTCGTGTGCACGTGTCCACTCACTGCCCCCTGCCATGCCGATGTCTTGCTCTACCTGGCGAACGGTTCCGTTCCCCACCGCACCGCTCGCTCTTTGGAAGGTCCAATTCAATGACGCACCCGATCATGTTCGCTGCGGCGAAGCTGCTCATCACGGCGGAGGAGCGTCGGACAGCGGCACGGGAGAGTGCCTTCCGTACCTGGGGCCCGCGCTCCGTCACGGCCGCCTCGCGCTACGCCCGGAGTGTGCTGGGCGACGAAGCTGTGACGCTCGAATGGGAGCCGTTGGAAGTGCTGCGGCTGGAAGAACATCTCCAGGCGCTCGTGTCCCTGGACACGGTGGGCGGACAGCACTTGGAGCTCTACTACAGCGGCAACGGTGATGGGACGGAGCGGCTGGCGCTGCGGCGTTCATGCATCTCGTGTCCCAGCCAGCAAGTAGACGACGTGACCTCACTCGAACAGCTCGGTCAGCTGCTTTCGCGGACTCCCGCCTGGCAGGAAATCAACCCTCGAAACGGTGGTGCTCAGGCATGAGCAGCGACCACATAGAGAAGGCATCCGCGGTGCCTGCGAGGTCCGCTTACCAGCTACGCCGGATGTCGGTCTGGGACCGCACGGCGATCATTCTGCTCGGTGCGGCCGGCTTCGCGTTCTCGTATGACGCGCTGCGTCAGGTGGCCATCGCCATTCACGCTCGGCCACAGCTGTCGTACCTCTTTCCGGTCTTCATCGACGGGTTCATTGCATACGGCGTGAGGGCGCTGGTGTTGCTCCGGCACAGCGGGTTCGGTGCCCGCCTGTACGCCTGGATTCTCTTCCTCGCGGCCACCGGGTCGAGTCTCTGGGCGAACGCACTGCATGCGGTCACGCTCAATGATGGTCCGCAGCCCGAACAGTCTCCGTTGCACCTTGGGGACGGCGTCGTTGGCGCCCTCTCGATGCTCGCACCGCTTGCACTCGCGGGCTCGGTGCACCTCTACATCATCATGGCGCGGACGGCCGAATCGTCCGTCCCGGACCGTCCCAAGAGCCGTCCAGGACCGGTCCGCAACGCCGTACAGACGGAGCGGACGAGCGCGCACGCGATGCACAGCAAGCCAGGCGACGGCACCCGGATAGCGTCACAGGGCCTGGTGCCGGTGCTTGGTCCGTCCGCACCGGACAACCGCGATCAGGCCCCGGCGGACGGCCGACAGAGCAGTGAGGACAAGGCTGTTCAGGCTGGTGCGGCCCTTCCTGGGGATGCTGCGAACTCGCCGTCCCCAGGAAGGGGGCATGTGAAGAGTGCCCCGGACGGACAACACGCAGAGGCCGACCTGGAAGGTGAAATCCGCCCGCACGGGGCCTCACTCCCCACCGATCCAGCGGGCGGCGGATCGCTGGCTTCGGAGGTGCCCGACTCCCCTGTGGACGGCAAGAAGGTCTCCGTCCCGGACGGGGAGGAAGCCCCGGCGGATCGGGAAGCCGTGAACGCGTGGATGGAGGAGTTGCTGCCCATCGCGCGGGACGCTTCCCTCCGGGCCGGACGGGTCAGCCGTGACGCGATCAAGGAGGCTGTCCGGGCCCACCAGCCGATCAGTAACGACCGCCTCGGCGAACTGGTCGCGGTCCTGCGCGGGGCAGAGGACAGGGCCGAGAAGGGGGCTCCGAGCTCCGCTGCCGGTTCGCTGTGGTGATCTCATTTCGTAGGTGACGCCCTGTGGTTGCCGCGCCGGATCTCTCCCGGCTCAGCATCCACGGGGTCGTGTCCAGGAAGGGAGTAGGACATGAGGCGATACGGACGCACGGCAGCGGCGGAGGCCGCCCGACTTGAGGCCGTGGAAGCAGCCTCCCGCCTCGAACTCCGCCTTCGGGCCGGCGGTCTCCTGGAGCCGGTCGTTGTGCCGGGGCTGGTGCTCGACGCTGGAGAAACGGCGTTCGCGGACGTGGTGTGCGGCACGGCCCGGTTCTACGGAACGGAGGTCGTCTATCCGCGGGGAGGCGCGGGGTACTTCGAGGACCACCCGACCTTCGGTCGGCGTTGGGTGCCCAACCACTGCCTCGACGCCCGGCGTCGCCAGCAGGCGGAGGCCGATGCTCAGGCACGGTGGCGTGATCACACCCCGGCGCGCGTCGTCCTCACCTCCGATGGGCTCCGTATCAACCCTGCCAACGCGCTCGGCGCCTGGCTGCCGTTCGACCACGTTCTCCTAGTCGGCATCACGGTCAGCCCCGAGCACCAGGCACTTGAGCTCTCGTACAGCGTGTGTGCCCCGGTGCTGCTGTCCGGAGCTGCGGCGCCGTGGCTTGGTGTGGCGATCCGGCATCTCGTGCCGGTCTCGCAGTAGCGACAAAAATTCGGTGGTTTCCCAGCGCGATTGACTTGCTGGAACTCCATTCATGGAACGCAGTTCCAACTTATCTCGCCAATTCGAGATGTCCCCAAACCAGTGTCAGGATCTCGGCACGGCCAATGCCAAAGGCGTTCTGATGGCCGTGCCGATTCCGTATACCCGCAATCTGCCCTGCGCTGGGAGGGGTTGATTCACCATGATATGAGGCAGGGCGGCCGACGTGTTCCAGAGCAGAATTCCGAGCACACGGCCGCAGGCGGATAAGGGACTCGGCGAACGGGTCCTTCGCAAGGGGAGCCGTTCCCTGACTCAGGCGGGTTGAAGCGGCTCCCGTCCCGAGGCCCTCCTCACCGGGGGCTTACGTAAGGAGCACGACCTCATGCGTTCACGCATGCCCACCCCATCCCGGCTGACCGCCGTCGCCGTGGCTGCTGGGGTGGTGGGCACCCTGGCTTGGGCCCCGACTGCGGGTGCGTCCGACAAATACGGTCCGGGCTTTCAGATCCCGGATTCCGAAGGGCACGCAGCCGCGAGTCACATCGGCGCGTACGGGCCGCCGGGCCTACGCGTTTGGGGTGACTACGAAACGTACTGTGCTGACCCTTCTCGCCGTGGTCCTGATGCGGCTGGCGGTTACTTCGGGCCGAAACCTGTCTCACAGTGGACATCGTCGGAGACCGGGCAGCGCGTTCCGGACGCCAATGTCGCGTACGCCTCCTACATCATCGGCAAGTACGGCCAGACGCATTCCGATGCGCAGGCCGCAGCCGTCGATGCCGCCACGTACGAATTGCTCGCGGGCGGCCCGTACGGAATCAACGGTGCGCGTGGAAAGACCCGTCTCTCCTACCCGAGTGTCTCCTCCAACTCTCGTTCGCTGGCACTGGGTTACCTCGCCGAGGCCAAGAGGCTGGCCGGGCCGTACGAGCTGCACGTCCGGCCGAAGGTGAAGGAGACCACGGAAGGCAAGTCCGTGTCGGTGGACGTGGAGGTCACGTCCAAGCTGTCCGGTGAGCGCGTGCCCGGGGTCAGAGTGGACCTCGGGACGGGCTCGTCGCACGTCACCGTCACGACGGGCAACGACGGCCGCGCGACCTGGATGTTCACGCCGTCCAAGGCTGGCACGGCCACGGTCAAGGGCACCTCGTCCAACCTCCCCGGATCACAGCTGAAGAGCCTGGACCCGCACGACAGCCGCGCTCAACGGATGCTGCTGGCCGGGGACAAGTCGACGGTCCAGGACTCGGCCGCCGTCACGGTCAAGTCGGCCACCGGCGGACTGGAGATCCGCAAGCGTGACCCGGAGGAGACGCGCTTGGTCGGGGTCGCCTTCCAGCTCCTGGACGCGGGCGGGAAGGCCGTGTCGGAGGGCAAGACCAACGAGGATGGTGTCCTGGCCTTCGAGGGCCTGGCGCCGGGCAAGTACCGGCTGCACGAGACCTCAACGGGCGACGACATCCACGGCCTGGTGCCGGATCAGGACGTGGTGATTGTCGCCGGACAGTCCGGCTCGGCTAAGCCGCTTGTCGTGATCGACCCGTTCCGGGACGCCGAACTCGTCCTCAAGAAGGTGGATAAGTCGACGGGCAAGCCGCTCGCCAACGCGGTGGTCGAGATCGACGCAGACGAGGTTGACGCCTCCGGGAAGCACCGGCCCGGCAAGAAGGTCGCGGACGTGACCACGGGCAAGGACGGGCTGGCGAAGATCAAGCTCGGGGTGGACGTCAGCGCGGGGAACGCGTACTGGGCCAAGGAGGTCAAGGCCCCTGCGCACTACCAGCTCAACAGCACGCCGGAGCGGTTCATCGCCAGGGCCGGCGCGGTCGTCAACCTAACGCTGGTCGACGATCCGATCCCGGCCACCATGCGTGTCCTGAAGACCGACAAGGCGAGCGGCAAGACGCTCGCCGGCATGGGCTTCGACATCTCCACCATCAAGGTGGATCCGTCAGGCAAGAAGGTCGTGGGCACCAAGGTGGCGTCCGGCGTCACGGAAGCCGATGGTAAGTCCAAGCCCCTCAAGCTGGATGCGGCCGTGGAAGCTGGTACGGAGTACCTGCTTACGGAGACCAAGGCACCCAGCGGGTACGACAAGCTGGCCAAGCCCATCTCCTTCACCGCGCGGGCGGACAGCGAAGTCATGGTGCGGGCTCAGGACAGCAAAACGGCCATACCTCCCAGCCCGACGCCTTCAACGCCTGGCAGCACACCGCCGTCTGCGAAGCACGAGGACACCCCGCCCAAGGGTCCGGAAGCACCGGAGAAGGACGGCGCCCTGGCGCACACCGGCGCAGATATGACGCCGTGGGCCATCGCAGGAGCTGCCGCGCTTTTGACCGTAGGCGGCGGGACGGTGTGGATGGCCCGCCGTCGCCAGCAGGCGCCGGGTAACGCCGGTAACAGCCCGCAGGGGTAACCCCCAGCTCCTGCGAGGGTGTTGCGGCCCAATCCAGCTGCCGGGCCGCAACACCCGCTCTTCTCTCCACTTCCCGTTTGCTCTTCCTGGTCAGAGGTTGCGGTTCCCCATGCCTTCATCCACCCGCTTTGCGCGGATATCGTCCGCTACAGCCACGGTCGTGGCTCTGACCACCCTGGCGACCGCATGCGGCAGTGGCCCTCCCGGCAGCACTGATTCCACACGCCCGAGGGCTGCTTCTTCCTCCGCTGCTGTCCCCGAGACGTCCGCGCCCGAGAGCCTGGCCTCCCCCGCACCACCCCACGTCCTTGCCCCCAGCGCACAGGCAACAGCGAAAGCGTTCACGACGGCGTTCGCGCAGCACGATGCCCGCGACGGCCGCGATCACGCGTATGCCGATGCCGGAGCCCGTGCTGCGCGGTACGCGTCCGGCGATCTGGTCGGCGTTCTGACGCAGAAACGCAGCGGGCAGGACGCTCCGTGGGCCGCGTTGCGTGAGGAGCAGGCGAGGGTGACCGTTGAGGTGGTCTCGGTGGTGGTTCCGGACGGTGCTCCTGCCTCGACCGCCGCCTCCGCGCTGGTGCGCGTCGCCTACCGCCTCACCCTCACACCCGGCTCCGGTTCCCCGCGACGGAGCAGTGAGCAACTCGCCCTGCGGCTGGAGCACACCCGCGACGGCTGGCGGGTCACCGCCCTGCCCTGGGCCTGAAGCGATGAAGAAGATCGTAGGCGCGTGCGTCGCGCTGTTCGTGGGCCTGGCGGTGGGCGGTGTCGGGCTGTTGATGATGTTCAGCGTCTCGGGCAGCGCGTCCGCGGCGGAGACTGGTCCCGGCGGGGGGCTGAAGGCGGATGCCCCTGTTCCCGCCTGGGTCCGGGCCGTCATCCACAAGCACGCCGGCCAGTGCCCGCAGGTGACGGAATCGCTGCTCGCCGCTCAGCTCTTCAGCGAGAGCGGGTTCAACCCCCGGGCCAAGTCGCCGGTCGGAGCCTTGGGCATCGCGCAGTTCATGCCCGGGACCTGGGCCCAGTACGGCCAGGACGGCAACAAGGACGGCAAGAAGGATGTCTTCGACCCGGAAGATGCGATCGCCGCACAGGCGTATTACGACTGTGTCCTTGCCGATGAGGTCAAGAAGGTTCCCGGGGACAGCACGGACAACATGCTCGCCGCGTACAACGCGGGCGGAGGCGCCGTACTCAAGTACGGCGGTGTGCCGCCCTATGCGGAGACGCGCGGCTACGTGAAGGCGATCCGTGACCTCGCCGAGAAGTGGGCTGCGGCCGTGGGCCCGAACCCGCTGCCCGCAGGCAAGGGGGCCGCGCGCGCCATCGCCGCTGCCAAGACGGCTCTGGGTACGTGGTACCGGTGGGGCGGCAACTGTGTATCGCCCTTTACGGGTCAAGGCGGCTGTGACTGCTCGTCGCTGATGAAGATGGCGTGGGGCAGTGCCGGCGTGAATCTTCCGCGCGTCACCTATGACCAGGTCCATATAGGCACCGAGGTCAAGAGCGTGTCCCAACTCCAGCCTGGCGACTTGCTGTTCTCCGTCGGATCGGCCGCTCACCCCGAGCACGTCGGGATGTACATCGGCGGATCGCAGGTCATCGACGCTCCGCGCACTGGAGCCCAGGTACGCATCAAGCCCCTCAGCTACTGGACGCCTCAGATCCTCGCCATGCGCCATATCGGCTAATTCAACCACTCACACCCATTTGCCTCTTTCTGTGCGATCAAAGGAATCACCATGCACCACCTTCTCGTGTCCGCTTCCGACCCGGCCCTGCACCAGCACCTCACGACGCTGGCGGCCGGCGTGGATGTCGTTTCCGGAGTGAAGCCGGACTGGGGGCCTTTCGGGAAGCTCGGCTCGACGGCCAAGGTCCTGCTCGGCGTGCTGGCCGCATGCGCTCTGGTCGCCGGGGCGGGCGCTTTCTTCATGGGGTTGGCCAAGTCGCGAGGCCGGCTCGGTGAGGGCCACTCGGCCATGTCGAGCGCAGAGGGCAAGGGCCTTATGGTCGGAGGGGCACTGGTCTTCTTCCTCGTCGCTTCCTTCGGCACGCTCGTCACGGTCGTCTACAGCATGGGTGTGTGACCCATGCCTCCGCACACCCGTCCCGAGCGGAGGCCCGCCTCCGTTCCGCATGACGACTTCACAAAGAAGCGCTCCAGTGCAAAGGGCTGGGGAATCGCCGCGGGCGCGGTGGCCGTCTTCACCGCGCTCGGCATCGCTGTCAGCCTCTCCACGGGCGGCGAGACCGGCCCCGCTCCGGTGTCGGCACCGTCCGCGGGGCAGAAGCCGAAGAAGGACGTGGCCGCCGCGCAGGTCCTCGACGGAGTCCCGATCGGCTATCCGCGCACCGCGGCCGGCGCGAAAGCTGCCGCCGCCAACTTCGCCACCGTGCGAGGGAGCACCGGCTTCCTGACGGATGCCTCCTCGCGTCGCCGTGCCCTCGCGGTCATGAACGCGCAGACCGCGGACCGTTCCGCCACCGCTGAAGCGGACAAGGCGGCGGGCCGTGCAGCCACGGAGCTGCGCGGCGACGCCAAGAAGCTGGATCCGCAGCAGGCGATCAGTCGCACGGGAGTGCTGTCGTCCCGTGTGCTCGCCTTCGATATCCACAAGTCGGCAATTCGCTTGTGGACAACGACGGTGCGGGGAAGTGCCGCTGGTCACGCCCCACCCAAGGGTGGTTTCCAGTCGGTCACCGTCAACCTTCTGTGGGAAAAGGGTGATTGGAAGGTGGCTTCGCTGTCGTCGGGTAGCGGGCTCGTGGCTCCTCTCTCCACCCAGCAGGCCACCAATGCGGCTTCGGACTTCTCCGAGTATGCGCCCGGCCAGGCCGCTGATCCTGTCCTGAGGGGTACCGATGAAGGCGGTCTGCCCGGCCCGTATGCCCGTGGTAGCGGGGGCGCTCGTGCTGCGGCCGCCAATGCTGTCGTGCTCTACGGTGACCCGCGGTTCTTCACCGATGCCGCTTGGCGCCACCGCATGCTCGTCGTCACGACTGCGCCGTCCGTCCGCGCGGCGGTTATCGAGGACGCGGACTCCACCGCGCAGCTGGTCGCTGACAACCGTCAGCTCGGCGATGACGGAAAGACCGCGGACGGCGGGCAGCTCGTCACACGGACCGCCGTCCTGGCGACGCGGTCCCTGTCCGGCTCGGACCAGGCTGCCAGCGTCGAACTGTGGACGGTTTCGGTCGGCGGTATCGCCGGCGCGGAGGAGTCCGAGCGCCCGCGGGTGGCCTTTCAGCGGATGAACGTCGACCTCGTCTGGGTCGACGGCACATGGAAGACCACTGCGGTCACTCAGGGTGAGCCGCTGGTTCCCTCGCCTCCGGCCGCAGAACAGGCAGCACCGGCCAGCCGTTTCGCCGACGTGGGGGGTGTCGCTGATGCGTCTGCGCTTGCGTGACGACGCCCCCGGTCTGCTGGTGGTGGAGCGAACTCCCTCGCGCGGCACCCTTGGCCGGCGACTGCACACCCTCGTGTGGGTCAACGTCGCCGTCGGCTTCGTCTTCGTCCCGTCGGCGGTGGCCAACCCCTTCTGCGCCATTCCGTTCGTCTGCGAGGCTAAGGCGGCGATCGACTTCGTCAGCGATCCTCTGGGCTTCCTGCTCCAGAAGCTGACCGAGGCGAACATCTGGTTCCTGCGCAAGATGCTGGAGCTGATCCAGGACTCGACCAAGGTCGATCTGACGAGTCCCGGCTTCCTCAAGCAGTACGCGATGATCTTCGCGGCCTCGTCGTTGTTCACCGCGGCCCTGTGGCTGGTCGCCGTCGCGAAGCGGGCCGTCCGCGGCGTTTCCCTGGGCACCGCTGTGTCCGAAGCGGTGGGCTTCCTCGTTCTCCAGTTCGTTGTCAACGCCATCACTCCCGGCGCCATCGCTCTGCTCATGCGGGCGATTGACGAGGTCACAGCGGTCTTCGAACCGTACGCGACGGCGAACTTCACGCCTTTCCTCGCCAACTTGCTCAAGATCTTGGCCTTGAACCCCCGTGACGGCCTCGGTCAGCTCATCACGGTCAACCTGGTCATGCTGGCCGGGGCTTTGCTCATGTGGATCGAGCTGCTCATCCGCGGTGCCGCCATCTACGTCGGTGTCGCACTCGGACCGCTGGTCAACGCAGGCTTGGTCGACCGGGACCTGTGGGGCAAGAGTAAGAAGTGGATCGGTGCCCTCCTCGCCTTGGGACTGTCGAAACCGGTGCTCTTCGCACTTCTGGGGCTGGGCGGCGCGATTCTCAGCGACTCGACCGGCAGCATGAGCGATGCGGTCTCCAAGATCCTCGTGGGCTCGCTGATCCTGCTGCTGGCGGTCTTCGCATCCGCCACGCTCTACAAATGGGTGCCGTCCTTCGGCGATGAGATGGCTCAGCTCCATCACGACCGTAAGGCGGCCTCCTCCTCCGGCCCCGCTGCCGCGGTCGACGGTCCTGCCCAGCACGTGAACAGGGCGATGTCCACGCACATCCAGGACTCGCTGGTGGGGGGCGGCAAGTCGGCCGGGGCCAAGCACAGCGCGCAGGCAACGGGCGGCAAGGCGGCCAACTCCGCGACGGTGGGCGGCGGTCAGGCGGGTACGGCCAGCGCCAAGGCCGCGGCCGGCTCGGGCGCCAGCGGCGGCGCTGCTGCTGCCGGACCGGTGGGTGCTGCTGCGGCGGCAGTCAAGGCCGGTGTGAACGTTGCGAAGAACAAGGCGGCCAGCTCGCCAGGGGCCCAGGGGCCGGATGCGGCGTCCAGCGGTGGTGCGAGTACCGGGCAGCAGAGCAGCCGGGCCGCCTCCAGTGCTCCGGCCTCAGCACGTCCGCAAGGAACGCCGTCTGGTTCGGTCGTCGGACCCAGCTCGGAGACAGCTGCGGGGCCACCGGCCACCAGCCCGCCGCCTCCCCGTCCTGCGGCTCCTCCCGCCAGCTCCGGCACTACGTCCGGTGCTGGTCCCTCCACCATCCCGATGCCCACGAAGCCGTCCGGCCCGGCGGCTTCACACAAGCCCGCCACCGGCAAGGACCAGTGATCAAATGTCTGCTCGTACGTACCAGTTTGGAAAGCACCGCCCTACGGGCCTCGTCGGACGCCGGGACCTGGGTGAACAAGTCGTGCTCGGCTGCGGCGCCGTGGCGGGGCTCGTGTGCGGCTATGCGCTTTCCGCTGTTCCCGTGCTGGCCGGGCTCGGCCTGGTCACGCCCCTCGTGCTCGCGCTGCTCGTCGTCTACGCGCCGTACCGGCCCAAGGGCACCGCTCAGCGGCGGACCCTGTACCGCTGGTGGCGGATCAAGCGGTACCACCGTCAGGCTCTACAGAGGACTGGCGGCGTGTGGGTCTCTCCCGCCATCGAGGCCGGAGTCCGGCCGGATGGCACTGCACCGGACGCCGCGCTCGCCGAGCCCGAAGGCATCGCCGGAATGACCTGGCTGCCGGTGACGGTACGGGGGCAGGAGGCCACTGTGGTGCTTCAGCCTGCATCCCGGTGCGTCACCGCCACGCTGGAGGTCGCCTCCCCGGGCCTCGGTGGCAAGGAGATTAGCGAGCAGGAAGTGGCCCTGGAGCGGTGGGGCGGGCTGCTCGATGCCTTCGGCAACACGGAGGAGCACCCGGTCAAGCGCATTCAGGTGCTCGCCCGCCAGCTCAAGAGCGACCCCAGCGCGCATCAGCGGTTCATCGCCCAACGTGACGAATCCGCCGCCACCGCCAACGCCCCCCAGTGGCTCAAGGACTCCTACGACACGTTGGCCAACGCCGTGTCGACCTCTGCCGAGGAACACCGGTACTACATCACCGCACACGCGAAGTTCAGTCATGACTTTGCCGCTGACGCGTCGGCCCGCGGTGCCGGCGACGAGGGCGTTGCCGCCGCGATGGGCTCCTACATGGAAGAACTGTGGGAACGGTGTGAGGACGCCGACCTCTCCGTGATCGCCCCCCTTGACGAAAGCAGACTTACCGCCTTCATCCGTAACAGCTACGATCCCGACCACGCCATCTGGGACACCCATCTGCCCCGGGCGCACGCCTTTCCCAGGAACGTCGATGTCCGCGGGGGCGAACATGTGGCGACCCGCGCCGCCGGATCCACCAGCAGCTGGTACCACGCGACAGCCGCCGTGACGTCATGGCCCACCACGCCCGTGGGCCCCGACTTCCTCTCTCCCCTGCTCATCGGCATGCCCGACGTGATCCGCACTGTGGCGATCACCCAGAACCTGGAGCCCAACGACGCGGCTGTCGAGCGCATGCTGAGGGAGGACACCAACAACCAGGCGGAGATGCACCGCAACGCCACGCGCGGCAAGAACGTCGACCCGCGCGACCGCATCGCCTCCGACGCCACCAGCTCACGCGGCATGGCACTCGCCAGCTCCGGCGCGGCCGGTGCCGCGGTCGTCGGGTACATCAGCGTCTCCGCCCGGAGTGCGGACGAGCTGTCGCGGACCAAACGCACCACCGCCTCCCGCGCCCGAAGCGCCCATCTGCGCATCGAATGGCTCGATCTGGAGCACGCGAGGGCATTCGCCAACACCCTTCCGTTCGCCGGGGGCATCAAGTGACCAACCTTCTCGACCTCGCACCGCTGACACCGCTGCACGAATCCGTCCGACGCCCCCTCTACACGGAGACCACCACCAGCCAGGCCCTCTATCTGCCGATCGCGCCTCCCACTCTGGGTACAGCGGGCGCCGTCATCGGCCGGGAACTCTATTCCGGCAAAGCCTTCATCTACTGCCCCTTCTTCGCCTTCGGCGACGGGCTGCCCGGCGGCAACGCGATCTTCATGGGCGATACCGGACGGGGCAAAAGCGCACTGGCCAAGACCTACACCGCCCGGCAAATCCGGCTCGGCCGCAAAGTAGTGGTCCTCGACACAAAGGAGCAGAAGGAGCGGGAAGAAGGCGAATGGGCGGCCCTCGGACGCTCACTGACGGGGCACGCTCCCGTGAAGTTCGCACCCGGCGGCGGAACAACCTCCTCCTGTATCAATCCGATGGACCCGGCCATCGCAGGAAAGCGCCAAATCGAACTCCTCCGCACCATTGTCGAACTCGGCCTGGGAAAGCCTCTGGACGAATTCGCAGGATCCGCTTTGCGCATCGCCATCCGCCGAGCCCATCAACGCGCCGCCGAAGCCAGCCGCCCGCCGGTCCTAGCCGACGTCGCCGCGTGCCTGCGGGCACCGGACGAGGCAGATGCGAGGGCCAAGCAGCGCACCCGCCAAGAGCTGCTGGCTGACGGCCTGGAAGCGTCCTACGTTCTCGACCGGCTGTGCGGCAGTGACCAGGACTCGACCGGCGACCTGACCGGCATGCTGGACGGGCCCACCAGCCTGTCCATCGACCTGGACGCGGACATGGTGGTCTTCGACCTCACCAAAGTCCCCTCCGGCGGCGTCGCCATGACCATCCTCGTCGCGGTCATCTCGGTGTTCCTGGAGGAAGTCTGGCTGCGGCCCATGTGCGAGTGCGGCACCGAGCCCAGCCACCACGAGCGGGTAACCGTCGATTCCTCATCCGGTGCCTGGGAACTCGGCGCCAACCCGGAGGCCGACTGCCGTCGCTACACCCAGCGCAAACGCATCCTGGTGTGCGAGGAAGCCTGGCACATCCTCGGAACCCCCCAGCTCGCCGGCCTCTTGGAGAAATTCCTCAAATTCGCCAGAGGGTACGGCCTGTCGTGTCTCTTCATCGTCCATCACCTTTCCGACATTGACGACAGCCCGGAGACACAAGCCGCACTGAAGATGGCAGACACCGTCGTCGTGTACAGCATGAAGAAATCCGAAGCAGAAGATACGGCGAGAAGGCTGGGGCTTCCTGCATGGACAGCCGAGCACATCATGCGCCTCCGCAGGGGCGTCGCCCTATGGAAGGTAGGAGAGGTCATTTATCCGGGTGTCCAGCATCTCCTGACGGAAGCCGAACAGCATCTGTGCTTCTCCTCCGGATCGATGGCGGATCTGTCAACCGCATCTCCGGAGACGGGCTGAAAGCCGACAGCACTACACGTTCCTCAGCCGGACCTCAAGACCGCTCTCTGTATGAATGGGAGAAACCGTTGACACTCACTGCCCTAGACCGCAATCTGACCCGTCCGACGGCAGCAGAACAGACCCACGTGCGGACTGTTCGGGACGACATCGATTCCCTGCACGCTGAATTCCTCAGCGCTGCCCGCAACACTGCCCGCCTTGCCGAGCAACTCGACCTCAACGACTCCCACGCAGCCGGCGGCCACGCACGGGCCGCTGTGGGGCACATCTGGCGCGCGGCGGAAGAGCTTCACACAGCCTTTCACCACGCACCTCCGCGCGGCACGGGGCCTTTCGCACCACTCTCCCGCCTCTGCGCTCGCAGGATGCGTTACCTCGCCGCGCGCGCCGCGAAGAAAGCGTCCTGATGGATCTCCTGCCAAACGGGCTCTCCGTGGCCCTCTACGCCGTCACCGCCGTCTGCGGCATCGGGCTGCTGATCATGTGGATCTCATCAGCGCGAGCCCGCCGCAATGCTGGATTCACATCGAAAGGCCAGCTCAAGCGCCAACTGTCCGCCAAGGCAGCCCTCAGGGCCACGGAGATACGACCGTCGTTTACCGACGATGGCAAGCCCGGCAGCCCCGCAACTCCCGTGGAGCTGTCCAAGGGCTGATCGGCCTTGAAACTCCCGTTCCAGTCACCATTTCTCGCTCTCCATAGGAATATCGCCATGCGCCATTCTCCTTACGAATTTGGTTATGCCCTGGGCACCTCCAGCCGTCCTAAGGGCGTCGACCTGTGGTCACGAGCCGATAAGGCATGCAGAGTGATCGGTCCCATGGGCAGCGGAAAAACGTTGCGGTTCTTCGCCCCCCTCATCCGGCGGTGGCCGGGGCCGGTCGTCGCCACCTCCACCAAGCCGGACCTCGTGGAACTCACCCTCGATGCCCGGCGACACGGTGACTGCCCGGTCCTGGCATTCGACCCGCAGAACATCGCCCCCTCACTGCCAAGATTCCGGTGGTCACCGATCACCGGAGCGGCGGACACCGAGATCGCCATGATGCGGGCCAAGGCATTCGTCGCCGGCTCTCGCATCCCCGGCTCGGCGGGCCAGTCCAGCGAGGGCAGCGCCTTCTACAAAGGGCAGGCCGCCAAGGTCCTCGCAGCCTTCCTTCATGCGGCTGCCCTCGACGGAGCCGGCATCGACTGGGTGCTGAAGTGGGCCCGGAAGCTGACTGACCCTGCCCCGCTCGGCATCCTGAACGCCCACCCCGGAACCGGCCCCGGATGGGCAGACATGCTCCGCACGGCGAGTACCGGCGACAGCCGGACCGTGGGCAACACAGCCTCGACCCTCGACGCGGCACTTGAACCCCTCATGCATCAGTCGGTGATCGAAGCCCTCCGTGGAAACGGAGAAGACCCTACGGACTTCTGCGAGTTCCTCGACGCAGGCGGCACCCTCTACCTTCTGGGGAAGGATTCAGAGGTGAACTCCGTCGCTCCGCTGACCACGGCAGTGACGGAGGACCTGTTGGACATCGCGGAGGCACACGCCATCACCTCCCCCGCCGGGCGCCTCGACCCACCCCTCCTCGGCGCCCTGGACGAAGCACCAAACGTGGCCCCCATCCCCTCCTTGCGACAGCGCGTCGCCGACGGCCGCGGACGCGGCATCACCGTGATCTACGGCCTCCAGGGATGGGCATCAGCCCGCGCCCGTTTCGGCGAGGACACAGCCAATGAACTGGCCGCCTTCACCAACAACGTTGTCGTATTCGGCGGGGCGAAAGACCCCGCGTTCTTGAAGGACATGTCCGACCTGTGCGGCCAGGTCGAACGTGTCCGCACCACCAAGACCAACACCAGCGGCGAACGCGGAGGGCAGTCAACCGCGACGCACACGGCACTGGAACCAGTCCTTCGCAGCGACGAGATCAAGGGCCTAGCCGAAGGACACGCACTGGTCCTCGCGGACAACCTGCCCCCCGTCATCACCCGTCTCGACGGCATGTGGACCTGGGACTCCTGGCCCGAGATCGAAACCCAGGTCCGCGCACTCCGCACAGCGAACGAGACAGTGCGCGCTCAGCAGGCCGCTGCGAAGAAGAGCCAGGCGGACGCGCACGCCGCCGCATGGGCGAACCGCCGGACCGGGGCTGCCGTATGACCGTAAATCCCTTGGCTCGATTCGCGCCCTTCCCTGAGCCGCCCGCGCTGATCGCCGAGTACATCGCGGAAAGGAGTACGGAGGAGTCGGTAGTGGACGGCCCGTCACCGTGGGATATTGGCGCCCTGTCGGCCGAGCTGATCGCGCCATTGCCGGAATGGCTCGACGCTGTGTGCCGCTGGCTGAACTTTACCTACGCCTGGCAGCCCCAACACGTCATCCCGCCTTGCTGGCCCGAGCACGACCATCTCACCTACGAAATAGCGGCCTTCGCCTTTGCCCGCGCCGACGCCTACCAGGAGGCGGGCTCAGTGGTGCTCTGGCACGAGCAGTACGACCGCTTCCTGATCCGCATGAACAACGCGCTCGGCAAGACCGGAGACGAATGCCGCATCGGCCGCCACGACGCCCGGCCGGCACGCTTCCAACTGGACGCCTGGCCGGCGAGGGGCTCTGCGGATGCCGGTGATCCGGAAGCCGGCGCCCCCATCAAGGAGTTGATCTGATGAGCCCGCACCCTGGCGTCATCCAGCGTGATCACGCGGCCCAGATCCCGCGCCGGTTCATCTCCGGCGCCGGGGGATACCCCGACCACTGCCATGGAGGTACCCGTCGACGTAGTGTCCGTTCCGCGTGAGACACCCTGGGCTGCGGAGAACTGCCGTCTGGCGCAGTTATCTGGCTGTGTAGCGGGCGGTGTTGTCCAGGCGGGTGGTGAAACGGCCGCCTGCCTGGTCGCGGGTGAGCAGGAGGAGGGGTTCGGCGGCGGTGAGGTCGGGGGTGTCGGTGATGCCGCCGATCTTGCGGGTGGCGGTGACGGTGATGAGGTCGCCGCCGGGGGCGAGGGCGTCGAGGTAAGCGGTGTTGCGTCGGCCACGTTCGCCGTTGAGGAGGCATTTGGCGGCGCCGAGAACTCCGAGGGTGAGGCAGCCGCCGAGGAGGACCACGGTGGTGCCCTGGTCGAGGGTGAGGCGGGTGATGACGGTCAGGTCGGCAAGGAGTTCGCCCTCGGGCGCCCAGCTCGGGGCCAGGCGGACGTCGCCGTGGTCGGGGAAGGTGATGGACGGGTCCGGAGGCGGGGTGAGGCGGTAGGGCAGGTGGGGGCCGACCTCGGCGTAGGCGATGTTGCGGTCGGGGGCGCCGAGGACGATCAGGCAGTCGGGTTCGGCGTTGTAGTACTCGCTGGGGTGGAAGTCGCGGATGGTGGCGGCCGGGAAGCCCTGGGCTAGGTGGACGCGGACGTAAAGCAGGGCGTCGAGGTCGGCGAAGCCCGCGTAGCGGGCGTACAGCGGGTCGCTGGGCCGCGCTCGCGTCCGGTCCGCAGTGGAGAGGGCGGAACAGATCACGTCCACGCGCGAGGTAGCGGTGATGCCGAAGAACTGGCCCGTCCCGTCGTCTGTGGCCGTCCCCGCGGTGGTGGTGGGGGCGTCGCTGCCCGGCGGGAGTGGTTCGGTGACGTAACTGCCGTCGGAGATGAGCAGGGCGAGGGTGTCCAGTGCCTGTCCAGCGTGGCGGTGCACGGTCTTGGTGGAGCAGCCCAGCACGCGGGCGAGGGATTCCTGTCGCTCGGTCAGGCTCGGCCAGGAGTGCTCGCCCAGCAGGTTGAAGTCGGCTGCGGCGTAGTGGCGCTCGTGCGGGGTGAGCGCGTCGATGGCTCTGCGCAGGGCTGCCACCAGGCGTGTGGTCTCGCTCGCTGCGTGGGACAGCGGCGGGGTGCGGGCGAGCAGCAGTGCGCGGAGCTGGACGCTGAGCGCGGTGACTGCCCCGGGGTGGCCGAGGGCGGGGCCTTGGCGCAGTCGCAGCAGCTCGGCGCGTACGTGCTGGGGGGAGAGCCGGGGAGCGGGGACAGGCATGTGTCCAAGGGTTGTCCAACGGGTGGTATCTGTCCGGGATTTGGGGCGGCTGGCGGGATGTCGTCCCAGCGGGGGCCGGGGGGATGGTGGGGGCTCGATTCTCACCGCTGGAGGTGAATATGCACGCCGCTGTCCTACCGGCCCCGACCTGGGGGCCGCAGCCCCCGCCCCCTCCTCCTCCGCCGCCTCCGCCCCCGCCGATCCCGGTGCCGCCTCCGCCGGGCGGCGGCGGCTGAAAACCGCCTGTTGAGGTTCCTGACCTACTGCCCCCGTGCCGGAGGACGTGCGCCCCGGCACGGGGGCACCTCGTTCCCACCACCCTGCACATCGCTGAAGAAGGAGATGGCCGTGGACGCAACGCCGGCGAGCACGCTGGTACTCAACCCCGATGAGCTTGGCCCCGACCCGACGCCGGGCATGGACCTGGCGGTGACGCTGGGTATCGGGCATCTGGAGATCCGCTCGGCTGAGGGCGCCAACGCGGTGACGCTGCCCGTCGACCGGCTGCGGCACATCCGCGCCCTGGCCGAGGAGCGCGGCCTGACTGTGGCGGCGCTGGCCTCGCCGCTGTGGAAGTGGTGCCGGCCCGAGGTCACACCCGGCAAGGTCGACAGCTTCGGCTTCCCCACCCAGGTGCCGGCCGAGGACCGGGAACGCTGGGTGGACCGTGCGCTCGCCGCCGCCGACATCCTGGGCACCGGCCGCGTCCGCGTCTTCTCCCACCTGTCCGTGGGCGAGCAGACGGAGACGTTCGTGGACGACCCGCTGCTGACGTACGCCCTCAAGGCCGCGGAGCGGGCCGGGGTGCGGCTGCTGCTGGAGAACGAGCCCGTGTGCACGGTCGCCGAGCCGGGACCGCTCCTGGAGGTGCTCCGTGAGCACACCGGCCTGGGGCTGTGGCTCGACCTGGGAAACCTGTACGAAGTCGGCCACGGCACGGCGGCAGCCGTCGAGGCCCTCGCCCCGTACGTCGAGTACGTCCACGTCAAGGACTACGTACCGCGCGACGACGGCATGAAGCAGTTCGTGGCCGCGGGCGCCGGCGACGTGCCGTACGCGGACCTGCTTCCCGTCCTGCACCGGGTGCGGCCGGCGCTGCCGTACGCGCTGGAGACGCACGTGCGCGAGACTCCGGGCGACGCGCTGACGCGCGGCGCGACGTTCCTGCGCCGTGCGGTGCCGGGCGGTCTGGCGTGAGGCGGGTCCTGCTCATCGGCTCGGGAGAGGTCGGAGCCAAGCACGCCGAGGCCCTGACCCGCACCGAAGGGGTGGCCCTGGTGGGCGTCGCCGACCCCGCTCCGGTCGTTGCCCCGCCGACCGGGGTGCCGCTGCTCGCCTGGTGGGAGACAGCGCTGGACAGGTTCGCGCCGGACGTGGTCGTGGTGGCCACGCCGCCCGGCACCGCCCTGGTGGCCGCCCGCGCCGCCGCGCTGCGCGGCGCGGCCGTCCTGGTGGAGAAGCCGGTCACGCTCGATCCCGCGGACCTGGCGCCGACACCGCTGGACCGGCGGATCTTCGTCGCCTTCCAGCCGCATTTCGCCCCCGGACTCGCCGGGCTGCTCGATAGGGCACCGGCGGTTCGCCGGGCCGCGGTGACGCTGGTGTGCCGCCGAGACCGCGCGTACTACCGAACCTGGCGCACCCGGTACGCCACCGCCGGGGGCGTTCTGCACCAGCAGGCGATTCACGGCATGGCCCTCGCCCTGCGCCTACTGTCCCCCTCCCACATCAGCTCCTGCACCGCCGAGGTGCACCGCGAACGGCGGTGGGCCGAATCCGAGGATCGCATCACCGCGACGGTGGTGTTCGAGGACGGCGCGGTCCTGATGGTGGACGCCCGGGTCGACAGCGTCGACCAGCCGCGGCGCCACGAGGTCACGCTGCACCTGGACGACGGACAGCAGGTGCACGTGCGCGGCCGGAACCTCGAAGCCGGGCTCGGCGATCCGCTGTCCGCGCCCGGCGACCTGGAGCTGCGCCGGGCCATGTACCGGGCCCTGCCCTCCGGTGACGCCGACCCGCGCCATCCGTCCCTGTTCCCGCTTGCTCAGCTCCGCCGCACCCTGGAGGTCATCGACCATGCCTACCGCACCGCACGCACCGTCTCTGAGGCCGGTACTGCCGCATGACCTCGGCGTCGAGGTTGTCGAGCGCAAGGGCGTCGGGCATCCGGACACCCTCGCCGACTCCATCGCCGAGCTGGCCTCGATCCGCTACAGCGAATACTGCCTGCGCGAGTTCGGCGCCATCCTGCACCACAACCTCGACAAGGTGGCCGTCCTCGGCGGCCGCGCCCGCTTCGGGGACGCCGACGGCACCTACGACCGCCCTGTACGCGTGATCTTCGGCGGCCGGATCTCCGCATCCTTCGCCGGCCGCACGATCCCCGTGCGCGAGATCCTCGAAGCCGCCGCCGCCGAGCAACTGCGCACCGCCCTGCCGGGGTTCGAGCACATCACCTGGCAGGCCCAGCACGAGACGACCGACTCCTCCAAGTTCGCGCACTGGTTCGCTCCCCGGAGCCTTGAGGACCTGCCGGAGCGCCCCACCGCGTTCTCGAACGACGCCGGGTTCCTCGTCGGCACAGCGCCGCGCACTACGGCCGAGGCCGTCGCGCTGCTCGCCGAAGCCTGGTTCCGGCAGCAGCCGTGGGCGGGCAGCGACATCAAGGCCCTGGTCATCCGCGACGGGCACGCGCTGAACGTCACCGTGTGCGTCCCGGCCGTGGCCGGACACCTGACCAGCAGCGCGGAGTTCGAGGACGCCGTCAGCGACGCCGCCCAGGAACTCACCACCCAGCTCCTGGAGCGTCTGCCCGGCCCGGTCAAGGTCGTGTGCAACACCCGCAACAGCCGCACGGGCCCGCTGTCGGGCCAGTACTTCACCGTCTCCGGATCGGCGATCGACTACGGCGAGGACGGGCTGGTCGGCCGGGGCAACGCACGTTCCGGGCTGATCGCCCCCGGCCAGCAGGCCGGCAACGAAGCCTTGTTCGGGAAGAATCCCGCCTACCATGTCGGCAAGGTCGGCGGATGGCTGGTTGACGAGGCGAGCCGCACAGTCGCCGAGAAGGCCGGCGGGCCGTGCCGCATCGCGGTGATGTGGCGCAACGGAAGCCGCTACCCCGAGCCCGCCTCGCTCGACATCACCGCCACACACCCCGACCCGGCGAACGCCGAGCTGGTGCGCGAGGTGCTGCACCGCACCGACTGGGTGCCCGACCTCGTGGACAACCAGCGCTACCTGCCCGCCGTTCTGCCTGTGCCCGAGCTGCTGGCCGAACTCGACCCGCCCACGCTGTCGTGAACCCGGCCGCCGTGGCGACCGGCCACCTCACCGCGGCCCTGGAGCTTCCTGCGGGGCTGGACACGGGCCCGGCCGTCACGGCGGCCAACCGGCTCCCCGGCGGATGGCACCTCTGCGCCCCGGGCCCCGAGAGCCGGGACTGCCCGGTCCTGGAGGTGGCCTACGCCGACGCGGAGCCGAAGGTCACTGTGGACGGGCAGACGATCCGCATGAGCCTCACCCGCGCCACCGCCCGGTCCGCGACGCTCGCCTACACGACGTACAACGCGCTGGAACGGGCCCGCCAGGAGCGACAGATGCTCACCCTCCACGCCAACGCCGCCGTCACACCGCGCGGACGCGGCGTCCTGCTGCTGGGCAACAAGGGCGCGGGCAAGACCAGCGTGACCCTGGCCCTCGGCGAACGGGGCTGGACCCACGCCGGTGACGACCTGACCGTCCTGGCCGAGCACGAGGACGAGCTGCTGATCCTGCCGGGCAAGGCGACGGCGGCCGTCCGCCCGCAGGACCCGCAGCTGTGGCAGGCCCCCAAGCCCGTCGTCAACCTCACCCCCTTCCTCCGCGCCCCCGTTCCTCTGGCCGGGGTCATCCGACTCACCGTCCACCCCGCCGTTCCCCGCCCGCTGCTGGTGCCGGCCACACCGTTCTCCGCAAACGAGCAACTCCGCCTCCACGAGGCTCTCGCCCGGTACATCAGCGGACTTCCCACCCCGCTGACCGGCCCCAACGGAACCCCGTACGGGCCGGTATGGCCGCTGGATACCCTCCCGCTCGCCCGCTGGCGGACCCACCTGATCGCCCAGCTCGCACAGCAGCCATACACCTACCTGTACGCGCCCGACCCGCAGACCGCCGCCGACCTCATCACCGAGGAGTACACGTGACACAGACGTCCGCCGCCGCGATCCTGCCCAGCCGGAACGAACCCGCCACCATCGCCGCCGTCACCGCCGCGGTGGACAGCGCGCTGGACGGTGCGCGGACGGTCATCGTGCACGCCGACTCCTCCGACGCCCCCGACACCGCCGCGCACTTCGCCGCCGCCCCCACGCGGGCCGGGAAGGTCGGGCTGACCGGGCTGGAGCGGGGCAAGGGCGCCCAGATCCTGACCGCGACCGGACGCCCGGAGATCGCCGGCGCCGAGGCGGTGCTGATCCTCGACACCGACACCCGCAACCCGGACCCGGCCGTCTACCGCGCGCTGCTGGACCGGATACACGATGGGGCTGCCCTGGCCATCGCCGACTACCCGCGCCACTGGGACGAGGCCAACCTCACCAACCATCTCGCCCGCCCGCTGATCGCCGCCACGACCGGGATCGACGTGCCCCAGCCGCTGGCCGGGGACCTCGCCCTCTCCCACGCTGCCCTGGACGCCGCGCTCCGCGCTGTCGCGGCTCTGCCCGCGGGGGTGTCGGCATGCGTGGACGGGTACGGCATCGACGCGCTCCTGCTGCTGACCGCCGCCGCGACCGGCCCCATCGCCTCCGTACGGATCGACGAGCCCAAACGGCACGCCGCTTCCTTCCCCCACCTCCCGGTCATCTTCCACCAGGCCGTCCCGGTCCTGCTGCACCTGACCGCCGCCTGGAGCCCGCCGCCCACACCGCCCCTTAGCGGACCCGCCGTCTACCGGGCCGCCGACCGCGTGCTCTCGCCTGACCGCTTTCAGGCCATGCTGACCACGCTGGACGGTCTTGCCCCGTCCCCGGACGGATACGATGACGGGCCCTGGCCGCTGCCCGTCGCAGACGCCTGGCGTGCCGTCAACTCCGGTACACCGGCCCTCGACGCAGCCCGCCGGTTGTGGCCGCACTATCTGCACCGCGTCCGCGACTGGCTCACCGCCGGGCAGCACGCCACCATCCGGCAGCGGGCCGATCAGCTCGCCGCAGCGCACGCCCGCCTGCACACCGCCGTCCTCACTCCCGCAGGAGCCTCGCGATGACCGCCGCCCCGACCTCTGGCTTCTCCGCCTTCGCCCTGGAGGAGCCGTTCCCCGAGCTCCAGCCCGGTGACGACCTGGCAGGCACCATCACCGACGTCCTGGCCCGCACCGGCGTCGAGTTGCAGGACGGCGACATCGTGGTGGTGGCCTCCAAGATCGTGTCCATCGCGGAGCAGCGGTACGTCGACCTGGCCAGCGTCACCCCCGGGCCCAAGGCCCTGGAGCTGTCCGCCAAGACGGGCAAGCCCGCCGAAATCGTGCAGTTGATCTTGGATTCCTCCAGCGAGCATTTCCTGGCCACGGAGAAGGGCCCCATCATCGCTACGCACCGACTGGGCTACCAGCTCACGTCCGCCGGAATCGACCGGGCAGGCACCGAGGGCGCCTGGCTGCTGCCAGTGGACCCGGACGCCTCCGCCCGCGCCCTGCGCGACGCCCTGATCACCTACACCGGCGCCGAGGTCGCGGTGGTCATCGCGGACTCCGACGGCCGCGCCGACCGGCGCGGAGCGACCGTCATCTCCATCGGCGCCGCCGGCGTGGCCCCCCTGCGGGTAACGGAGCACAGCGGCAAGCGGCAGGAAGAAACCTTCACCGACCTCATCGCCGCGGCGGCCGGGATCATTCTCGGGCAGCGCGGACGCGGCGCCCCGGTCGCCGTCCTGCGCGGCATCTCGTACGTGCCCAGCGACGAAGGCGTGGCGGCGATGCTCCACCACCGGCCGTGACCAAGCAACTCGCCGTCCTCGGCTCCCCGATCGGCCAAGCCCTCTCGCCGGTACTGCACCGCGCCGCCTACCAGGCCCTCGGCCTCGACTGGAGCTACCGTGCCATCGACCGCACCCCCGACCAGCTCGCGACCTTCCTCACCAGCCTGGACGACAGCTGGGCAGGGCTGTCGCTGACCATGCCGCTCAAACGCGCCGCCGTCCCCCTGCTCGACGAGGTCTCGCAGACGGTGACGGCGACCGGCACCGCCAACACCGTCACCGTCCGCGGCGGCCGGCTCCTGGGAGAGAACACCGACGTCGACGGCATGCTCCGGGCCCTCCTCGATGCCGGAATCACCCGGGTGGAATCCGCCTGCGTGCTCGGAGCGGGCGCGACCGCAGCCACCGCCCTCGCCGTCCTGCACACCCTCGGCTGCCGCCAGGTGACCGCCGTCGCCCGCAATCCCGCCCGCGCCGGCGAACTGGCGCACGCGGCCGAGCGCATCGGGATCGCCCTGCGCATCCAGCCGTGGCACCAGGCCGCCCGGCACCTTCACGCGGGCCTGGTCGTCTCCGCCCTCCCACCCGGCGCCGCCGACCCGCTCGCGCCACAGTGGCCAGCGGCGGGAAGCACGCTGCTCGACGTGGTCTACCAACCCTGGCCTACCCCGCTCGCCCAGGCCGCCCGCCGCGCAGGCGCCGCCGTCATCGGCGGCCTGCCCATGCTCGTGCACCAGGCCGCCCGGCAGGTCGAAATCCAAACCGGCCGCACCCCGGCGCCCTTGGCTGCGATGCGGAAAGCCGCCGAAGGCGCGCTCGACGACGTCACTCCGGGCGCGTAGGCGAGACTGGACGCGCCGGTCGGTGCGACGGTGGCCGGCCGATGCTGCTGCCGTCGGACCCCTCCGCGTCCGTCTCCGGGTCTGCCCCGCCCCATGGTCCGAAGGGGCCTTCACCCCCGGGGCCGGCGGCGCCGAGCATGACGCCGCCCTTGGTGCGGTGCGGCGGCAGGAGAATCACGAAGCCGACTCCCCGCGCTGCACACCGCCGCGTCGGCGCAAGGTCGTACCGGCGTAGGTCAGGAGCCGGTGCACGCCGCCGTAGGAGCGGCCGGTCTCCTCGGCCAGCGCCCGGATCGAGGTGCCGCCCCTCTCGTACTTCGCCTTCAAAACGGCGGCGACACGGTCGCGTTCGGGGCCCGGCATCAGATAGCGCTTGCGGGACATCGGAAGGTCCTCCCCCATTGAGGCTACGGCTCGTCGTCATGGTTTCCTGCGGCGGTCGCGGACGACCGCCCGCCGGACCAACCGTCACATCGCGACCGTCGGCGAGGAGTCCGGCTGGTCCGGCGTCTCTCACGTCAGTCAGTGAGAGGGGGCTTCGGTGATTGTTCCGGTTGGCTTCTTGGCGCCAACTGGTTCACCGAATTTTGAATAGGTGATGGTCGTCTGCTTGTCCTGGTCCACGGCGCGCTTGATGAGATTCGGCTTTCCCGTCGTGGCGATGGAGTATGTGGCTGTTCCACCACTGCCGCTGCTGGTGACTTGAATGACCGGCACTCCGTCGATGGAGGCGACGGAGCCCTTCTTCATGTAACTGTCGCCCTGGTCTGGTGCGGTGAGTTTGTTGCGTTGACAGTGGGAGAGGGTGATTTTCAGCAGTGGAGTGTTGGGAGTGCCGTGTAGCCATTCATCGGCAGGGATTTTTTCCCCTTCCTGATTGAACATTTCGCTGAGTCGTTTGTCGAGTTTTGCCCATACGTCATTGTCTTTTTGGATGAGTTCGAAAGCTCCGTTGATAACTCCGTCCCCGTCTTTCAGCAGATGGACTTTGCCTACACACTCGGTCGCTGAGACCCTGATATCCGACTCGGTCTCGGTGCTCTTGGACTGCATTCGGAAAGAGCCCGAGGCGGCATTCGCTTTCGTGCCCGCCTCATAGATTTCCCGGGCGGAGCGAGAGCTGATGCCGTTCGGCCGGGTGTCGCTGGTGCTCCGTGGCGGTTTGCTGCCGTCGGCCGCGGTCCGGCCGGTGTCCGGCCCGCAGGCGGTCAGCGGCGCGAGCGCCACTGCACAGACGAGTGCTGCGAGGGCAGGTGACTTTTTCATGGCTTCCTTTGGTCGGGTATCGGGGTGTGCGCGGTGATGTAGAGGCCGGGGCCGTGGCGTCCGTGCTCGTCGTGCCGCAGGACTCCCTCGGCTATCAGCCGGCGGCACGCTCGCTGCACCTGCGCACCGGTGAGGCTGTGCTCCGTGCCCAGCAGTCCGATGGGCACGGGCTGGCCGCTGGTGTAGCGGCCGGAGTTGATGCGCTCACGCACCGTCTTCTCCAGCGCTGCGTCGCGGGGGTTGAGCTCACCGGGGTGGAGGACCCACGAGAAGGAATGGGTGCGGGCGATGACGCCCTCGGCGTCCAGCTGACGCAGCGCCCTGAGGGCATAGTGATACGGGAGATTCAGCCCGGCGGCGATCTCGTGCGTCGGAGGGAGACGTTCGCCGGGTGAGTACTGGTCCTGGATGTGCTGCCGGACAGCGACCAGTGCCCTGGCCAGGGCTGCCTTCGACTCCGATTTGCGTAAGGATGTCATCGGCTGTCCCGGGTATCTGGTGTGGTGATGTGCGGTGGTCGGTCGGCTTCAGGCGGGCGGCGGACGGCAGCGCCGTTCGACACGGCGGGCACCGCGCGGCCGTGCCCTCACATCAGCCTGCGCAGCGACTGGGCGAGCTGAAAGGCCGTCGGGCGCTGTACCGCGTCCGCGGTGAGCACCTCGCGCAGCAGTTCCGTGAGCTGGGGCCAGACGCTCGTCGTGCTGATCCTCAGCCGCCGGGCGGCGATCATGCGCCGCAGCACCGCCGCGGTGTGTGCGGTGGGGTCTATCGCCGCCGCCGCGTAGTTCACAGGCCAGTCACCAGTGGCGGACCACCACAGTGAGGCCGCAAGGGCGTAGACATCGCCCGACTTGGACGTGATCACCGGCCGCGTGGGAGATTCGGCCGCGGCCGCAACTTCGGGTGCTACGAGGTGCACCAGGCCGCCGGTGTAGGCGGAGGACGGGGCCAGTTCCGGAGCCCAGGCCCACGTGCAGCCGAGCAGCTGCACCGTGCGAGTGCCGGCCATGTGCACGCTGTGGTGCGGCTGGAGGTCCCCGTGCACCCAACCGTGCTGGTGCAGTCCGCCAACGGCCGTACACAGGTCCACGGCCGCGGTCAACGCCCGTTTGTAGTCGGCGACGTCGGGGTGCCCATCGCGTACGGCCTGGAAAGCGCTCCAGGTCGTCAGGCCCGTCAGCCAAGGCCGTACCAGCCACGCGGTGTAGTCGCTGGTGAGTCCCTGGGCGTCGCCGTATCCGGTTGCCGTGATGCCCGCGGACTGCATGTACGCCAGCACCGTGATCTCGCGCGCCACCACATCGGCGGCCTGACCGGCGCCGGCCTTCACCACGACCTGCTGGGTGCCCGGCCCCGATACGCGCCACTTGGCCGTACCGTGGCTGCCCCTCCTCATCAGCTGCCAGTTCGCCGGCGACCCCACGACCCGCTCAGCGGCCTGACGCGCCTCGTCCGGGCACTCGGCCCACAGGTCCGCCACGGCAGCCCCTTCCGTTGGTGCGTGCTGCATCTCGTTCTCCGTTGTCGTATGGGGTTGATGGCCCCACGGGCGGAGTTGCCTTGCTCGACCGCGGGCGCGGTCGGCCGCCTGGCTCCGGCCGTGGAACCGGTCATGGACCGTCCGATGCCGCCGGGCAGTGCGGCCCTGTCCCGCCACGGGGGCCTCGCAGGATGAGTGCGAAGTTTCGGCTGACCATCCGGTGGGTCACGTCGGCCCACCCGCAGCCCAGTGCGTCGATCTGCTGCTCGGTCATCCCGCAGTTGCGGAAACCGGCGGGCCTGCCGTCGGACGAGCGCGCGGTCAGTACGTACATCGCCCCGCCTGGCCGCAGCCAGCGCCGCGCGTAGGCCATGAACTTGGGCTGGTCGAGGTGTGCGAGGGAGCGGCGGGCCACGATGATGTCGAAGCCGGCGGGTGGGAGCCATGCGGGGGTCGCGTCGGCAGTCACGTCGGCCTGCTCGTAGCGCTCGTATCGGGTGCTCCCGTGGGCCGACCGACGGGCCTGGTCGATGGCGACGGCGGAGAAATCCACACCAGTAACGGTCAGCCCCCACCTGGCAAGCTGCCGAGAGAAGACGCCCGTGCCGCATCCTGCATCAAGAGCCGCCTGCCCCGGCCTGGGCCGAACGTGCCGATGGAAGCGGGCCGTCTCTGTCTGGCTGGCCGGGGGGAAGTTGTGGAGGCCGGTGTACCAGTTGTCCCAGTGCTCGGCGGCGTGCGTACGGGCGGTCATACGTCCTCGCTGTGACGGCCGCCGCGCATTGGCGGCGGACAGGTAACGATTCGGGAGTGGTGGCCGGCCGCCCTTTCCCGCTGGTAAGGGCGGCCGGGGCGCGCTGCTCGTGCCGTCTGACAGGGACGGCACGGTGGCGCCGCTCCTCCATCCGCGGGCCGGACCGTGCGACACCTCACGGTGGCCTCGGCGGGGACGGAGGAGCCCGTCTGAGGTCACCTCCCGACGCTGCGGGGTCGGCGCGCCGGGAGGTGACCGGTCAGGGGGCGGTGGGTTCAGATGCGGGCGGGTGTCGATGCCAGCGTCAGGGTGACGACGCTGACCGCGATGAGTACGACCAGGGCGATGACGGCCAGCCGGTCGCGCGTGGGCGGGTCCGGCTGGCGCCGATGCGTCGGCGGCCTTGTGTGATTCATACCGGCACGTCCATCTGATGCAGGAGCTGGACCGCGCAGATGACGAGGTGGTGGAGGTGTGCGGCCGGTTTCGTCCAGGTCTGGTCGTCCAGACAGTGACGGGCCCTGCTGATCGCCGTCGCGAAGAGGGACCACTCCTGGCTGCCGCGGTTGAGGCGGCCGGCGCGCTGCTCGGAGGCAGGCAGCACGTCAACACGCAGCGTCTCTTCGACCTTACGGATCAACGTCCGCGCCTCGTCCTCCCACATCTCGTGGCTGGCGACACGGGTCCAGGCCACACGCACAACGCGGGTCGCAGCAGCGAGATCGACGCTCACGCCGGCGGCGGCGCTCGGCAGTCCACTGGTACTGGTATTCACGCGGCGCTCTCCATATGGTCACGGGGATCTGGCATACGGGCGGGTTCCTCAGGCGGGAGATCGGGGCTGCCGGGCCGGCCGCCCCTGTGCGTGGGGTCGGGCCTGCCGGCGCGGGGAGCGCGTCATGGAGCGCCCTCTCCCATCAGGCCGAGCAGGTCGACGATTGTCAGGGCGAAGCGGACAGCGTGCCGGTAGGCGTGCTCAGGCTCGGGCCGTTCGGAGCGCAGGTCGAGCAAGTGCCGGATCTCGGCAGCCGGGTACGGCGTCACGAGGTACGGGATGGCCTGGACGAGCGGGGCCGTCACATCCCGAAGCCGCTGCGTGGTCTGCCCGATCTGGTCCGGGGTGGGGCGTGAGTACTCATCGAGCACGGCGTTCAAGGCGTTGTAGAGGTCGTCGCCGATCGTGTCGCGGACGAGGGAGCGGCGCAGTTGGGCGGCGGCAGGATCTGTGACGGCGGCCATCACGGCCTCCGTGCCGGGATCGCGAAGGCGCACCACGTCGTCAGCCCGTCGGGGCTGACGCCCCAGTCCTTCGTGAAGAATGCGATGAGCAGCAGCCCGCGGCCGGACTCGGCGGTGTCGTCTGCGGAGCGCAGCCGGGCCGGGGTGGGGCATCCGTCGGTGACCGCGATCCGCAGCTCGTGGGCCGAGCACGTCACCCTGAGCCCGACCGGATGCCCCTCCCCGTGCCGGATGGAATTCGTCACCAGTTCCGAAACGGCGAGCGTCGCGGTATCGACCAGGGCGGTCAGGTGCCACAGGCGCAGGTGGGCGGCGGTGATCTGCCGCATGTGCCGCACGCGGCAGGCAGCCGGCAAGAAGTGCACCTCGAAGGCGCGCACAGCGGCCCGTTCTGCTGCTGGGGCGCTCACCTCCGCCCCTCCTGAACCTCAGGAACGATCAGAGCGACGAACCCGAAATGATGTCCGAACCACTCCAGTTGCTGCCTGTACTCGTCGGCGTGCGGGCTGATGACACTGTGGGTGACCACCACGACCCCGTCGGCGTAGCCAGCCCGGATCTGCGCCCGCACCAGGCACCACCCCGGCCGTGCCAAGGGGGCGGCCGCGCCCTGGTGATCCGTGTAGGACTGCCCCACCCCGACCTGCCACGACTGACGCACCGCGAAAGCCGCAGCGGCATCCAGAGAGTGCCGCGGCTCCTGCCCACCGACAGAAAGCGCGTACAGGCACACCCGCGGCACCCGGCGCCGGACATGGAGCTGCGCGACGATCCGCTCCAGATGCCCGCGCCGAGCTGCCGCGAGAGGCACGTACGGATCGACCTCAACACGGGCCTTCTCCAGGAGAAACTCTGCCTCGAAGGCACGCTCCCGGTCCATCCAGTCCAGACCGCTAGGGGTGGTGCTCTGACGCATTGCCGGCCTCGGCTCGTCGGGGGTGAGGGGGACTTGCCGGCGCGGCCCGGTCTCCGAGGATTCCCTAAGATGGCCCTCGAAGAGGCTGGCACCGCACGCGACGTACGCGGAGGCGCCCCATGAGCCATCCCGGAAGACAGTTTCCGTAGCTTCATGATGGTTCGACGCCTGCCGCAATCGGTCGTACGAAAGCTTCAGCCGGAGCGCTGCCAGAGCCAATCGGACAGCGCAGAACACCTCCCCCGCACGGATGCGAACCGCGCTGCACAGGCAGCGCTCCGGCGCCGATGCAGGCAACCCACCCTTCCGGATGCGCTGCCGTGACCAGCTCAACTAGCCTGGCTCACATCGCAGTTAACATTCAAGCGAATCCGCACTCGGGCGCACATTGGCAAATGCCCCTTACCCGACGAGGGGTGTTGTTTGGCAGACAGGGCATGTCAGACTCCGGACTGACGCCTCAATCTGACGGACAGGCACTTCATTCCGGCGGACAGGGGTACTCATCTGGCAGACAGAGCACCGAAAAGAGGGAGCAGGTGGCCGCACGACGGGGACCGACGTTTCTACGGGTCATGCTCGGAAAGGAACTACGAGCACTCCGTGAGCAGAACGATCTGACCGCTGAGAGCGTGTCGCTCGAACTGGGCTTCTCGCGGTCCAAGGTCAGTAGGGTCGAGAGCGGAGACATTCCCCTGCCCAAGCTGGCCGACCTCGAACGCCTGATGGACCGCTACGGCGTCAAAGACCCAGCGGACCGGGACGCACTGCTGTCCATGCAACGCGGTTCGCTGAGCAAGGAGCCGTACACGTCCTACCGCAACGCGCTGCCCTCCGGCATGCCGCTATATCTGGGACTGGAGCATGACGCGATCCGCATCCGCGGCTACCAGAACAACAGCGTGTTCGGACTCCTCCAAGACGAAAGCTACGCTCGTGCTCAGATGCAGTCGGCGAAGATCGTGGAAGAGCGCACCACCGACGCCGTGGAGCAAGCCATCCGCGTCAGGATGGAGCGGAAGAAGCGGCTGACCAGCGCAGACGGCCCCGAGATACACGTCATCCTGACCGAGAACAGCTTGACCACGGCCATCGGCTCGCCAGAGGTGATGCGAGTCCAGTACGCCGAGATCATCCGCCTCACCAAGCTGGAGAACGTTGAGGTGCAGATCATCCCCAGAGACCTGCTCACCTACCGATCGGACTGGAACTTCACGATGCTGGAGTTCGACGGCTTGGACCCCGTGGTCCAGAGCGACAGCTACAAGGCGACAACCATGTGGTCCAAGGAATCGGATGTAGGGCAGTACAAGCGGCAGTTCGACAACATGGCCAAGATCGCACCCGGCCCCCACGAGACGCCGCAATTCCTCAAAAACCTCGAAAAGAAACTATGGAAATGACCGTGAATCACACTTTGCGCCCTTCAACCAACCTGGCAACCGAAGAAGGGTGGTTCAAGTCGTCATACAGCTCCCAGGACGGCGGCAACTGCATCGAGATCGCACATCTGACGGGTCAGGTCGGCATCCGCGATTCCAAGGACAAGGCCGGCCCCGCGCTCGTTGTGCCGGCTGCGGCTTGGTCCTCTTTCATGGGCCTGGTGCGTTCCGGCGACGCTGACTTCGGCGTGGTCGAGGCGTAGCGCAGAAGCCAACCACTGTCCGACTCCGTCGGCATCTGAGTCAGCGCGCGAAGGCCCGTTTCCCCCCACGGCAGATGTGGGGGGAAACGGGCCGTTCTCGTACAGCCGTACCCATGGGTTAGGGGAGCGTACCCCGGGTGATCGGTGGGCTGGAAGGTGTTGCCCCGGCTGCTTCAGGGCGCTCGATGGGGCGGCCTTCCTCCCAGCACCGTTCCACCACTACCGTGATCCGTCTCATATCGCCGGAAGCGGGAGGGCCGTCGTGGGCCAGCGTGACAAGCCTGATGACAGCGGGAAGCAGGACAAGCTGCCGGGACAGCCGTGGACACCGCCGAAGGAGCCGCCGCAGACCGACGGTGGCGCGCCCAAGGGCGGCGGGAAGCACGGGAAGTGAGCGAGCAGGGGTGGCGGGAGCTGGTTGCGCAGCTCGCGGCGGATGGAGCACTGACTGCCAAGTGGGAACCTGCGTTCGGGGCTCTGCCCCGGACGGGGTTTCTGCCCGATCTGGTCTGGCAACACGACGTGGCGACCGGAGAAGTCGAAGCCGCGGACCGTGTTCGCGATCGGAAGCGGTGGCGCGAGGCAGCCGAGTCGGACCACCCTTTGGTGACGCAGTGGGACGACGGAGAACACCTTGGGGTGGGGCAAGGCGTGGTGGCGTCGTCGTCGGCGTCCGCGCCGTCCGTCGTTGCCGCGATGCTCCGTGACCTCGAAGTGCACCCGGGGCAGAGCGTCTTGGAGATCGGTACCGGCACGGGATGGAACGCCGGTCTCCTCGCCTCCCGCCTGGGTGCCGAGAACGTGACCACAGTCGAGGTCGACAAGGCCCTCGCCGAAGCCGCCCGAGCGGCCCTCGAACGTCAGGGGCTGAAGGCGGTCACGGTCGTCTGCGGCGACGGCTTCCAGGGGCACCCGGCCGGCGCGCCGTATGACAGGATCATCGCCACATGCGGGCTGCACACCTTCCCCCGTACGTGGCTGGAGCAGTGCCGCCCCGGGGGCGTGATCGTGGTGCCGTGGGGCACCCGTTTTACGCCGACGGAGGCCACGGTCGCGCTCACGGTCTCGGAGAACGGCCGGAGCGCCACCGGTAAATTCACGGAGCTGGTGCAGTTCATGAGCCTGCGGGCGCAGCGCCGTGGCATGCCCGGGTACACGGATTACGTGACCGCCGAGTCCCGGGAGAAGGCAGCGCGAGGCGTCACAGCGCTGACGCTGGAGGAGACGATTGCGGGCGAATGGGAGATCAGCCGGTTCGTCCTCGGGTTGCTCGTTGCCGACTGCACTGTCATCTTCGATGAGCCGCAGGACGGGCGACGGCCTGTGTGGCTGTGCAGCCTGGCCGATGACCGGTCCTGGGCATGTGTCCTGTTCCGCGAGGACGGGCAGGAGTCCACGCTCTACCAGTACGGCGACCGCCGGCTGTGGGACGAGGTCGAGGCCGCTTACGCCTGGTGGCGGGAGCAGGGCCGGCCCGGCCTCGGTCGTCTCGGCCTGACCGTCGATGATGCCGGGCAGCACCTGTGGGTGGAGAGCGGGCAACGCGTTCTTCCCGTCGCCTGGTGAGCCAGAGCAACGAGAGGCCGAACGGCGCGCGATCCTGGAGATGTGGCCCGTGTCCGGTGCCCCTGCGAGCCCGGCGACGCCCGAGGTAGGACAATCGTGTTCCCCGCAGACGGAAGGAGGGTCCGGCGACGTGTCCCAAGCCCACGCACCTCACGAAACCATCAGCCCCGTCCACATCCTCGCTCTGGTGCGCGGACTCGTGGAAGAGGCCGCAGATCCTCACGTGGATCGCTACCGGTACTTCAAGTCCCTGTTCGGCACCGAGCTTCACGAAGCAGCCGCCATCCACTGCGGCCTGGTGGAGCACACGGACGGGGGCCTGCGAGCCACAGCAGCCGGACTCGACCTGTACGAGCGGCATCTGCGTCACCTTCCCCACATGGCGGCCAACTACTGGCACGACCAACACCCACACGTGGCTGACGCCGTCACAGAGATCAACCGCACCTATGACCAGGCCACAACCGACACCCCCACCTCATGAACGACATCTCAAACACGACTTAGTTACTGGCCTGCCGGCATACGGCGGTGTGCAATTCACGGACGCCGGTGGTGTGGGGGTGCCGTTCTGCCAACTCGTAGACGATGCTGCGGATGGCGGGACGGTCTCGGACCTCTCCCGGGCTGGCGCGGTAGGCGGACAGCAGTGCGTGGGCGGTCTGCTCGGGCCGCTGCCACGCCCACCAGGCTCGCGCCATGTCGGTGCCCTGCCGGGCCTTGCGCTCGGCCGTCGGGAACTGCGCGGGGCGCAGGTTCTTCTCGGTCATGGCGGCCCGGGTCCTCGGCCAGGGGTACGCCTACCTGCTGACCGCGATGAACCATCGCGGCGAGTCGCTGGGGCTGGCGCCCAGCACACTCGTCGACATCGGCGTCCACACGATCATCCTCGACACCGTGGCGTACGCCGAGCTGTGCAACCGCTTCAACGGCGGGCACTTCCTGCACCACGTGCCCAAGGTCGAGATGAAGGACGACGGCTCGGTGCTCAAGACCGCCCACATCATCGCGGCAGACGGCTGGGAGGTCGATCTGCCGCTGTGGGCCGACGCCGCGGAGTGCGGCCCGTGCCACCCAGGCAACGACTCGCACTGACCGACCCGCCAGGTGCCCGGGGCCCTGCCGACTACCGGCCGGGCCCCGGGCACTCTGGGCGAGATCCGCGGAATCGGCCCGGCGCCGGGCCGCGCCCGCCAGGATGGGCGGGTGACGACCACCACCACAGATCTCTGGCATCACTACGGCCGCACCCGCGCCCAGCGCGACCGCGTGGTCCCCGAGACCTTCTACTGGATCTGGGGCCAGAACGGCGGCCCCGGCGCGGAAGTCCTCGGCGACCTGTCCGGGCGGGTCGTCGGCGACCTCGGTGCCGGAGCCGCCCGGCACGCCGCCCACCTCACCACCCACCACGAGCCCGCCCAGGTCGTCGCCGTCGACGCCTCGCCCGCGCAATGCGCCATGGCCACCGATCTCTACGGCCACCTCGCGCCGCGCCTGCGCATCGTGCCATCCGATGCCGTGCCGCACCTGCACGCGACAACCCGCACATACGACGTGCTCTACAGCGTCTTCGGCGCACTGGACTTCACCGACCCCCGCGGCCTGCTGCCGGCGGCAGCCACCGCGCTGCGCCCCGGCGGCCGGCTGGTGTTCTCCACCCTCGCCCACTACCTGAACGGCGCGCCCGCACAGCCTGACGTCGTACCCGCAGATGTCCCGGCGAAGGCACCGGACGGGGAGGCGACCACGATGCGCCGCTGGGTGCTCCAGGAGCAGGTCTGGACAAAGGCCCTGGACGAATCCGGGTTCACCCAGATCTGCGTCGATGTGCTGCCGTCGGCGGCCGAGGGGCCGCGCACTGCCGACACACTGCTGGTGAGCGCCATCCAGCCGACCTGAGCGCCATAGGTACCTACGCTGTCTCCCTCAGCGGGTTCTTCATGCTGGTGCAGGCTGCCCCGGCTGCGCCGGCCCCGAGTAACCCCGTCAGCCTTCGCCGGTGAGTCCTTCGGCCAGGTCTGCGGCGGCGTCGTAGGCGGGGGAGCCGTCGAGGGCGCCGCGGCGCCGGTTGTACCGGTCGGTGGTGCGCGCGTCGTGGTGATCGGCCCAGTGCTGGATCTTGTCGCGCCGGGCGCCGGGTCGGGCCAGCCGGTGGGTGATGGTGGAGTGCTTGAGGGAGTGCGGGCCGATCGTCTTCTGCGGCAGGCCCGCCCGTTTGGCGACGGAGCGGATCGCGCGCCACTGGGAGGGCTCGTCGAGCCGCCGGCCGGTGCTGGTGGTGAGGATGTAGCCAGCGGTGCGGTCGCCGATGAGGGTCGTGATCGCGTCGTAGACCAGCGGGGGGATGGCTTTCTTCACCCAGTAGCCGCCCTTGACCTCGACGTTCAGTACGTGGTGGCCGGCGTCGTAGCCCAGGTGCTCGATCTGTGCGCCGAGCGCGGCCTCGATGCGCAGGCACATTCCGTAGAGCATGAGCAGCAGGGTGTAGAGGCGGTATGCGGTGTGGCGCTTCAGAACGCGGCAAACGCCACCATGCGCGACAACGACACCGGATTCCGCTGCGTCACCACACCGTAAAGCGATGCCAGCGCGCTCCCGGCGAGCCGGGGCGCTCATCACCGTCCCTCTTGAACCTCAGGAACGACCAGGGCAACGAACCCGAAGTGATTGACGACTGACCAGATCGCATCGGTGCGGCGCCTGCGCCTTCATTCCCCCAACTCGTCCGGCGAGGTGAGGATTCTCCCCGCCCTTTCTGTGGTGGGTCGTGCTGGCGGTATTGCCCTCAAGACAGTGGCACGGGGGGTGGCTCTTCCGGTCCGTGGGGATACTGCTGGGCCGCATCGGGCATTCGACGTCGGGCACCGTACGGGCTCGTGAGTCTCCGTGTGTGGGGCGGCTCCGCGGTATTCGTCGCGTCTTCCCTGTGGTGTGGGTCGGATGTGCTACGGCGTGTGAGTTCGGCGCGCAGGCCGGCTTCACGGTGAGCGGCCCCGTGGGCCGTGCTCCGTGCTGCTGCCGCAGCAGTTCGGAATCCCTTGGCCAGCTGGTTGTCGTGGTTCTGGGCGCGGCGCAGAAGCCCCTTCTTGTCATGTTTGAGGGTCGCTGCTTCTGCCAGCACTTCGTCATGTTCTTCAGGGGGGCCGGCCGCTGCGGAGAGTTCGTGGAGTCGCGCGTGCAGCGCCTCCAGTTCGTGACCGGGTTCTTCGCGGTTGCGGTGTAGTTCGTCGCGTTCGGCTTCAGCCTGCGCCAGGGCATCACCGCGTAGGAGGGGGCGTCCGAATCGGCCGGTGGCCGTCAGTTGCCGTTCGAGCTGCTGAAGGCGTTCATCTGAACCGTGCTGCTCTTCGTTGTGCTGGTCGATGGCATAGGTGAGGCTCTGGACTTCACGGATCGCGTCGGCGCGTGTGATGAGGTCCTGGTGCTGACGGGTGAGTGCGAGGACGTTCGGCCCGGTGCCCGCTGCTGCCTGCTGTTCGGCACGATCCGCCTTGGCTTCGGCGGCTTCGGCGGCGCGTTGTGTGGCGCGGGTGGCGGTGGCCGCCTTGCGGATGGCATCGCGCAACGCACCGTTGTCGAGGTGATGGTAGGGCGTGGTTTCCGTCCGTGCGGGGCTGTTCGGTGTCGGCTCTGCGGAAGGGTAGGGCGCGGTACGTCGGCTGCGGGTCTCGGGCTCGGCGTCGGACTCCGCCATAGCGTCCTGCTGTGGTTCGTCGTGACCGAGGGCCCGTGGCGTGGGCAGGCCGGCCACGATCTCGCGGAGATGCGCGGGCACTGCTGTCTGCGGGAGCTCGGTAAGGATCATGCGCTCCTCGGTACCGGTTTCGATCTCCCGGATGAGGCCGGCTACGGCGCGGTCCAGCTGCTCTTGATCGGTGACGGGCGCGCCTGCGCGTGCTCGGTCGGTGTCAGTCTCGTAGACGGATAGTGGGAGGAAGAGGTGCGACTCCTGCTTGTCGCGGCTCATCATCGTGTAGAGCGCGTTGGCCTGTGCGCCGGGTCCGTAGACCAGGGCTTCCTGCACGCTCAGGCCCTGCGATTTGTGGCCGGTGATCGCGTATCCGAGGCTCAGCCCGCCCTGTGCGATGTAGTCGGCATCGATCCATTCGGCGACGTCTCGGTGGCCGTCGGCGGTCTTCTCTCGCCACTCCACCAAGACACGCCGTTCGTCATCGACGGCACGGACGATTCCGCGGTATCCGTTCAGTACGTCTTCGTGCTCACCTCGGGTTCGCTTGCCCCGGTAGTCGTTGGTCCGAAGGAGGACCTGGTCCCCGACGGACAGCATCAGTTCGCCACCACCGGGAAGGGCGTAGGCGTGTTCCGGGCCGGTGAGGTCGCCGTTGGACTTCCGCAGTGAGCGGGCCCCAACGTTCAGTTCCTCCACGACCTCGTTGGTGGCGGCCAGCATGAGGAGTTGCTGCACGGCGGTGTGGTCGTCGGTGTGTGCGGCGCGCTTGTCGGCCCAGACGGTGAGCATCGCGGCGAGGGTGGTGTCCTTGTCCGCGAGGGCGTGTACGCGGCCGGTTCCGGCGAAGGTGCGGAGTGCTTCTACGCGATTGTCGTCGCGCCACAGCTCCAGTGCCCGGCGCTCGATCGCGTCCGTCTGCCGGAAGTTCTGGCTGAGGGCGAGTCCACCGACGAGATGGTGGACAGCGGCGAAGCTGCCGCCGATGCCGGGCGAGTGCAGCTGCTTTGGATCCCCGATGCCGACGATCTTTGTGCCGGTCGTGGCGGCGTGGGTAAGGAGTTCGGCTACGTCGCGGTCATCGCACATAGCCGCCTCGTCCACGACAAGAACGTCCACACCGGTGAGTCCTCGTCCGCCCTTGCGGATGCCCGTGAGCCAGGAGGCGACGGTGCGGGAGGTGATCCCGGCTTCCGCCTTGAGGTTGGCGGCAGCGACGGCCGCAGTGCTCGCGCCCGCGATGACGAGTCCTTGGGCCTCCCATGCCTGCCGGGCGGCGTCCATGATGGTGGTCTTGCCCGCGCCTGCGACGCCGACAACGGCGTCAATGCCGTGTCCGGCGGTGAGGAGCCGTTCCAGTACGGCGCGCTGTTCGGTGGAGAACGCGAAGTCCCCGCCGTGCTGGGCTTCGACGGTGGACAGGGTCATCGCGATCGTGTCGGTGCTGACGACCGCCGTCTGTTCGCCAAGGCGGCGAGTGGTCTCGGAGACGATCAACGTTTCGGCGGCGACGATGTCCGCGGTCGTGTACCGGGTGGCGTGTGTGTAGTGCTGGGCGCCCTTGGGGTTCAGCTCGACCGCGTAACCGGCGTGCCGGAGTACCGACTTGGTGAGCCGCTCGGCTTCGGCGGCGGTGCCGACCCCGTACGGGAGCGCGTCGAGTACGGCCGCGATGGCGGCGGCGTGCGTGAACTCCTTGGCGTGGCTGGTGAGGCCGTTCTTCGGGTCGAAGACGATGCTGCACAGCTCGTTCAGGTCCGGGTTCGGCTCCTGGCCGTCGTGCTGGATGGCACCGGTGGTGATCGCTTCGGGGTCGTCACCGGCCGCTTGGCCTTCGGCCTGCCAGTACCCGCGCAGGACATCGTCCGCGACGCCTACGGCCTCGCCGTTCTTGGCCGACTTGGAGACGGCGGACGCGGCGGTGCGCTCGCGCAGGGTGGCGCTGTCGTAGTCGAGTCCCAGCTTGGTGAGCATCTGGCGGACCTGGCTGTCGCGCTTGCTGAACAGCTTGATGGTGGCCTCGGGGATCGCGGCGATCTCCCAGGCCCCAGTGCGCTCCTCGCGGCGGAAGCGGATGCCGTAGCGGTCGGCGAGTTCGCGGCGGACGCGGGCGTTCATCAGGGACTGCGTGGCGCGGGCGTGACGGTGCAGGTCACGGCCGCCTGCGGCCACGGTGGACCACTTGCCGTCGGTGGCCTTGACCATGTTGGCCAGCGTGAAGTGCAGGTGGAAGTGAGGGTCGCCGTATGGGGCGCCGCCGACGGGCCGGGCCGCGCGGTGGATCATCATCCACCCGGAGAACCCGCTCGTCTTGATGGTGTCGGCTTCCTCCCCGTCGCCGTGACGGCCGCGCATCGCGTACGCGGTCCAACCCTCCAGGGCCTGGATGGACTCGCGGCCAGCGGAGGTGAAGATGGCCTCGATCTCGGCAGCCATCTCGTCCGGCGCGTACGCAAGGAACACGGACTGCGATTTGGGAAGGTCCAAGGTGACGTCGGCGGCGCGGTTGCCGACTTCGACGCGTCCTTCCCGCATGGCGGCCTTGATCTCTTCGGCATCCCACACCTGCTCGGGGGAGAGTCCGGCGGCCTTGGCCATGGCGACAGCCTCGCGTACGGCCATGGGGAGATCGCGCAGACGTCGGCCGCCCTCGGCCTCGGTCTGTGCGTAGCGCCGTTTCATCGACTCTGCGGTGAACAGGTCGGCGGGCTGCTGCCCGGTCTGGCGGGCCTTGTCCTCGACCGCGTGCAGGAGCGCGCGGGCATCAAGCCGACCGCCGGACTCGGCGGTGAGCGCCTTCTCCAGGGCCTCTTCGCCGTACAGCTCGGCGGCTTCGACGCCGACGGCGTCGGCCAATTTGAGGAGGGTGGACGCGGGGACACGGTGGGCTTCGCCGAACCGGGTGAGCTGGCTCTCCATGCGGCGGAAAGCGTCCTTCTTGCGCTGCGAGTTGAGCAGCGCCTCCGGCTTCACGCCGCGCTCGGCGGCGCTTCGGCGGATGGCCCGGACGAGAGGGGCGGCGGGCAGTTTGGCCGTGGGCGCGATGGCGAGCTTCGGTTCCACGAGCGTCTTGCCGGTGTGCGGGTCCTCGCCGCGCGTGAGGCGGCGGGCGGCCGGGAACTGGGCGGGGTCGAGCACGCTGCCAGGGGTGATACCGAACTCGCTGAGGCCGTTGCCGATCCACATCAGGGGGCGCTCGCTGGCGTCCAAGTGGTAGTCCACCTGCCCGTCAGCGGCCGGGGCAGGAAGGACGTTCTCCCCGTACAGCTCGCGGGCCTCCAGCCCGGCCGCAGCGGCGACTTCGACGGCGTCAAACCCGGTGAACCTCGCGCTCTTGGCGTTCCGCAGCTGGGTGCGGGCCCGGAAGAACGCCTTCTTGGCCTCCGTGGAACCGAGGAGAGCGGCGACGCTGGTCCCGGCCTCCTCGGCCCTGGCCTCGATGGCGGCGACGAGCGGGGCCGCCTCGACGATGGTGGCCTTCCCGCAGCCGTGGCCTCCGGTCAGGCGGTACTCGACCTGCCCGTCGGACGGGCCGATCATCGTCACCCACCCCATTGGCCCGCCCACCCCCTCCGGTCAACCGCTCAAATCCGGTCGTCTTTGGATCATCGTATCGTCACGAAGTGACGATACCTTGGTCCTCCAATTTCAAGTTCGTGATCAGCGGGGGGAAATCTCGGATGCTCGGGGCGGCCTGATCGCTCCTGCGGATCAGGCTCCTGAAGTCTGATGTCCTGGTGGACTGTTACCTCTGAGAGAGGTGCATGTGCGGGGTGCTGTTCACGCTGCTGCGGTGTGACGATCCGATGGCTCTGCGGTACCTACGCGAGGCTGCGTCGTTGGTCCAGGCATGGAGCACACCCCACGTCCGGGGCACCCCCGCGGATTCGCGGAGTTGTCGGGTTCTTTCTGGATGGCTTGGGATTCCCCGGTGTACGGACCGACGCGGGAAGCTGGTTCGGGCGGGGACGTGGGACGCTGCCCTACGCCGCAAGCGGTCGGCCGGTGGGCGGAGCGGGCCCCCGACCGGCGGAGGACTTGCAGGCGGTGGTCCGTTGCCCCCGCTGTCGGGTCGAGCGGTCTTGGTTGGGCCCCGCCAACCTGCCAGTGCCTGGTGACATGGGAAGGTCCCCGCTCCGACTGCCCTGGAGCGGGGACCTTCCCATGTTCGCCGTGTGGCCTCTCTACCGGTGGCTACGTGTTCAGGGGCCATTCGCCGAACGGCACGGGTGCCTGGCCCTGGGCCTCGCGCACGGCTTCCTCCGTACCGCACGGGGTACAGATGAAGACCTCTCGATCAACGGTCAGCCGGGAACGCGCGGGCCGTTCCCCGAGCGGGCTGCCGCAGCGCGGACAGCGGGTGTCGGGCACGGGTCACTCCTCGGGGTGCTCGCGGGCGGACTTGAGGATCAGGTTCCAGGTGGGGCGGGAGTAGGTCTTCTCCGTCTGCTCCTGGAGCTGGGGGATCAGTTCCGCGTTCTTCGCGCTGGGGTTCGCCGCGATGGCCTGTCGCGCGAGGGTCAGCCGCTCGTCTCCTTGGTAGGGGTAGGCCAGTCCGCGGCGGCCCGTGGGCCGTCCGCCGGCGTGACCGCGGCCTTTCCGGTCTGCGAGGTACTGCCACAGGCGCCAGCGCTTCCACTTCGGGCGACGCCGGGTCGGAAGCTCGTCCCAGTCGTCCGGCGCCGGCCACCCCTCGGGCGGGTTCTTGACGTAGTGGGAAACGGTGGCGGAGTCAGCGAACCCGCAGACCTTCGCCGCTTCGGCCGGGCCAACCATCTCTTCGGGGTCGCCATCGAGCTTCGGCGGGTTGGTGGTGCTCGCGGCAGCGCGCTGCCGCTGAAGCTCGTGGTGCCACGTCGCCCATTCGTCGCCGTCCCAGTGCATGACGCCGCCGATGGTCTCCGCGATGGGCGGGTGCCCGTTGCTCTCCCGGTCGGTCCACAGGTTCTGAAGCGTGGGCTCGCTGATGCCGTGGACCTTGCGCAGGTCCGCTCGTGAGTAAAGCGTGCGGCCGGTCTTGCTGGGCACGGTCGTCTCCTGTTCTTGTTCGGGGTCGTGACCGCTCGGCAGGGTCACTGGATGTCGTCCGGTTCCGGGGCCGGCGCCCACGTACGGCTGCCGGCCGGTTCAAGCCGGGTGAGGGTGGCTATGTCGGCCGGGGGGACAGCAGCGGCCCAGTCGGCGCGGCCGGGGTGGTCGGCGGGGAGGTTGAGCACGAGGTGTCGGCCGGTCGGTGGAAAGTCTTCGACGATGACGAAGCTGTCGGCCTGATCAGCGCCGATGCTGTTACCCCTCTTGAGCTGGGCGATGTCGCCAGGCTGGGGACAGTCGGGGTGTCGGTCACATAGCATGGTGTGGTCTTTCTGGTGAGAGACACCGACGGCCAGCGCCTTGTTGCCCTTGTGCGCTGGCCGTCATCTGTTGTCTGGGGTGCGCGGCGTCCGTGGGGCGCACGGCCGGTCGGAGGTTGCCCTGCTCCGCTGACGGCGGGGTAATTAAACCACCTTTACCTTGGAGTGGGCGGGGCCCTGGTCCGGAGGACGGCGGTCATCAGAAGAGGGCCCCCTGATCTGTGGGGCGCTTGGCCCGGCTGCTCGGTGGCCGGTTGATCCGGAGTTCGTAGCGGGGGCGTCCCGCGTGCGGCGGAGCGTGAGCTTCGCGGTGGTACCGGCTCCAGGCCAGGACGGGGGCGCCCTGGTCGATCCAGCCCGCCGGGTACTGGGAGGTGAGCTGAGCCCAGCGGCTCCGGCTCTGCGGAACGGCCCATCTGTCCTCGACTCTGGTGATCGGCGGCAGCGTCCGCCAGCCGGGGAACGCGTGGTCGTGGGCGTCCTCCACTGCCTCGTTGTCGCCGTCGCCGTAACCGTCGCCGCGGTGGACGGGGCCTTCCCAGTCGCAGGTGAGGCAGCCGCCGCGGAACTCCCGCTCGTCCCCCCGGCGGCCGGTTGGCCGGCTGCGGGAGAGCAGGGTCGGGGCGTGGTGTGCGGGCGGGCGGGTCCAGTTCGTGGCCGAGGTCGCAGTACGCGCCGCCGGGGTGTCCGGGCTGAATGTGCCACGTCTGTCCCGCGCTCGCGGGAGGATGGCGGGTCCGTGCGTTGCGCAACCGCCAGTAGTACGTCTGCCGTGCTCGTGCTCCGGTCGGCTCGGTGACGGTCGCGGTCACGACTTCCCATCTCGGGCAGCGAGCACTTCGCGGAGGGGGTCAGCGAGTACGGCCTGTTCGGCGGGTGCGTCGAGAAACCGGCCGGCGTACGCGCAGCGCACTGCGCGGCGGGCGTCCTGGTGGCGGTCGAGTTCCGAGTAGTACAGCGATCGGTCGAGTACGTCATAGCCGTGCTGGGTGAGCACGTCGGCGATGAGCGATCGGATCTGTACGGGGTCGAGGGTGTGGAGGTCGGTCTCCACGGGGGCCGCGAGGAGTACGCGGATCAGCTCGGACGCGCTGAGCCTGGGGTGGAGGGGCACGCTGAGCCGGTGGACGCCATCCCGGCTGGGGGTGGCGGCTCCTCGGCGGCTCGGCGTCCTGGTGGTGCTGCGGTCTTCTGTCGTCTCGTCCATCGGGCTGGCCTTCGATGACTCGGGATGCTGGCGGGCGGCGGGGTTCAGAACAGGGCGTGTTCGGCGTGGGCGGCGGCGGTGCGAAACGCGTGGGCGGCGTCGGCGGCGGTACGTCCGGGCTCGGCACTCCACCGGTCGATGACCTCGCGGTGCAGGGCCTTGGCGGCGGCGGGGTCGTCGGCGTCGACGGGGTGACCGGTGAGGGTTTCCGCGAGGATGCCGAACGCCTGGTCGCGGGCGCGGTCGATGCGGTCCCAGTCGTACGTCCGGCCGGCGGCTCCCCGCCCGTGGCCGGCGGCGACTTCGAGGGCGCCGCGTGGCCAGCACGGCAGTGTGGCCGTACGGCCGGGACCGTCGAACAGGCGGGGGCCCTGGTAGATGCCGACGTGTTCGATGTGGCGGGCGGCCCATTCCAGGATCGCGGCGGGGGTGTCCGCGATGACGATGCTTTCGGGGGTGTGGCGGGTCGGCACGGTGCTGTCCTTCGGGAGAGCGGGGGCGGCGGCGCGCTGCCGCCGCCCCTCGGTCGGGCTGCTAGTGGTAGGCGGGGATCAGTCGGCGTACCTTGTCCTCTCCGATGCACCCGCCCTTGTGACGGCGCGCGCTCGGCGGCTCTCCGTTGCGCCCGCGCAAGTGCGACCAGAACTTCGGGCCTTCCCACGGGCACAATTCACAGCTGAGGTACCAGTGGTTATCGCTGCCGGGGAACCCGGTGAGGACTGCCCGCCAGTGGTGGGCCCGGAGTCCCGCGAACGCGGTCAGGGCGCCCTGGATGTTGCGGTCGTTGACCGGCATCCGGGGGTGCAGGAGAGGCACCGGCCCGCACAGCGGGGTGGGGGCCTCGGCGAGCACCTGGTCCAAGGGGATGGCGCCGATCAGACCGGCGGCGTACTGCTCCGCGAGATGGGCGGCGGCCATGTCGGTGCCCGGGGTGCCCTTCGGCGGGCGACGGAGGTTGTATTCGCCTGCGGTGGTGAGGACGAGCCAGTCTCGGTGCCACCGGTAGGCGCGGCCGATGACTTGGTCTTCGCCAACGGTCACGGGGTATCGGCACTGGATGTCGGGGGCGCCGACGCGGTACGTCGGGATGGTGGTGATGCCCTCGGTCGCGGGCACGATGAGCCTGGCCGCTTCGGTGTCGGGGACGGTGGCCGTCGCGGGTCGTTCGAGGAGTTGCGTGGTCATGGTGGGGCCCTGTTCTGGTGAGAGAGGGGCCCGCCCCCGGCGTGCTCGGCCGCCGGGGGGCGGGCGGGGCAGTCGTTACGCGGCGTCGGCCGGGGCCTGCGGGGCGGCGGTCCAGTCACGGCGCGGGGTGATGCCCAGGTCTTCAAGGACCGGGTCGAGGCTCCCGTTGTCCGGGACCCATTCCCAGTCGGCGCCTTCGGTGCCGGGCCGGTCGGTCCAGGTGAGCATGTAGGAGCGGCCGGAGGTGCGGGGGTCGCCGCACACGGTCTGTGCCTCGCGGCGGGTCATCGCCCACAGGGCGCGCTTGCGGGAGCGGCTGGAGTTTTTCGAGGCGATCAGCACCAGCGCCATGCCGTCCTGCCAGTTCACATCTGCGGCGGGGGCCACCACGGGGGTCGGTTTCTCCGCCGGTACAGGCTCCTCGATCGGCGTGGACTGCTCGGCCCGCTCCTGCTGTTCGGCGGCCTCGGGCTGGGTCGGCTGCTGCATCTCGGCGGCGCTCTTGCGCCCGGACACGTCGTCGTAGGGGGCGGTCCAGGTCCAGTCGTCGTGACGGTTGTCCGTGGCGCGGACGATGCGCCGACCGGTGCCGTTGTGGATGTGCGGGATCGTCACCGACTTCGGGTTGACGCGCAGGACCTCGTACCAGGTGCCGCGGTAGAGAACGAAGTCCCCGCGGGTGAAGTCGGCCTTCGACCAGACCTTGAAGCCCTTGGCCTCGGCGTCCTTGATGATCTGCTGCCAGTGCTCGATCTCTTCGGTCAGTTCCTCGTGCCGGATCGTCAGCTCGGGGTCGTCCGGGTTGCGGGAGTAGCCCTTGGCGGACTCGCCGCGCTGCCACTTCTCGACCGCGCGGAGGTCGGCCCGCAGCTTGTCGAGACGGCGGAGCGTGCGGCCGGGGTCCTTCTTGAACTGCTCGTAGTTCGCGGCGGCCTGCGCCCGGCCGGTCCAGTGCTCGGCGCGGTCGCGCTCACCAATGCTCTTGCGCATCGCGTTGTCCATCCGCGCGTGATCACGGCGGGCGCGGCCCTCGGAGTGGTGGCCGATGAGGATGGGCTGTCCGAAGGCGAACCGCTCGGATATCTCGTGGCTCTTCTTCCACGCGGCCTCGGAGTTCCGGGCGGCGGTGTCGGCGTACCCGCCGAACCGCTCGGCCCGGCCTTCGGCCTTCTCCTCCCGGTCCTGCTCGGCCTCGGAGAACGAACGGCGGTCGGCGTTGTCGATGGTCAGCGTGACGTCGAAGTCTGCGTCTCGAAGGCGCTGGGCGAGGAGTTCGAGCGAGGGGGTGTAGGTGGCGTGGTCGCGGCTGTGGGGGAGGTACCAGCAGTCAAGGTTCCTGCTCCATCGGAAGGGCTGGCGCTGGGTGCGGCCGTACTCGCGGAGCTTGAGGATTTCGGCTGATCCGTCGCCCCGGCTGGTGCCCTCGATCAGGGTTCCTTCTCGGCGGGTGTGGGTGATCTCGATAGTCATTGAACTGGTCTTTTCTGGTGAGAGTTTGTGGTCCGGCCTGGCCGGACCTTGCGTTGGCAGCGGTGCTGCGCCACGGGCGCGGGCCGTGAGGGACGATCGGCTCGCGGGCCGTCGCGCCCTGCGCGACGGCAGGGGCTGCCGCGCCCCCGCGGGGCGCGTCCTTCGCGGTCCGGTGCCCGTCGTCGGTCGGCGGAGCCGCCTGCGGCGGAGTCGGCCGGCGGCGGTGAACGCACCGGACCTGCTGCTGTCGCCCCGAAGGGGTGTCCGCTGGGGTGCTGGGGGCCTGCCGGTCCGGAGGTGTTGCCCTCCCCCGGACCGGCGGGGCCGTGGTCAGCTGCGGTGGAGCGTGTGCCGGGCGGCCGGGTCGGCGTCGGCCAGTCCGGTCCGCTCGCGCCATGCCTGGCGGACGGCGGCGCGGAACGCGTGTCCGTCGTCGTAGGCGAACCGGCCCTTACGCAGACCGCACACGATGTCGCGGAAAACGTCCTGGTGCATCGTGGTCAGCGAGTCGTCAAGCGGCGTCAGCTCGTGCGGGAACATCCCCTGGACGCTGTCGCCGGGCTCAGGGGCCCCGAGGGTGAAGAACCAGGCGACCACCATGGTGGCTCGGCCCGCGAACTCCGGTCCGCCGAAGGGACCGACGACGACAGCGGGGCGGGTGTCGAGCTGGTAGCCGTCGCGCCAGGGTCCGGCCAGAACGAGCGTCGCGGTGGGGAAGTCCTGGGCGGTGGGCTTCTGGTCGGTGGTGAGCATGTCGTGTCCTGTCTGGTGAGAGGTGCCGCCGGGGCCGGTCGGCCCCGGCGGGGGTGTCGGTCGGGGGGTTGCCCTCCCCCTCCCGACACCACTAATTAAACCATGTTCTTGGGTGAGGGTCAACCGCCGGGACGAGTTCGCGGCGGTTCTCGGCGGCCGTGGTGATGGCGTGGGCGATGGCGCGGCCGGTCTCGATGACCCGGACGGCAGACTCGTGAACCGGGGGCTTCTTACCCTGGGTGATGATGCCCGCGAGCGGGGGCATGACGGCGGGACCCGGAGTGATCCCGAGGATCAGCGCGGCGACATGGGCGGCGGACGCCACTTCCGCTTCACGCTGCCCGCGAACGGGGGCGTCCATCTCGCTGATGCGCTGAAAAGCTGCGTTGTACAGGTGGAGGCGGACGGCGTGGCCACACCCTCCAGGCACCTCGTCGGCCCCGGCGATGACGGCCCAGACGGCTTCGGCGGTGAGCCGGGCGGCGGCGGGCGGCTCGTACGGATCTCCGTCGGTCTGGCCGATGTCGAACACCGGCCCCGCCTTGTAGCCGGACACCCGGCGCTCCCCGCCCTCGGCGGCGTCGCTGGCGGCCTCTCGCTGCCCGCCGTCGGCGGCTGCGGCTGCGGCGTCCTGGGCGTCTCCCGACCGTTGCTTGATCGGCGTCCATATGCGGATGGAGGTGGAGCCCTTGGCCGGGAATCGCCCGACCTTCCGCCAGTCTCCGGAGCTAAGCACGCGGGTGGCGTGGGGGCGCTGGGCGGCGATGGCGATGGAGTTGACGGGACCACGGTCGGTCAGGGTTGCGGCCGCGCGCATGACGGTGGTCCAGAATTCCTCGCTGGCGACCATCGCGCCGTAAGCGCGGTCCATGACGGCTTCGAGTTCACCGCGCATCTTGGCGGTGTAGGCGCGGCGCTCTTCGTCGGTCATCTTCGGCTTGCGGGGCATGTCTCGGTCCTCCTGGTGAGAAATCGGCGTCCGGGGCCGATTGGCCCCGCAGTGTCGGGTGGGGGCCCCTCCCCCTTCCGGCACAGGGACTTTCCGTCAGGGCGGCGCGCTCCAAGAGCGCGCCGCCGTGAAGCGTGGGGTTTAGAGGGCGTATCCGTCGACGTATTCGCCGCGTTCAGCCTCGGGGGTCTGGACGTGGGGGAGGAATCGGCTCACCGCGAATACGACGGCGTCGGCGATGATCCGGGGTGCATCATTGAGTACGAGGCTGACCGTGTCACCGTCGAGTCCGATTCGAACCTCTCCCGGTTCAAGGTTCATGTAGACGAAGGCAGTTGTCCCGTCGACTCGGGTTCGGGATCCGGGGAGTCGGGCGGAGAGATCACGGGCGGCTTCTTCGACATCTCGCCTCGTCTCGGCCTGTTCGCGGTTGTGCTCCTTCACCCGCCGGTGAACGTCACGGTGCACGGGGATGAGGTCGGCGGCGATCCGGGCCGCGATGTCCGCCGGGTCCTCGCTCATGGCGACTCGGACGCTGTCGCGCTCACCCCTGCGAAAGGGGTAGTCGGTGGCGGGGAATGCGCCTCGGATGTGCAGGTGGCCGGGGTCGTCGAACCGCTCGGAAAGGTGGAGCTGTCGGCCGTCGAGGTGAGTGAAGGTGGCGGCGTGGTCCAGCCCCTGGACGCCGTGGTACGCCTGCTGAGGTCGCCAGTTCCCGCCGAGTTCGACGGCGATCGGGTGGGCCAGCTCTGCGACGGTGGGGCGCTGTTCCATCTCTGTCTCCTGGTGAGAGAGGTTGTCGGCGGCCGGTCGGCCTGCCGTGTGCCGGTCGAGGGTTGCCCTCCCCTTCCGACATCACTAATTAAACCACGTTCTCAGGCTCGGGTCAACCCGGCTGCAATCTCTGAGCTACTCGTTTCTCACCCCCACCGGCCTGCACCCGCCCGGCCGGGCCCGGCTACAACGAGCTTGGGCGGGGTTCCCTCCTCGGTCGGACAGCTCCGCCGTACCAGGGTTCCGGGCGCGGTGTCCTGGCTCGCGTAGCGACCGCATAGCGGCTTGGCCTGGACGCCGTGTTCGGGTTCCTGGTACGCCCCTTGGGGTGTCCGGCCGAGGAGGGAACCCCGCCTTCGCCACCTTCACCACGACGGCGCGGCACCCGACCGACCGGCACCCGCCCCCTCCGAGTAGGACCCGCCGGAGGCATCAAGGTCTTGACCGCCGGCACCCTCGCATCACCACAAGGCGGGCTGCACGATGGGGCGCCAGCTTGCCCGCCGGCTCATCGGGGCCGGTGCTGTCACGACAGGAGTGGCCACCGAGCGGGGGGCTTCCGCGTCGGGGCCGTAGCCGCCCTCGCCCTCTCACCGGTCAGTCGCATCGTGCTCGGCGTGCGCCTCCTGCTCGACGAGCGTCACCAGCCGCCGGTACAGCCGCTGTGCGCTGGAGTCCAGGGGCGGCAGACGGCGGGCGGCGCCTTCTTGTCGTCGCTGCGTTTGTGCCGTTTGGCGACACGGGCGAACCGCGCCTCGTAGGCGGCTCCCGGCCGGGCAGTTGGCTCCTCGGGGCAAGCGCCACTTTCGTTCTCGGTCATGACCTGGGTCCTCGCGGTTGAAATTTCGGTGGTGGCAGTCGGGCGATTCAGCGGCGCTCCGGCGCAGGGCTGCCGCCAGGGGTCGCGCGAAGCGCGACGGGCTGTGCGCCGTGCCCGGAGGGCACGTCCTTCGGTCCGGCGTCCGGACGGGACGGGAGGGCCGCCCGCGGCCCGGACGTTCCGGCCGGCTGCGAGCCGGGCCAGGCTGAGCCGTCCCCGCAGGGACGCCCTTTGTACGGGCGGCCGCCGACGCACCGGCGGCTCCACGGTGGTGGGCGGAGCGTGGTGTGGGCGGCTCGATGCCGTCCACACCACGGCCGCGCTCGCCGGGCTGATCTCGGCTAGCTCTGGCTGGCCGCTTCCTCTCTGGCCTGGCAGTTGGGGCGGTGAAGGTTCCGTATCCGGCGGAACATGCGCTCGCAGTACGCCACGTCTCCGGTGACTGTGGCTGTGAGTCCGCATCGGCACGTGTACTTGATGGTCCCGGGGCAGATGAAGCGTGCGCGGAATACTTCGGAGAACTTGGTGAAGACAGACATGGGGGTTCCTCGGGATAGGTGCGGGGTGCAGTGCGGCTGCTCGGGGTCCGGCCGGGCGGTGGTGGTCCGCCCGGCCGGTGTCTTCACGCTGCGGCTAGCTGGTGCTCGGCGACGCGGCACCGGGTCAGAACGGTCTGAGTGACCTCGCCATACGTGCTGTGTTCCTTGACGGTGCCGGTCAACTCGACTTCGTCGCCCTTGTCGGGGACGGTGGCCGCGCTGCTGAACCAGACGTAGACGTTGCCTTCCTGGTCCTGGAACTTGATCAGGTGGCGGCGCTGGGCGTGGTAGCCGTAGTAGCGCTCCTCCAGCTCGATCACGGTCGTCACGGTGGCGGCCACGGTGAGCCGTTCTCCTTTGGCGCCTTGTGGCTTTGAGTTCTGGGCGGCGCGCTCGGCGGCGGCCTTCTCCTGGTCGCGGTGCCATCCTGCGATCGCGGAGACCAGCGTCGGCAGGTGTCGTGGGTTGACGGTCTCGGCCTTGGCCAGCTGGCCCACCTTGTGGCGGTAGTCGTTCGCGCTGCCGTATCCCTGGACGGCCCATTGCCGGACGGCGGCGGCCGTGGCGGGAGCGTCGGGCTCGGCGTCAATGGCCGCGCGCCACTCCATCGGGGCCTTGCGGCTGAAGAAGTACGCCTCGACTCCGTCAGCGGTCGGGGACTTCGCCCACTGCTCGGACCGGCTGTAGAAACGTCCCTCCTGGGCCACGATCGCGGCGGTCACCCGGAGCACCTCTGCCACGGGGACCCGGAGATCGGCGGGGAATCCGCCCTCGCTGTCGCCATCCCAATCGGAGTCCTTCAACCGCCCGAAGCGCCACAGTGCCTCAAGGCCCTTGATCGGCAGTCCGGTGTACGGCTCCACGCATGTGGTGCCCAACTGTCGGTACTCGCCGCTGTCGTGGCGGGCAAGGTAGGTCGCGGTCCGGTGGCGGGTCACGTTGCAGCCGTGGCAGACATTCTCGATCACCCGCTGTGCGCTCGCCTCGGCGGCAAGCTGCTCGGGCAGCCCAGGGAACAGGCTGAGGAGCGTCTCTCCCTCCTCGTCGTGGTCCAGCCGGGCCACGACCGTCCAGCCGCTGTGACGCGGGATCTCCCCGAAGATCGTCACGGTGACCATGGGTCGCTGGCCGATCACGCGGCCGTCGTACGAGTCTTTGTAGTCCGCAAGGAACGGGGCGGAGATGTCGAGCGAATAGGCGGTGAGTCCGTGGACGGCGGCGCGGGTGTTGGTGGCCTCGACAAGCTGACGGACGTGGTTGGCAGACGTGGCCGGGACGTCGAAACGCATGGCTGCGCTTTTCATCGCGTGTGCTCCTGCTGGTGAGAGGTGATGAGTGCCCGGCCGGGCGGGTTGCCCTCCGCGTTCGGCCGGACCTGGTGGGCCGCGTGGGCCCAGTGGCCGGAGGGGGTGTTGCCCTCCCCCTCCGACACAATTAATTAAACCATGTTTTGAGCTATGGGGCAAACATCGCGGCCGGGGATCTCCAGTGCCGCGCGGTCCCGGAGGAACGCCGCGAACAGGGCGGCGGTGTAGCTGTCGGCGGTGCCGTAGATGCGGCGGCAGTCAAGGGCCCCGATTCGCTCGGCCCGGTGCAGCACGGGGAACGCCTGGCCGGGGGCGGGGATGACGAGCGCGTACAGTCCGCGCGAGGTATCCACACGCAGCACGACGGCGGCGGCCTCGTGGTCGTAGGCGGCGCTCCAGCGGTCGGGCCCGATGCCGAACTCAGCGAGTCCGGCGGCAATCGCGCGGGCCTGCATGATGTCGGCCGTGGTGGCGGGGTCGGGCTCGGCGGGGGCGGGGAGGCAACCGCAACCATGGGCGTCTGCGGGGGTCTCGAACGTGGCTGTACGGGTCACTGTGAGGCTCCTGGGGCGGCCGGGGCGGGTGGGTCTTCCCGCCCCGGAGTCGTACGGCTGAGGGTCTTAGGCGGCGGCTGCGTCGTCGTCCGACGGTTCGTCGGCGGCAGGCTCCTGGTCGGCGGCCTGCTCGGCGTCGGCGTTGGCCGTGATCGCGGCGCGCTTCTTCTTGTACGGGTCGTACGGCTCGCCATCCTTGACGGACTGTTCAATCGGGGTGAGCTGGTACCCGAGCGCTTCGAGGATCGCGAACCACTTGCCCGTGGGCCTGCGGATTTCGCGGCAGATCTGGTCATCGGTGCGCCATGCGAACCGGGTCGCGGACTTCTCGCGGACGGCGGCGACGGCAGCAAACTGGAGCTGAGGCGCGCGGCGGGGGTCCTTGGCGACGTGGTCCGGGAAGTCCATGCGGTACTTCGCCTTGTCGCCGGTGAGCCCGAGCAGAGTTGCCAGAATCTTGGTGGTGCCCTCCTTGTTCAGGTCGTCACAGATTCCCCAAGTACCGCCGAGCAACGCGGTGTTGACGTACTCAATAAGGGCGTTGATGGTGTCCTTGGGGAGGTTGCGCCGCTTGATCATGTCCGCAAGCCACTGGTGACGCCTGCCCTCGGCCGCGTCCCACTCCAGATTCCCCTTCTTGACGGCGGCACGGGCGGCCTTCTCCGCTTCCTTCTCGGCGGTGCTCTTGCCGCTGCCACCCAACGGGTTGCCGGGCTCGGCGTGGCCGTACAGGGCGGGAGAAGTGCAGTACGGCTTCAACTGCTCGTCGTCGGAGTCCTCCAGAACCCACACCTGCCCCTTGCACTCCGAGTGCTCCTCGGCGGTGATCCGCTTGCCGTCCGGGGTCCTGAGACGCCATACCGGGGTGGTCCGTTCGGACAGCTCCGCCTTGTCCCGGACCTTCTGCCCGGCCTTCTCCAGCTCGGCCCGGTGTGCTTGGGCCTTCGCCTGCTTCTCGCGCTTGGTCCGCTCGATCCTGATAGTCCAGTCGACTTCGTCGGCGGCGCCTTCATCCTCGGTGGCCTCCTCGGCGGCCTCCGTGATCGCGGCGAGCGCCTCGGGGTCGTCAGCAAACTCGCTGAGGGCCGCGAGCTGATCGAACGTCCACGCGTAGTTGCCCGCGACGACATCGTTCAAGGTTTTGTCGCTCCTGACCTTCACGACGGCCTTGACGTCCTTCTGCCGGACACCTGCGGCCTTGGCGATGCGGCCCACCTGGGCGCCCGCCTCGGCCGCGCTGAACATGGCGGCGGTCATCTCGCCATGGCTGAGCGCCTTGCGGTGCTGGGCAGTGGTGATCATGTCGAGGAACTGCCCGGCCGCGTCGCGGTCGTCGTCCTCCCACTCGTACGGGAGGTGGGTAAGCCCTGCCTCCTGTGCGCCGAAGTACCTCCGGTTCCCGTCGTTGACCTGGACAACGCCCCCGTCCAGCCGCTGAACCTTGACCGGGATGCGGCACCCCTCGGCGCGCAGCGACTCCACGAACGACGCGTTGATGTCGAGGTCCTCGCGGGCGTTCTTCGGGTGCGGGGTGAGCGCGTCAATCCGGATGACCGGTCGGGGCGTGAACGGCACGGCCTCCAGTCCGACGGCGACGGCGGCGGCCAGTCGCTGGAACCCGTCGATCACCTGGGGCACGTCGCCATGAGTGCGGACGACGTACAGCGGCTCCTGCACACCGTTGGCCTGAATGTCGGCCGAGAGATCGGCGGGCACCTCGATATTGCGGACGTTGCCGGGGTGGGCGGTGAGTTCGGCGACGGGGAGGGTCTCCCACTGGGCAGGGGCGACCTGGACGCCGGCCTGGGCCGTGGCATTGCTCATCGTTCTTCGTCTTCCTTGGTGAGAGGTTCCGCCGGGCCGGTCGGCCTGGCGGGGGTGTCGGTCGGGGCGTTGCCCTCCCCTTCCGACACCACTAATTAAACCATGTTCTTGCCCTTGAGTCAAGGCCCGGGGCGGCGCCGCGCCGCCCCGGACGTGTCGACTATGCCGAGATGGCTCCGGAGGTGGCGCGGCCGATGCGGCGACCTCCGATGTCAGCGTGGCCTCCGGCGGCCCATCCGTCTCGGAATCCGGTGCCGGTCATGGTGGTGGAGCCACCCTTGCGGGCGCGCGGGTACACCTGGCGGTAGTTGCGCTCCACCACGGCCTTGCGGTCGGCCAGAACCAGGGCGGCGCTGCGGCCGGTCGCCGTGGTCTCGTTGCGGGCCGCGTCGCGCGCGCCCTGCTCGGCTTCCTCGATCCGCCCGCCGACGCGGTCGATGAAGCCCAGGAGCCAGGAACGGCGCCACACGCGTACGCCCCTGCTCACCGGTACGTACTGGGCTGCGAGTCCGCTGTTCATCTGGAGGAGAAGGGAGGTGTAGAGGAGTTCGACGCGCTCAAGGTCGGATTCGTACCCGAAGAGGTGGACACGGCGGCCGGGCCCGCCTCCGTCCCGGCCAAGGTGGATGAGCTGGCATCCAAGAGCCCTGGCTATCCGGTTGATCAGGCGGACCCGTTCCATTGCCCACGGGTTGTCAAGAACGATCTGGCGGTTGACGGGGGCATCGTTCGATGGCTTTCCATCGTTCAACATGGCCTGTTCTACGCCGTACTTGGCCATCATCTCGAACGCCCGCTTACGGGCCAGTTCGGCTTCCGCCTCGGCGGTCGCGGGGTCCTCGGCCTTGGCCAGCAGGGCGCGGATGGTGTCCAGCTTGGGGTTCTTCTTCTCGGTGCTCACAGTTCTGCTCCTGGTGAGAGGTTCCGCCGGGCCGGTCGGTCCGGCGGGGTGTCGATCGGGGTGTTGCCCTCCCCTTCCGACATCACTAATTAAACCATGTTTTGAGGCTCTGATCAACTCCTGAACTGGGGTTTTGTTCGTGCGGGACGACGGTCCGGGCCTGGGAATGGGGCCTCGGCCCATACGGGCCTGCGGCGGGGTTCCCTCCTCGGTCGGACGGCGCTGCCCTGCGTGCCGTGGTGCAGGGGTGCGAGGTGGAGCGCCCGGAAGCACGCAACTTCGTGAGGAACGAGGGAAGTTGCGTGACCCGGACGTACGACCTCGCGCCCCTGCGGCGCGGTGCGCTCTGCTGGGTCGGCCGACCGAGGAGGGAACCCCGCCCCCTCTACCTCAACCACGGCGGCGCGACGGCCGAGCGACTGCTCCTCCCCCTCCGAGAGAGGACCCGCCGGAGGCATAGATGTTCTGAGGCCGGCGTCCCACTCGCCAGTTCGAGATGTCTCCGGACCTGTGCCTACGGTGCGCGCCATGAGCAGGTATTCCGAGCAGCAGCGCGCAGAGATCGAGGAAGCGGTCCAGGGCCTGGTGGGCGAGATGGAAGACATCGTCCGCCACCAGGTCGCCGACGGCCGGTGGCGTCCGTCGTACAAGGAGGTGGAGAACGTCACGGACAGCGAGCTGAAGGAAGCCGCGGAGTCGTTGGCCAACCGCCTGGCGCCGGTGGCCGACAAGGTGCTCGTGGTGACTGCGACGGCCACACAGAGCTTCGACGGAGAGAACTGATGACCACGACTTCAACGGCTGGGGTGAGCCAATCCGAACTGCGGCGCCGCGTACGGGAGATCGAGGCTCTCCAGGCGAAGACGCGTGAGCTGGCGGCGGGGAATGTTCTGACGGCGCGGGAGGCCGCGCTGAAGGCGGCGCTCGCGAAGGAAGCGGCGGACATCGCGGCGCGTGAGGCGGCGGCGGCGGTCCTGCGGCTGTTCGGCAACGACGCCGAGTTGGTCGCTGAGCTGCTCGGCGTGCCGGCGGAGGAGCTGGAACGGGAGGCGAAGCCTGTTACCGCAGCTCGCGCGAAGGAGGTCATCGAGTCCCTGCGTGCTCATGCGGAGCGTCCCCGAACCCGCCGCTCGCGCACCGCCCGCCCTGCAAAGACGCAGGAACCGGCTCCGGTGACCACCGCGCATTCGGTGGCCGCTGATCCAGATGACAGCCGCACTGATGCCGCGTGAAGACGGCCCCGCGCCCGGTCTGTTCCCGCATTCCGCAGTGGACCGGGCAGGGCCGGTGCCGGGCGAGGACCTGCCCGAGCAACTCGCGCTGATTGGGGAGCCGTCGCCGGTACGCATCCCGGCCGTGGCCTGGACGGCATGGCTGGCCGACGACTCGGTCCGAACCCGGTACTGGGCCAAGGTCCACCGCACGTCTTCAACGTCGGACTGCTGGTTCTTCTTCGGGGGAATCTCCAGCACAGGCCACGCGAGTTTCCGGGCGGCGTCATTGCCTGGCCTGACTCGGCGCGGCACCGTGCCGGGCCACCTGTACGGCTACCAGCTCGCGCACGGTGTGATTCCCCGGCTTGGCTGGGGCACCGACAGCCCGACCGTATGCCACACGTGTGACAGCCACTCGTGCCAACAGCCTGTGCACCTTCGACTGGGTACCCCGGCGGAGAACCGGGCTGAGTGGCTGGCTCGCCGCCGGAACCCGAGCAGCCCGCTGGCAGACCTGCGGGGGCCCGCCGGCCGCTCACGCGCGATCGGCGAGGCCATACGGACTGGTCGCGCGAACGGCGAGACCGAGGCGGAGATCGCCCTCCGCATCCGTACCGCAGCGGCGGCAGGCCGCCCGCTGAGCCTGTGGTGACCGCCCCCGGAAACCACTCGACCACCCTTGCGATCAGGAGAGCGCTGACGCCCATGTCCACGAACATTTCCCGGCACGCGAGCGACGCCGCAGCGGCGATACGCGAGATCAACCACGCCACCTTCGGACCGGAAGCGCTGCGGTATCCGCCGCTGGTCAGCGAGGTCACGCAGTCCCTCACGGTGATGCTCGACAGCCTCCCCCAGACCTTCGACCAGCTCTCAGCCGCGATTCGACGGCACCTGTCGGAGGGCCTGATCCGGATGGACGACGGCACTGACGCCGGCTCGGCTGCTGACGAAGTCCTTCGCTACCTCGGCGAAGCCGGTGACGGAGCACGGGCTCTGTCCGACAGCCTCCACCAGGCCGCCTCGATCCTTTTCCACATGGGTACGACGGAGGCCAGGGCATGACCGCCGACTACCCGTTCCCCGAGCCATTCGGCCCCGAGTACGTACGGCCGACGTCGGAGGGGTGCCCGAACTGCCCGTGTCACACCCGGCGCGTCTGTGAGGCGTTTCAGTGGCTCCGGGCCGAGCGGCCGACCTATTCGGACGGCACCCCGTACGACAAGCCGTGCCCATGCGTGCGGGCCGCCGCTGAACCGGTGGCCCGCACGGTGATGATCGAGCTAGACGGCATCCTCCGCGCGGTCCCCGCGCAGTACCACCGCAGGGGATTCCTGGCGGGCCGGATGGTCACCGAGCGGATCTTCAGCGCGGAGTCCGCCTTGCTGGGCGAGTGTCCCGTCCCTGTGCCGATGGGCCTTTACCGCCCGAAGGACGGCACTGACCCCCGCTTGATCGTCATCGACTCGGCAGGGGAGAAGTGGGTCATGGGCTTCACGGCCCAGCACAGCCTTCAGCGCTACCGGATTACAGGATGGAGCGCAGTCGAGAACCTGCCGCCCCCGGCCGCGGGCTGCGCCGGAAGCCGTCCCCGACCACACAACTCAGAGTGATGGCGCTTCTTCGGCGTGCGCCCAAAATCGAACACATGATTGAATTTCGACCATGCCGTCCCCCCACTTCCCCCACGACCTAGTCCAGCTCCAGCACGCATGGAACCGTACGTACGCCGCACTCGCCGTACCCCGTTCCCACAACGTGACGGCGTTGCGCCGCGAGCTTCAGCGGCTTTCCGTGCGTCTGGTCTGGCACCCCTTCTTCAACAGCGTCTCCAGCGGGGGGCCGGCGGCCAGAGCCGAGCTGCGGCGGCAGGTACGCGCGTATGAGCAGTCGGAGGCGAGGGCCTCGTGGCTGGCCTGAGCGATCAGCAGATACGCATTGCCCGAAGTGCGCGGGAGTACGTCGCCGAGTTCGGAGAGCCGCCCTCGATGCGCGACCTTGCCGCAGCCGTCGGTCTGTCCAGCGCCTCCACCGTTGCCTACCACCTGCGGCGGATGCGTGAGCACGGTCTCGCGGTGGAGACCCGCGGCCGGCCCAGTAGCCGGTGTCCGCACTGTGGCCACTGAGGCAAACCAAGCACGAGGGCCCGCTCCTCCGAAGAGGAGCGGGCCCTGACGCATCGGCTTCGAGATGCTTCTCTGCCTTACGGACCGACTTGCACCGAACTGTGGCGGCCTGGCAGGCACCGAGGCTTCATGATCGCGGAGGAACAGAGGTTCGGCTATGCCCTGGACTCCACCGGGTCGAGATTCGGGTTCTGCGAGCAGACCTCCAAGGCGTCCATGCGGGCCTGCTCGAACGCCCTCCGCACGGCAGCCTTGTTGATTCCGCGGGCGTGGGCTTCCGTGGTTCCTCCGGGCCGGAACTCGATCCGGAACTCGGCGGCCTTCGTGGTGAAACCGTCGTGCTCGAACTCCCACGTCCACCGGCTCATCACGGGATGCGGTTCGTACGACAAGGCGCCGTCGGGTTCGTGCGACGCCAGGGCGGAGTGAACGAACTCGCGCGCCGGCATCCGGGTCCAGACCGGCCCGCCACCGGTCCACTGTTCGCGTTCCTCCGGTCCTATCGCGCCGCGCCGCGTGGGCTTCTCCTCGGACCAGCCATCCGCGCGCATGGCGTCGATCTCGTCCGCGTGGTCGTCGTTCCACTGGTCGGCCACGTCCTGGGCGTCCTGGCGGTCCGCGAAGGGCACCTCGCGGCCATCCAGAGTGACCACGAAGACCGTCTCGCTTCCGTCCTCCGGTCCGTCCTGCACCATGCCGCTCGCGTCCTTCCAGATCTCTTGGGCCAGGCCGGACAGCTGGCGAGGCACGTTGAGCAGTCCGTCTGTCGTGGATGCCAGACCGGAGCGTTCGAGGAATCCGGGCAACGGGGCGGTCGGGTCCATGGCCCATTCGACTGCGGCCATGACTTCGTCGTCCAGCGCGTCCAGCAGGTGACCGTACCGGTCCACGGTGGTGGTGATGGACTCGTGGCCAAGCCGTCCCTGGATGGCGGGCAGGGGCACCTTCGCAGCAATGAGCCACGACGCGTGGGAGTGGCGAAGGTCGTGGATGCGGGGTCGCTTGATGAGCCCGTACTTCTCTGCGGCCAGCTCGATCGCGGGCACCCAGCGCAGACGGCGGAAGGTGCCGGGATCCCACTTGCCCCCTTCGGGGCCCGTGAACAGGAGCGCGTCGGGAGCCAGGCCCTTCGCACGGCGCCGCAGCGTCCGGTCCAGCTTGTGGGTGATGACGACGGTCCGGCGCGACTTCCGCGTCTTCGGCGGGCCAAGGACGGACTTGCCGTCTTCGTCCTTCTTCCAGGCCCTTTGGACACGGATAGCGGGCCTGCCGTTACGGCGGCGGAGGTCGCGCGGCTGGAGTGCAGTGGCCTCACCCCAACGGAAGCCGGTTTCCGCAATCGTCTCGCCGAGTTCCTTGGCATCGTCGGCAAGGCAGTCGTGCAGCCATGCCCACTCTTCGCGTTCGAGGAAGACCATCTCCTCCTCGTCCTCCGCTCCGTCGAGCCGAGGGAGGCGCGTCTTCGAGCACGGGTTGGCGCCCCTCAGTGACGGTTCTGCATCGACGGCGGACTGCAAGATCGCGGACAGCAGTCCATGCTTGTTCTGGACGGTCTTCGGGGCGTACTTCGTCCGAGGCTTCCGGTCCCGCGCGTCCATCGGAGCCAGACGTCCGGCCTCAAGATCGTTGACCCAGTCCTGCACCATCGCCCGGACGATGCCGCCCTGGCCGTCCTCCACGGAGTAGGGCCCGAACCAGGGCACCATGTTCTCGCGTATTTCTTTCTTGTACTTGCTGCGGGTATCGCCCTGAATGCCGGTGAGCCGGTCTACGTAGGCGAGGGCGAAGGGCTCGAACATAGTTGCTGGCCTCCGCTGCTCCGCAACGAACCCCTGGCCCCGAACCCAGCCTGGCGGCCACTCCTGGCCGTGTCCATTGACCAGTTCCTTGAACCGGCTCGCGGCCTTCGGGTCGTCGAAGTTCTCGCTCTCCTGCTTGCCGCTCGCCTTGCCGCCCTTGCGCCACATGACGCAGTAGGTGGTCGTTCCGTCCTTGTTTGGGCGGTCTTTCACGTAAGCCATGGTCGGCACCGTAGATCAGATGCGTGCTGACACGGTGCTGACGTTATAAACACAGAGAGGTCCTCTGACCTGCGTTTCCGCAGGTCAGAGGACCTCTCATGATGTGGAGCCTAGGAGAGTCGAACCCCTGACATCTGCCATGCAAAGACAGCGCTCTACCAACTGAGCTAAGGCCCCGTCGCGGACCAGAGTACCCGGTGCCCGGCCGCTTTCCCGACCGGGTATCGCCCCGGGCAGTCGCTCTCCGTAGGATGCTTCGCGAGATTCGCGGCAGTGAAGCGCGATCGGGGAGACAGGGGAGACGGCATGGACGCAGCACAGCAGGAAGCCACCGCGCGGGCCCGGGAACTCCAGCGCAGTTGGTACGGGGAGCCTCTGGGTGCGCTGTTCCGCCGTCTGATCGACGACCTCGGTCTCAATCAGGCCCGGCTGGCCTCCGTGCTCGGGCTCTCCGCGCCGATGCTGTCCCAGCTGATGAGCGGGCAGCGCGCAAAGATAGGCAACCCGGCCGTGGTGCAGCGGGTCCAGGCGCTCCAGGAGCTGGCCGGGCAGGTCGCCGACGGGAGCGTCAGTGCCGCCGAGGCCACCGACCGCATGGACGAGATCAAGAAGACAGCCGGCGGGTCGGTGCTGAACAACACCGCGCAGGCCACGTCGTCGACGGGGGCGACGACGGTGCGCCGGGTGGTGCGGGAGATTCAGTCGTTGCTGCGCTCGGTCTCGGATGCGGGGGACATCATCGACGCGGCGAACACCCTCGCCCCCACGCACCCCGAACTGGCAGAGTTCCTGCGGGTCTACGGTGCCGGCCGCACCGCCGACGCGGTCGCCCACTACGAGGCACACCAGAACTAGTACGCGGCGCACCGGAGCTGGCCGGCCGCGTCCACAGCGGCACTTGCGGAGTTCAGAGGGCGGACGGGGCGCAATGGGTGAGATCTTCGCCGGTCGGTACGAACTGATCGACCCGATCGGGCGGGGCGGTGTGGGCGCCGTCTGGCGCGCCTGGGACCAGCGCCGCCGCCGCTATGTCGCGGCCAAGGTGCTCCAGCAGAGCGACGCGCACACCCTCCTGCGCTTCGTCCGCGAGCAGGCGCTGCGGATCGACCACCCGCATGTGCTGGCCCCGGCGAGCTGGGCCGCGGACGACGACAAGGTGCTGTTCACCATGGACCTGGTGAACGGCGGCTCGTTGGCGCATCTGACCGGCGACTACGGGCCCCTGCCGCCGCGGTACGTCTGCACGCTGCTGGACCAGCTGCTGGCCGGGCTGACGGCGGTGCACGCCGAGGGTGTGGTGCACCGCGACATCAAACCGGCGAACATCCTGCTGGAGGCCACCGGTACGGGCCGTCCGCATCTGCGGCTGTCCGACTTCGGCATCGCGATGCGCAAGGGGGAACCGCGGCTCACCGAGGCCAACTATGTGGTGGGCACACCCGGTTACTTCGCCCCCGAGCAAATGCTGGGCGCCGAACCGGACTTCCCGGCGGATCTCTTCGCGGTCGGCCTGGTCGGGCTCTATCTGGTCACCGGCCGCAAACCGGACTCCGAGGCGCTGATCAAGCACTTCGCCCGGCACGGCATCCCGGACGCGCCCGAGGACGTGCCGGAACCCCTCTGGCAGGTGCTGGCCAGTCTGCTGCATCCGGATCCGCAGGCCCGGTTCAGGACGGCCACGGGGGCGCGTAAGGCGCTCCTGCCGGCGGTCGAGATGCTGCCGGAGACGACGATCGAGGACGAGGTCGTCGAGGTCTTCGACCACATCGGGCCACTGCCTTCGGGGTACGGCGCGGACGGGCCCCTGGGCCCCGACACCATGGCCGACGGCCCACACGGGAACGAGCGTCCCGGCCCGCGCGGGAACGGCGGCCCCGGCCCGCGCGGGAACGGCGGTTCCCGCTCGTACAGGGACGACGTGCGCGGGGACGGGGACGTTGACGCGCATAGGGACGGCGCCGCGCGCAGGGACGGCGGCGCACTCGGGGACGCCGGTTCACCCGCCAGGCCCTCCCACCAGGCCGCCGGGCAGGTGTCCATGTCGGACACCGGGAGTTTCCAGCTCGCGCCACCGCGGCAGAGCACCCCGGCGCCGCCGCAGCCGGCCGCACCGCCCACCCCCACCGCCACACCTGCCGCCCCCACACCGACACCCCTGCCCGGCAGCACGCCTCCGGGCCACGGCATACCGTCCGCACCCGCCACCCCACCGCCCCCGCCTCCGACCTACGAGCCGACGGCCGCCCTCCGCCCGGAGCCGTCCGCGACCCGCCCCTACACGGCGGACCACCACCCCGTCCCCGGGCACCCCCAGGTCACCGCCCCGGGACAGCCCGCCCCCATGACGCCGATGGCGCCGATGACCGGGATGACCGGGACGACGGGGACGACGGGCATACCTGGAACGCCAGGGCTGGCAGAGATGGCAGGCATGGCGCCGATGGCCCGGCCCGCGTATCCCGCGGCCGCTACAGCCACCACTTCCGACGCCGCCGCCGCGGTCCCCGCACCACCAGGGACCGCCCCGTACAAGCGACCGGGGCCGCCTCCGAAGGTGGCGGTCCCGGTACTGATCGTCGCGCTGCTGTGCATCGCGGTCGGCGTCTGGGCTCTGTTCGCCGCCTGACGCACCCGTCCGCCGCCCGGCTACCAGCCCTGCGGCGGCCCGAACTGCTCGGCTTCCCGGCTCTGTTGCGCCGCCCGGTCCTCCTGCGGCGTCCCGGACAACGGCGATGCCGATGCCGATGCCGATGCCGATGCCGATGCCGATGCCTGCGAAGTCTGAGACTGCTGCGATGTCTCTGCCGCAGGCGAGGAATTCAAGGACTGCGACAACTGCGACAACTGCGGGGACTGCGGGGACTGCGAAGGCAGCGAAGACTGTGTTGCCGAAGACCGCTCCGCCTCAGGCGACCGGCCTGGCTGACCTGCCCACTCCGGTTGGCCCAGCTCATTCGGCCGACCCAGCTGACCCGGCTGATTCGGCTGATTCGGCTGACCCGTTGGCGACTGCATCGACTGACCCGACTGCCCGTACAGCTCCGGCCACCCCGGCGGCGGGACAGGCACCGCCTCAGGCGCCACAGGGTTCCGGGGCACCGCCCCGGACATCACAGGGCCCGGAGGCACCGTCCCAGGCATCACGGGGGCCACAGAAGCCACAACAGCCCCCTGCGGCCCCTGTGCCTCGGGCATACCCGGAGCCCCGGGCCTCGCCGCACCCCCCACCTTGCGCCGCGCCACCACCGTCCACACCGCGAGCCCCAGCAACAGCGTCACGCCCGTACCGATCCCGGCGTACGCCACCGCCATCAGGGTGCCGCTCTTCGCCGCCCCCTGGGCGGGCTGCCCCTTGTCGGCCATGTCCCGGTCGGTGGGTGTGACGGAGAAAACGCCGGTCGGCCGGGAGTAACCGGGCCCGGCCTGCGCGGTGCCCAGGACGTCCACCCGCAGAGTGAGGTCCGCGCCCTCGGGAAAGTACTGCGCCATACCCGGATTGAGGGTGACCTCCAGGTAGTACCAGCCCGCGAACCGCATCGCGCTGACCGCACCGGTCGGGTGGAGGCGGTTGCCGTACGCGACGGGCGCGGTGAATTCTCTGGCGGCGGCCGGTTTCCCGCTGTACGAGACGAAGTTGTTGTCCCGCACCGCCCCGCGCGCGGGATTGAAGAGGCTGAGCCCCAGCGCGTTCGAGACGTACTTCGTGACACCGGTCGTCGCCGCACCGGCCGTCGGGTCAGCGAGGGTCGAATTCGGCAGTTCGGCGCTCACGTTGAGCTGCTGCCCCCAGTCCACCGGTACGCGGTAGAACCGGGCCTCGCCCGGCCTGATCCGGTCCTGCCACACGCCCTTGCCGACCGACCCCGCGTCGTTGAAACCGGTCCCGCCTCTGGCGTCGCGCTTGTTGGTGTCGGTGGGCGGAGCGGGCGTCGCACTGCTCCACGTGCCGTCGCCGGGCCGGTCCGGGGTGCCGCCCTTGAGCGCGGGCTCGGTGAGACAGCCGATCTCGACCGGCCAGCTGTCGGGACCGGAGGCCGCCGTCCCCTTGCGGCTGATCACCAGGTAGTACGGGCCCGCTTTCTGACAGTCCGTCCTGTCCGCGCCGATACGGCGGACGGCGTAGTCGGCGATGGGATAGGCCGCTCCACCGCTGTGGAAGGACGGATGCGCGACCGGGCCACAGGTGCTGCCGCCGCTGTCCTGGACGCTGATGGCCAACTGGTCGCCGTAGTCCTGGACCTTGGTGCCGGGCCGGGGCGCGGCGACCGCCGAGAAATACGCACTGGTCCTGTCGTCCAGGGTGACGGCGTAGTACTTCCGCTCACCGCGGCCGATGGAGTCGGTGTGCATACCGGGGGTGAGCTGCGGCGCGTCCGCGGCACTCGGGGTGCCCGTGATCGCCGTGGCGCCGTCCGCCGTCCGGTAGGCGGGCACCTCCCCGGCCGAGGCCACTCCCACCGTCCCCGGCAGAGCCGTCACCACCGCGAGCGCCGCCAGCGCGACGAGCCCCCTGTACGTCGTGCGCCCCGTCACCACAAGTCACCCCTCATCGGTTCCGAATTCCCGCCGTACGCCCGCCCCTTCCCGCGGGCCCGCCGGAAGTCCACGCCGCGGCCGGCCGATACCGGTACGCCCACCCCGTCCGCCGGCGCCGTCCCCGCCGGGCCAAAACCCCATCCTCCACCGCTGCCCCGCGCGGTGTCCGCCAAGAGCCCGAATCACGTCTGGAGCTCCGTGCGCCATACCCCGCACCTCACGCGGGTCACACAGATCACACTAAGATTTGCTATAGCAATTAAATGTTGTGCTAATGCAAATAAACCCACCTCGACGCGGCGCGCCGCCTCATCCGCCCCTACGCCCCGGACACCCCCGCCCGCCCCCGGACGCACGGAACCCCGGCCGCCCACAGGCGACCGGGGTCCGTACGAATTGTGCTGTGCGTCTGGGTCTCACACACCCGAACCTGCGGGCACGGAGTCGGTCGCCTCCGTCCACAGATCCTGCTCGGCGCGATCCGCCTGGATCTGGCGGTACACGAGGAGCCCGCCGATGGCGGCCAGTGCGACCAGGAGAAGCTTCTTCACCGCGCGACCTCGTCTTTCGTTGACGTAGGGGACCTATGGGGGCCGATGATACACACCGGTCGATACCGATCGGTTACCTAGGCCGCGGTTGGCAACAACTGGCTCCGGCCCGGCCGCGCACCCAACTTCCGCACTCGCGCAACACATCGGCCCGGCCGGAGAAACCTCCGACCGGGCCGATGTTGCGGTGCGGCTACCAGGACTTGAACCTGGGGCCTCTTCCTTATCAGGGAAGCGCTCTAACCGTCTGAGCTATAGCCGCTCGTTCGCTGCACCGAAAGATTAGCGCACTTCAGAGGCGTTCCCAAAATCGGTTCCCGCGACCCTGGGAACGCCCTCCCATCAGGGCTTCACTCGTCCTCGGCGAGGGTGAGCTCCACCCCGCCGACGAAGCCGGCCGACAGGTTGTAGATGAAGGCGCCAAGCGTTCCCAGCGCGGTCGCCAGCACCACATCGATCACCGAGATGATCGTGGTGAACAGCAGCACCCGCGGCAGCGACAGGAACGACTGGAGATTGAAGCCGCCGCCGTCCGCGCCCGTGGCGTCGCTGATCGTCCCGCCGACCGCGGAGAAGACGCCCATCGCGTCCATCACCATCCACAGCACCGAGACGGCGACTATCGTGCAGATGCCCAGCGCGATGGAGAGCAGGAAGCTGACCTTCATCACCGACCACGGGTCGGCCCGCGCCACCCGCAACCGGGCCTTACGGGTCCGTGGCGTCGTACGGGCGTCCGTACGAGGCAGGCGCGCGGACTGCTGCCCCGCGCCCTTGGTACCGCCCGTGCTGTACGCCTGAGGCGGCTGGTACGGCTGCTGTCCGCCCTGGGACTGGGCGTGTGGCTGCGGATACGGCTGACGCGTATCGGTCACGGTTCCCCCCTGATAGGAGCCCTCTTGTCGGGAGTCCTCGGCAACGGCGGAGCCACGGGCGCTGTCCTCCGTCACGGTCGCGGGTCCGGACGGGGAACCCTTCTCGGTTCCCGGTCCACCCGCCGCAGCGCCCGTGGCTCCACTCACGCTCTACTCCTCGTGTTACTCCGCCGCGGGCTGCTCGCCCTCGGTTGCCGTGGGCTCGGTCCCCTCGGCCCCTTCGGTCTCGTCGGCCCCTTCGGGACCGTCGACCTCTTCGGCCTCACGACCTGCCTCGGCGTTCCGTGCGATGCCGACGACGGCATCCCGCTTGCCCAGGTTGATCAGTTGGACGCCCATCGTGTCACGACCGGTCTCCCGGACCTCGTTGACCCGCGTACGAATCACACCGCCGCTCAAGGTGATCGCCAAGATCTCATCGGTCGCCTCGACCACCAGCGCGCCGACCAGCGAACCCCGGTCCTCCACGATCTTGGCGGCCTTGATGCCCAGACCGCCGCGGCCCTGGACGCGGTACTCGTCCACCGGGGTGCGCTTGGCGTAGCCGCCGTCGGTGGCGGTGAAGACGAAAGTACCTTCACGCACCACATTCATCGAGAGCAGTTCGTCGTCCTCGCGGAAGCTCATGCCCTTCACACCCGACGTGGCGCGCCCCATGGGCCGCAGCGCCTCGTCCGACGCGGTGAACCGGATCGACTGCGCCTTCTTGCTGATCAGCAGCAGATCATCGGTGTCCGACACCAGCTCGGCGCCGATCAGCTCGTCGTCCGAGCCGTCCTCCCGCTCGCGCAGGTTGATCGCGATCACACCGCCCGAGCGCGGCGAGTCGTAGTCCTTGAGCGGCGTCTTCTTCGCCAGGCCGCCCTTGGTGGCGAGCACCAGATACGGCGCGGCGTCGTAGTCGCGGATCGCCAGGATCTGCGCGATCCGCTCGTCCGGCTGGAACGCCAGCAGGTTGGCGACGTGCTGGCCCCGCGCATCGCGGCCCGCGTCCGGCAGCTCGTACGCCTTCGCGCGGTAGACCCGGCCCTTGTTCGTGAAGAACAGCAGCCAGTGGTGGGTGGTGGAGACGAAGAAGTGGTCGACGATGTCGTCTTCCTTGAGCTTCGTGCCCCGCACGCCCTTGCCGCCGCGCTTCTGCGAGCGGTAGTCGTCGGTCTTGGTCCGCTTCACATAGCCGCCACGGGAGATCGTGACGACGATGTCCTCCTCGGCGATCAGGTCCTCGATGGACATGTCGCCCTCGAAGGGCACCAGCTTGCTGCGCCGGTCGTCGCCGAACTTCTCGACGATCGCGGCCAGTTCCTCGCTGATGATCTGCCGCTGCCGCTCCGGGGAGGCCAGGATCGCGTTGTACTCGCCGATCTTGCGCTGGAGCTCGTCGTGCTCGGCGGTGATCTTCTGGCGCTCCAGGGCCGCCAGCCGGCGCAGCTGCATCTCCAGGATCGCGTTCGCCTGGATCTCGTCGATCGTCAGCAGGCCCATCAGGCCCTCACGCGCCACCTCGACCGTCTCACTGCGCCGGATCAGCGCGATGACCTCGTCGATCGCGTCCAGCGCCTTGAGCAGACCGCGCAGGATGTGCGCCCGCTCCTCGGCCTTGCGCAGCCGGAACTTCGTCCGCCGGACGATGACCTCGATCTGGTGGTTGACCCAGTTGCGGATGAACGCGTCCAGCGAGAGCGTGCGCGGCACGCCGTCCACCAGGGCGAGCATGTTCGCGCCGAAGTTCGTCTGGAGGTCGGTGTGCTTGTAGAGGTTGTTGAGCACGACCTTGGCGACCGCGTCCCGCTTGAGGACGATGACCAGCCGCTGGCCCGTCCGCGAGGACGTCTCGTCGCGGACGTCCGCGATACCGCCGATCTTGCCGTCCTTCACCAGGTCGGCGATCTTCTGCGCGAGGTTGTCCGGGTTGACCTGGTACGGCAGCTCGGTGACCACCAGGCACTGGCGGTTCTGGATCTCCTCGACCGCCACCACCGCGCGCATCGTGATCGAGCCGCGGCCGGTGCGGTACGCCTCCTCGATGCCCTTGCGGCCCACCACCAGCGCGCCGCTGGGGAAGTCCGGGCCCTTGATGCGCTCGATCAGCGCGTCCAGCAGCTCCTCGTTCGACGCCGCGGGGTTCTCCAGCGCCCACTGGGCACCGGCCGCGACCTCGCGCAGGTTGTGCGGCGGGATGTTGGTGGCCATACCGACCGCGATACCGGCCGAGCCGTTGATCAGCAGGTTGGGGAAGCGGGCCGGCAGGACCGTCGGCTCCTGGTTGCGGCCGTCGTAGTTGTCCTGGAAGTCGACGGTCTCCTCGTCGATGTCCCGGAGCATCTCCATCGACAGCTGCTTCATCTTGCACTCGGTGTACCGCATGGCCGCGGCCGGGTCGTTGCCCGGAGAACCGAAGTTGCCGTTGGAGTCCACCAGCGGCATCCGCATCGACCACGGCTGCGCCAGCCGCACCAGGGCGTCGTAGATCGAGGTGTCGCCGTGCGGGTGGTACGTACCCATGACGTCGCCGACGACGCGGGCGCACTTGTAGAAGCCCTTCTCGGGGCGGTAGCCGCCGTCGTACATCGCGTACAGCACACGGCGGTGCACCGGCTTGAGGCCGTCGCGCACATCGGGCAGCGCACGCGAGACGATGACGGACATCGCGTAGTCGAGGTAGGAGCGCTGCATCTCCGTTTCGAGCCCGACCGGCTCTACGCGCATCCCCACGCCTTCGACGGTGGCGGGCGTGCCCTCGGCGGTCACGCCATCGGGAGTGACGGGAGTGTTCTCGTCGGCCATGCTGATTCAAAGTCCTTTCGAGCTGCGGCTGGTTGAGGTCCCCCCGCCCGGGGCGGGGAGAGGGCCGACAGGGCTCAGATGTCGAGGAAGCGGACGTCCTTGGCGTTGCGCTGGATGAACGAGCGGCGGGCCTCGACGTCCTCACCCATCAGCACGGAGAACAGGTCGTCCGCGCGGGCCGCGTCGTCCAGCGAGACCTGGCCGAGGACCCGGTGGTCGGCGTCCATGGTCGTGACCCGCAGCTCCTCGGCGTTCATCTCACCGAGACCCTTGAACCGCTGGACCGAGTCGTCCTTGATCCGCTTGCCGTTCTGCTTGCCGAGCTCGATCAGCGCGTCCCGCTCCGGGTCGGAGTAGGCGTACTCGAAGTCGTCCCGGCCCCACTTGATCTTGTACAGCGGCGGGCGGGAGAGGTAGACGTGCCCGGCCTCGACCAGCGGCCGCATGAAGCGGAAGAGGAAAGTGAGCAGCAGGGTGTTGATGTGCTGACCGTCGACGTCGGCGTCCGCCATCAGAATGATCTTGTGATAGCGGAGCTTCTCGATGTCGAAGTCCTCGTGAACACCGGTGCCGAACGCCGAGATCAGCGCCTGCACCTCGTTGTTCTGGAGGATCTTGTCGACCCGAGCCTTCTCGACGTTGAGGATCTTGCCGCGGATCGGAAGGATCGCCTGGTACTGCGGGTTACGGCCGGACTTCGCCGAACCACCGGCCGAGTCACCCTCGACGATGAAGATCTCGCACTTCGTCGGGTCGTTGGACTGGCAGTCGCTCAGCTTGCCCGGCAGCGACGCCGTCTCCAGCAGCCCCTTGCGACGGGTCAGATCGCGCGCCTTACGGGCCGCGACCCGCGCCGTCGCCGCCTGGATGCCCTTGCGGATGATGTCCGCGGCCTCGTTGGGGTTGCGGTCCAGCCAGTCGGTGAGGTGCTCGTGCACGACCTTCTGCACAAAGGTCTTCGCCTCGGTGTTGCCCAGCTTCGTCTTGGTCTGGCCCTCGAACTGCGGCTCGCCGAGCTTGACCGAGATGATCGCCGTCAGACCCTCGCGGATGTCCTCGCCCGTGAGGTTGTCGTCCTTCTCGCGCAGCAGCTTCTTGTCGCGCGCGTACCGGTTGATCAGACCCGTCAGCGCCGCGCGGAAGCCTTCCTCGTGGGTGCCGCCCTCGTGCGTGTGGATGGTGTTCGCGAAGCTGTAGACACCCTCGCTGTACTGGGTGTTCCACTGCATCGCGATCTCGACCGACAGCATCCGCTCGCGGTCCTCGGCCTCGACGTCGATGACCGTCGGGTGCACCAGCTCGCCCTTGCGGGAGTTCAGGTACGTCACGAAGTCGACGATGCCGCCCTCGTAGTGGTAGCGCACCGTGAGCGGCTTGCCGTCCTCGTCGACGTGGTCCGGGCGCTCGTCGGTCAGCGTGATCGACAGGCCCTTGTTGAGGAACGCCATCTCCTGGAAGCGCCGCGACAGCGTCTCGAAGCTGTACGTGGTGGTCTCGAAGATGTCGCCGTCGGCCCAGAACGTCACCATCGTGCCGGTCTCGTCGGTGGCCTCGTTCTTGGCCAGCGGCGCGGTCGGCACACCGAGCTTGTACTCCTGCGTCCAGCGGAACCCGTCCCTGCGGACCTCGACCGCCACCCGCTGCGACAGCGCGTTCACGACCGAGACGCCCACACCGTGCAGACCACCGGAGACCGCGTAACCGCCGCCGCCGAACTTGCCGCCGGCGTGCAGGACGGTCAGCACGACCTCGACGGCCGGCTTGTTCTCGGACGGCACGATGTCGACGGGGATACCGCGGCCGTTGTCGACGACGCGCACGCCGCCGTCCGCCAGGATCGTCACGTCGATGGTGTCCGCGTGGCCGGCCAGCGCCTCGTCGACGGAGTTGTCGACGACCTCCTGCACGAGGTGATGCAGACCGCGCTCGCCCGTCGAGCCGATGTACATGCCGGGGCGCTTGCGGACCGCGTCCAGGCCCTCAAGGACGGTGATCGCGCTGGCGTCGTACGACTTCTCCACCGAGGAGTCGGCCATGGCGCCGAGGGGAACCCCCTCTTCAGTAGAAGCCGTGTTGTTCTCGTTGAGGTCGCCGGAGTCGGCCACGAAGCGCCCTTTCTGGCACAGCACGAGCCCTTCCGCACCTGTGGGGGACACCCCTGGGAAGACAGGCGGGAGCGGCTGCGTCGTTCGACATGTTCCGCGAGTGGGCGGGATTGCTGCCAGTCTACCGGTAGCGCTGACACTCATGGGGGTTTGCAGGCACCTGAGTCGTCATGTGCCGCCCTGAACTAACGTCCGCCGACTCCCCATATCTGAGATGGGGCCCCAGGACGCTCACACGGGCACTCAGCGCTTCCGGCTGTCAACCACGGGCTACCGTGAGCGGAGTCTCATCCGCACCATGCGTAGACACCCGTACGCAGGTCCCCTACGGCTCAGCCGTAGGTGTCGCCGGGCCCCGTGCTGCCGGGCGCCCGCAGCGGCCCGTACCGCCGCGCCGGACCACCGGGCCCCAGCACCTTGATCAGTTTTACGGTGCCCTGCCCCAGGTCCTGGTTGAGCCGTGCCACCAGCTGCGGCGCCAGCAGCCGCAGCTGCGTCGCCCACGCCGTCGAGTCGCACTGCACGGTCAGCACCCGGGCGTCCTCGTCGTACTTCTGCGGCTCGCAGTGCTGCGCCACCTCGGGGCCCACCAGCTGCGGCCAGCGCCCCATCACACCGCCGACCGCGGCCGGGGTCTCCCAGCCGCGCTCCGTGATCAGCCGGTTGATCGCCGCGCCGAGCGGCAGCGGATCACGACCGTCCGCCCGCGCACCCGAGCGCAGCCCGCCCCGCCGGGCCTGCTTCTTCTGCTGTACGGCGGCGCCCCGCGCACGCGCCTGCTCCTTCGCGGCCACCAGCGCCTGGCGGGCCAGATCCACCCCGGACAGCTCCGGCGCCCTGGGCTGATCGGACCCGGCACCCGGTCCGGGCAGCTGCTCGCCGCTCACGGCCCGGCCTTCCGCACGGTGCCCTCCGAGACGGCGAACCGCGCACCGGCCAGCACCCCCGGCACATCCTCGGCCACCGCCGCCGTCACCAGCACCTGCTCGCCCGGCGCCACCAGCTCCGCCAGCCGCTCCCGCCGCCGGGCGTCCAGCTCCGCGAACACGTCGTCGAGCACCAGCACCGGCTCGCCCGCCCGCCGCCCGCCCTCGGGCGCGGCGGGCCCCGGCGTACCCTCCGAGCGCAGCAGGTCGTACGAGGCCAGCCGCAGCGCCAGCGCGTACGACCAGGACTCGCCGTGACTGGCGTACCCCTTGGCCGGCAGCTGTCCCAGCTTCAGCACCAGATCGTCGCGGTGCGGGCCGACCAGGGTCACCCCGCGCTCGATCTCGCCCTTCCGGGCCTCGCCGAGCGCCTCCAGGAGTACGCCGTAGAGCTCCTCGCGGGTCGACACGGCGGCCATCGCCTCGCCCGCCGAACCGCGGTACTCCAGCGCCAACGGCCCGCCGCCCGGCGCCAGCTGCCCATACGCCTTGTCCGCCAGCGGCTGGAGCGCGGCGATCAGATCGAGCCGCTGCGCGAGCAGCTCGGCGCCGGCCCGCGCCAGATGCTGGTCCCACACGTCCAGCGTCGACAGATCCAGCTGCCTGCCGCCGTGCCGCCTGGCCATCGCCGCCGTCTTGAGCAGCGTGTTGCGCTGTTTGAGCACCCGCTCGTAGTCCGCGCGCACCCCGGCCATCCGCGGCGAGCGCGCGGTGATCAGCTCGTCCAGGAACCGCCGGCGCTCCCCGGGGTCGCCCTTGACCAGCGCCAGATCCTCCGGCGCGAACAGCACGGTCCGCACGATCCCCAGCACATCGCGCGGTCTGACCTGCGACGACCGGTTGATCCTGGCGCGGTTGGCCCGGCCCGGATTGAGTTCGAGCTCGATCAGCTGCTGCCGCTCGCCCTCGACGACGGCGGCCCGGACGATGGCCCGGTCCGCGCCCATCCGCACCAGCGGGGCGTCCGAGGAGACGCGGTGGCTGCCGAGCGTGGCCAGATAGCCGACGGCCTCGACCAGATTGGTCTTGCCCTGCCCGTTGGGGCCCACGAAAGCGGTGACGCCCGGATCGAGCGGGACCTCGACCCGGGCGTACGAGCGAAAGTCGGCGAGCGACAGATGCGATACGTGCATGACGGTGCGCCGACCTCCCCCGGCTGCCGAACTGCTGGTGTGGCTGGTGTGGCTTACTTCTTGTTCTCGACCGCGTGGCCGCCGAACTGGTTGCGCAGCGCGGCGATCATCTTCATCTGCGGGGAGTCCTCCTGGCGGGAGGCGAAGCGCGCGAAGAGCGAGGCCGTGATCGCGGGCAGCGGCACGGCGTTGTCGATGGCGGCCTCGACCGTCCAGCGGCCCTCACCGGAGTCGGCGGCGAAGCCGCGGAGCTTCTCCAGGTGCTCGTCGTCGTCGAGCGCGTTGACGGCCAGATCGAGCAGCCAGGAGCGGATGACCGTGCCCTCCTGCCAGGAGCGGAAGACCTCGCGCACATCCGTGACGGAGTCGACCTTCTCCAGCAGCTCCCAGCCCTCGGCGTACGCCTGCATCATCGCGTACTCGATGCCGTTGTGAACCATCTTCGCGAAGTGGCCCGCACCGACCTTGCCGGCGTGCACCGAGCCGAACTCGCCCTCGGGCTTGAGCGCGTCGAAGACCGGCTGCACCTTGGCGACATCGTCCGCGGCACCGCCGTACATCAGCGCGTAGCCGTTCTCCAGGCCCCAGACGCCGCCGGAGACACCGCAGTCGACGAAGCCGATGCCCTTGGCCTTCAGCTCCGCTGCGTGCTTCTCGTCGTCGGTCCAGCGGGAGTTGCCGCCGTCCACGACGATGTCGCCCGGCGAGAGCAGCTCGGCCAGCTCGTCGATCGTCGACTGGGTGGCGGCACCGGCCGGCACCATGACCCAGACGACGCGCGGGCCCTTGAGCTTGTCCACCAGCTCCGCGAGGCTGTGGACATCCGCCAGGTCCGGGTTGCGGTCGTATCCGATGACGGTGTGGCCTGCGCGGCGGATGCGCTCGCGCATATTGCCGCCCATCTTGCCGAGACCGACGAGACCGAGCTCCATCAGAGACCCTCTTTGCACGTAGTCGTTGCGTTTCGTACCCGGGTCCGAGCCTACGCCCGCAGGTGCGTGCACACCTGTGGGCTCGGGCGCTCATCGGCGGGGCATCAGCCGGTCGCCCCAAGGGCTCCGGAGCTCCGGCGGGGCCGCGGCGGCCCGTGCTCCACCGCCGTCAGCCGGCCCGGCCGGGGGGCCGCACCGGCGCACCCCGACCGCGCGAGAGGTGTCCCTCGCGCTCCTGGCCGGAGGGCCGCGCCCCGTCGGCCGTCAGCAGGCTCAGCCGGACAGCCGCACCGGCATGATCAGGTACTTGTACGCGTCGTCCGCCTCGGCGTCCTTGGCCGGGCGGCCGCTGAGCAGCGCGGGCTTGGTCGAGGTCGTGAAGGACAGCTGGGCCACGGGCGAGTCGATGGCCGACAAGCCCTCCAGCAGGAAGCCCGGGTTGAAGGCGATCGAGATGTCGTCGCCGTCCAGCTCGCAGTCCACCCGCTCCACAGCCTGTGCATCGTCACTGGAGCCGGCCTCCAGGATCAGCACACCCTGCTCGAAGCTCAGCCGGACCGGGGTGTTCCGCTCGGCCACCAGTGCCACACGCTTGACGGCCTCGACGAACGGCGCGGTCTCGATCACGGCGACCGAGTTGAACTCCGTCGGGAAGAGGGTGCGGTACTTGGGCAGGTCGCCCTCCAGCAGACGGGTCGTCGTCCGCCGCCCGGCACCCTCGAAACCGATCAGGCCCTCGCCCGCACCGGAGCCGGACAGCGCCAGCGTGACGGTGTCGCCGCTGCTCAGCGACTTGGCGGTGTCCAGCAGCGTCTTGGCGGGGACCAGCGCGACCGCGGAGGCGTCCGGGCTCTCGGGCTTCCACAGGAACTCGCGCACCGCGAAGCGGTAACGGTCGGTGGAGGCCAGCGTGACGGTGTCGCCCTCGATCTCGATACGGACGCCGGTGAGCACCGGGAGGGTGTCGTCACGGCCGGCGGCGATGGCCACCTGGGCGGCGGCCGCGGCGAAGACCTCACCGGGAACGGTGCCGGTGGCGGTGGGCATCGTCGGCAGCGACGGGTACTCCTCCACAGGGAGGGTGTGGAGGGTGAACCGGGAGGAACCGCAGACCACGGTCACTCGTACACCGTCGGTGGAAATCTCCACCGGCCGGTTGGGGAGCGCCCGGCAGATGTCGGCGAGCAGCCGGCCGGAGACGAGGACGGTGCCGTGCTCCTCCACATCGGCGTCCACCGAGACCCGCGCCGAAACCTCGTAGTCGAAGCCGGAGAGGCTCAGGCTGCCGTCCTCCGCCTTCAGCAGCAGGCCCGCGAGGACGGGCACCGGCGGACGGGCCGGGAGGCTCTTGGCCGCCCAGGCCACTGCCTCCGCGAGTACATCGCGCTCCACCCGGATCTTCACCGGAAACCGCCTCCTGCTGTTGCTGGCTCTCGCCCTGCTGGCTTTCGTCGTCGGCTGAGTTGCCGGAGACCAGTCTGACGCACGCCACCGACAGTCGTTGCGGCTCGGGGTCAAGTCGACTCGATCGGCGTGGGGCGCTCTCGGGCCGAGTTGTGCACAGGCCCCGTTTCCGAGCAAGTTCCCCGGTAGATATCCGTGGTCGTAGTAGTAGGGCCTGTGGAAACCGTGGACAACTGCCTTTGCGCAGGTCAACACGGATTTTTTGTCCACCGGCCCTGTGGGTGGCGGCAGTGGACAAGCCGGCGGTTCTGTGGATCGCCGAAAGTTCTGCACACCCGATGCACAGGCGAGGGGCACTTCTCCCCAGCGCCGTCCCCAGGTTTACCCACGTTCCCCACAGCCCAACCCATCACCTCGGTGTGACCGCTTTCACTCGGCTCGGTGAGAGCGGGTGTTGCGTTGCCGAACAGTGGACAGGGGTGTGGAGAAGCTGGGGACAACATCGGCGCTCCTGTGGGCAGCCGGTGGACAAGCCCTCCCACCCCCTGTGGACGAAATCTTCATCCACAGCCTGTGGATTACGGTTGGCCACAAATCCACACCCGGCTGACCTCGTCTGATGTCCCGTAGGAACACCGGCCTGTGGATCCCACAGGGATAACTTTCCAGTCCCCAGGGTGTGGACGGAAGATTCTTGCCCAATCTGTGGAGAGAGGCCGTGTCCCGGTCCGGAATCGAACAGCGCCCGCGCGCTCCACAGGTTTGGGACGCGCCGGAACGGGTTCGCAACCGGTCCGGAACCCGTTCCGGAGGCGGTTCACCGGGGTCGTCGAGCGGTCCCGGGGCTCCTCCGGTCGCGGCCGGTCGTGACGCAGAACGCCTCCTGTGGCACTCGTGGCTCCCCCATGGCGCGCCGCCGCGCCTCCTGCCAATGCGTCCCCCGGTCTCCCCGTACGACGAAGGGCGCCCCGGGAGCGCGTCCCGAAGCGCCCTGGGCGCCTGCGGTGGCCGGCGGTCGCGGGGCGCCCGCGTCAGCCGTTCTTGATGCGGTTGGTCAGTTCGGTGACCTGGTTGTAGATGGAGCGCCGCTCGGCCATCAGCGCGCGGATCTTGCGGTCGGCGTGCATCACCGTCGTATGGTCGCGGCCGCCGAACTGCGCGCCGATCTTCGGCAGCGAGAGGTCGGTCAGCTCACGGCACAGATACATCGCGATCTGGCGCGCTGTCACCAGCACCCGGCTGCGCGAGGAGCCGCACAGGTCGTCGATGGTCAGCCCGAAGTAGTCGGCGGTCGCGGCCATGATCGCGGTCGCGGTGATCTCCGGCGCGGCGTCCTCACCACCGGGGATCAGGTCCTTCAGCACGATCTCGGTGAGCCCCAGGTCCACCGGCTGCCGGTTGAGCGAGGCGAACGCCGTGACCCGGATCAGCGCGCCCTCCAGCTCGCGGATGTTCCGCGAGATCCGGGACGCGATGAACTCCAGCACCTCTGGCGGCGCGTTCAGCTGCTCCTGCACCGCCTTCTTGCGGAGGATCGCGATCCGGGTCTCCAGCTCGGGCGGCTGGACATCCGTGATCAGACCCCACTCGAAGCGGTTGCGCAGCCGGTCCTCCAGGGTGACCAGCTGCTTGGGCGGCCGGTCGCTGGAGAGCACGATCTGCTTGTTCGCGTTGTGCAGCGTATTGAAGGTGTGGAAGAACTCCTCCTGCGTCGACTCCTTGCTCGCCAGGAACTGGATGTCGTCGACGAGCAGGATGTCCATATCGCGGTAGCGCTTGCGGAACGCGTCCGCCTTGCCGTCGCGGATGGAGTTGATGAACTCGTTGGTGAACTCCTCCGAGCTCACATACCGCACGCGGGTGCCCGGATAGAGGCTGCGCGCGTAGTGCCCGATCGCATGCAGCAGGTGGGTCTTGCCGAGTCCCGACTCGCCGTAGATGAACAGCGGGTTGTACGCCTTGGCCGGTGCCTCGGCGACGGCGACCGCGGCGGCGTGCGCGAAGCGGTTCGAGGCACCGATGACGAAGGTGTCGAAGAGGTACTTCGGATTCAGCCGCGCGGTCGGCTCACCGGGGCCGGCCGCGGGCGCGGGCTGCGCGGCGAGCGGGCCGGGCGCACCACTGGGCGCGGGTGGGCCGGAGCGGCCGTTGTGCCCGGGAGGCTGGTGCTCGGCGAGGTCGCGGCGCGGCGGCTGGTCATAAGGAGAGTGCGGACCGTCCGAGCGCTGGGGCGGACCGGGGCGCTCGGGAACCTGCGAGCGGTAGTCGTTCTGCTGATGTTGCTGGTGCTGCTGTTGTACGTGCGAGGGCGGGGAGGCGTACGGGTCGCGCTCGGGGAAACCGCCGAGACGCTGCTGCTGCCAGCCGTAGTCCTCACGCGGGCCGCCACCCATACCGGGGGAGTGCTGCGGCCAGGAACCCTGCTCATGCCGGGGCTGCTGGTAGCCGGGGTACGCGGGACGTACGGAGGGGAGGCCGTCGCCCTGGCGCCCGTATCCCTGCCTGTTGTCGTAGCCGTCGTACGCATCGTGCGGCTGCTGTGACTGATGCGACTGCTGGTGCTGCGAGTGCTGCTGGGGTGCCTGGTGCTGTGTCTGCTGGGGAGCAACGGGCGGCGCGGACTGCGCCGGGGGCTCCTCGGCGGAGTCGTCGACGGTGATCGCGATCCGGATCGGCCGCCCGCACTGCTGGCTGAGGGCTTCCCCGATCAGAGGGGCGAGCCGGCCTTCGAGCACACCCTTGGCGAACTCGTTGGGGACGGCGAGCAGCGCGGTGTCGGCGACCAGCGCCAGTGGCTGGGTGCGCTTGAGCCAGTCCTGGTCCTTGGGCTTGAGGCTGTCGCCGTCGGCACGTAGGAGATGGTCGAGGACGCGCGGCCACACTGCGGCAAGATCGGCAGGTACGTCAGCCACAGGGCACGCTCTCTCACAGTCCCACGAATGTGTGATTCTCAGGACGGGCGGGAAGTAAATGGAGTTCTGCCACGGTAGTCAGGGCGGGCCTGGGGATTCAAGTTGTTGTCCACAGGCTGTGCATAGTGTGTCCTGACAAGGCACTGGTGCGTACCGGGCAAGGGCCGGTTTGACCGGATGGCGTAGCCGCGCGTACCGTGACCAGGTCGAGTTGTCGATGGCTGCTGCCGCCTGCCTCCGATGGGCAAAGATCGCACCTCAGTGATCGTGTAGCGGTGCACTTGGGCGTTGCGAGCTACTCGTGGGCGCACGGTGACAGCCAGTAGACGCCCCACATTTGTCTCTCTTGAGACAACAAGCATTCCTGGAGCCCCCGAGTGAGCAAGCGCACCTTCCAGCCGAACAACCGCCGCCGCGCGAAGACCCACGGCTTCCGTCTGCGCATGCGGACGCGTGCCGGCCGCGCGATCCTGGCGTCCCGCCGTGGCAAGGGTCGCGCCCGCCTGTCGGCCTGAGCAGCCAGACCCTAGGTCCATGACGTGCTGCCTACCGAGCATCGGCTGAGGCGGCGCGAGGACTTTGCGACCGCGGTACGCCGGGGACGCAGGGCCGGGCGCCCGCTCCTTGTCGTTCATTTTCGTAGCGGTGCAACGGACCCGCACGCGTCGGGGGAATGCGTTCCCCCGACGCGTGCGGGTTTCGTCGTGAGCAAGGCCGTTGGCATCGCGGTGGTGCGCAACAAGGTCAAGCGCAGGCTCCGCCATCTCATGCGCGATCGGCTGGACCGGCTGCCCGCCGGTAGCCTGGTTGTCGTACGGGCCCTGCCCGGCGCGGGCGCGGCGGATAACGATCAGCTGGCCCGCGACCTGGACGCCGCGCTACAGCGGCTGCTGGGAGGGGTGCCACGAGGCTGCAATCCCCCGGGGAACGATCCCCGGACCCCCGGCCTGGACCCGGGAGGGAGTGCACGGTGAAGTACCCGCTGCTGCTTTTGATCAAGATCTACCAGTGGACCATCAGCCCCTTGCTGGGCCCGGTCTGCAAGTACTACCCGTCGTGTTCGCACTATGGCTACACCGCCATCGACCGGCACGGCGCGGTGAAAGGGACTGCGCTGACCGCCTGGCGCATCCTGCGGTGCAATCCGTGGTCGCTCGGTGGCGTCGACCACGTCCCTCCCCGGAAGCGTCCGGTTTGGCATCAGCGGCTGAGGAGCCGCCTGGGCGGGCCCACCGTCCCTGAGCCTGTCGCCCAGCCCGAGACTCAGCCCAACGTCCAAGGAGCCTGATTCGTGGACACGATCCTCAAACCTCTCTATTACGCCGTTTCCTGGATCATCGTCCAGTTCCACTCGTTCTACAGCCTCATCTTTGGCAAGGACAGTGGCGCGGCGTGGGGTCTGTCCATCGTCTCGCTGGTGGTGCTGATCCGTATCTGCCTGATCCCGCTCTTTGTGAAGCAGATCAAGTCGACGCGGAACATGCAGGCGCTTCAGCCGAAGATGAAGGCGATCCAGGAGCGCTACAAGAGCGACAAGCAGCGCCAGTCCGAAGAGATGATGAAGCTCTACAAGGAGACGGGCACCAACCCGCTCTCGAGCTGTCTCCCGATTCTGGCCCAGTCGCCGTTCTTCATCTCGCTGTACCAGGTCCTCAGCCACATCGCGCAGAACAAGACGGTCGGCTTCATCGACCAGCCGCTGCTGGAGAGCGCGCAGAAGGCGCACATCTTCGGCGCGCCGCTGGCGGCGAAGTTCATGGACAGCGCGGAGAAGATCCAGAGCCTGGGTGCTTCGCTGGTCGACGTCCGCGTCGTCACAGTCATCATGATCGTCCTGATGTCGGCGTCGCAGTTCTACACGCAGCGCCAGCTGATGACCAAGAACGTCGACCTGACGGTGAAGACGCCGTTCATGCAGCAGCAGAAGATGCTGATGTACGTCTTCCCCATCATGTTCGCCGTCTTCGGCATCAACTTCCCCGTCGGTGTTCTCATCTACTGGCTGACCACCAACGTGTGGACCATGGGCCAGCAGATGTTCGTCATCCGCCGTAACCCCACCCCCGGCAGCAAGGCGTTCACGGAGCGCCAGGAGCGCCTGCGCGCCGCGGGCAAGCTGGTCGAGGACCCGGCCGTGGTCGAGGCGAAGAAGGCCGTCGAAGAGGCGCGTCAGAACCGCCAGCAGCCCAAGCGTCAGCCGAAGTCCAAGCGGCAGGCCACTGCGGGCACCGGTGCTGTGGGTGGCGGTACGCAGAGCCGTACGCGGGCCGGATCCGGTGGCGCCGCCTCCGGCGCCGATGCGTCGGAGAAGCAGTCGCCGGAGAAGCAGGACAGCAAGGCAAAGGGCAGCTCCGCCTCGGGCACCCGCACCACCAAGTCCGGACAGCGCAAGGGTCAGCAGCGCCCCAAGCACCCGACCAAGAAGTAAGAAGGAGTCCTTTCGTGACGGACACGACCCCTGCCACCGAGGGCACCGACACCCTGACCCGCCTTGAGCAGGAGGGCGAGATCGCGGCCGACTACCTCGAGGGTCTGCTGGATATCGCGGACCTCGACGGCGACATCGACATGGATGTCGAGGCCGACCGCGCCGCTGTGTCGATCATCAGCGACTCGACCAGCCGCGATCTACAGAAGCTGGTGGGCCATGACGGCGAGGTGCTGGAGGCGCTCCAGGAGCTGACCCGCCTCGCGGTGCACCGCGAGACCGGTGACCGCAGCCGTCTCATGCTGGACATCGCCGGCTTCCGGGCGCGTAAGCGTGCGGAGCTCGCAGAGCTGGGTGCGAAGGCGGCGGAAGAAGCCAAGAGCACCGGACTGCCGGTGAAGCTCGACCCGATGACACCGTTCGAGCGCAAGGTTGTCCACGACGCGGTGGCGGCGGCCGGTCTACGGAGCGAGTCCGAGGGTGAGGAACCGCAGCGTCGCGTGGTTGTCCTCCCGGCCTGATCCCTCAGAGCTTCAGATGTCTTTGGCCCCGTCTGCTCGCAGGCGGGGTCAAAACTTGTCAGCCTTCTGTGTTACTCCGGGGGATGATCTTGGATCATCCCCCGGAGTTCCCGGCAGGAAAAGCAGTCCCAGAGGAAGGGCGGTTCCCGTGACGGAGCCAGCGGCGGAGCTTCCTCCTGCGCCGAAAGCGGCGCAGGAGGTATTCGGTGAGCGCTTTCCGGAGGCCGTGCGGTACGGCGAATTGCTCGCTGACGCGGGGGTGAAGCGGGGGCTCATCGGCCCGCGCGAGGTGCCTCGGCTGTGGGAGCGGCATCTGCTGAACTGCGCGGTGCTCTCCGAAGTGGTTCCCCAGGGCGTCTCGGTCTGTGATGTGGGCTCGGGGGCGGGGCTGCCGGGCATTCCGTTGGCCCTGGTGCGTCCGGACCTGAAGATCACTCTCCTGGAGCCGCTGCTGCGGCGGACGAATTTCCTTCAGGAGGTCGTCGAGCTGCTCGGGCTCGACCATGTGACGGTGGTGCGGGGACGCGCCGAAGAGGTCATGGGCAAGCTTCCTCAGGTGCATGTGGTGACGGCACGGGCCGTCGCTCCGCTCGACCGGCTGGCCGGCTGGGGAGTCCCCCTGCTGCGTCCTTACGGCGAGATGCTGGCGCTCAAGGGCGATGCCGCGGAGGAAGAGCTCAAGGGGGCTCGGGCAGCGCTCAGCAAGCTGGGTGTGGTGGAAACCTCGGTGGTCCACGTAGGCGAGGGCATTGTGGATCCGCTGTCGACCGTGGTGCGGGTCGAGGTGGGCGAGAGCCCCGGCGGTGTGCGTTTTGCGGCCAAGCGGGCCAAGGCGGCGCGACTCAGTCGCGTGTCGAGGGGCCGTCGGCGCTGACGCCCTGATGCCAGAGGTGCGCAGGTCGGTGCCGGTGCGGCGGGCGTGTCGTCCGCCGCATCACTGAAGGGGCGAATTCCGCAGGCGCCATCAAAACGATATAAGACGGAGTGTCGCGGCCTATTCGGAGGCGACGCTGGCATCGTGTTTCACGTGAAACGTCGTTCTCTGCTGCAAGGGATCATCGGCCGTGGTCGGGCGGCTGCTGTGCCGCGCGGCCGCAAGCCCGCCAGGGTGAGGAAAGTATCCACAGAAGTGGATTCCTCCACAGGAGAGCGGACCTCACTGGTTCATGACGCCGAAAGCATGGCAGGCTCTGAACATTCCGAGCCTGATGTCGAGGAGAGTGAATCCTTGCGGTCCGACGCCAACATCGCGGGCCCGATGACCGATCCGGTCCCCGGTCCCCGTAGCGAGTCGTTCGGGGACGACGTTTCACGTGAAACGCCGCCCCCGATGGACGACACCCCGATCGGTCGTGCAGCTCAACTGGCGGTAGAGACACTTGGCCGCGCGGGTGAGGGGCTGCCCCGGCCCGATCAGACACGGGTCATGGTGGTTGCCAACCAGAAGGGCGGGGTCGGCAAGACCACGACCACGGTGAACCTGGCAGCCTCGCTGGCCCTGCACGGGGCTCGAGTTCTGGTGATCGACCTCGACCCGCAGGGAAATGCCTCTACGGCTCTGGGAATCGACCACCACGCCGAAGTGCCGTCAATCTATGACGTGCTGGTGGAGAGCAAGCCGCTCTCCGACGTGGTGCAGCCAGTGGTGGAAGTGGAGGGCCTGTTCTGCGCGCCCGCCACGATCGACCTGGCCGGCGCCGAGATCGAACTGGTCTCGCTGGTAGCGCGCGAAAGCCGCTTGGACCGGGCCATCAAGGCGTATGAACAGCCGCTGGACTACATCCTCATCGACTGCCCGCCCTCGCTCGGCCTGCTGACCGTCAATGCTCTGGTCGCCGGCGCCGAGGTGCTGATCCCGATCCAGTGCGAGTACTACGCACTGGAGGGCCTCGGACAGCTCCTGAGGAACGTCGATCTGGTGCGGGGACATCTCAACCCCAAGCTCCATGTCTCGACGATTCTTCTCACCATGTACGACGGACGCACCCGCCTGGCTTCTCAGGTCGCTGACGAGGTCCGCAGCCACTTCGGCAGCGAGGTGCTCCGTACGAGCATCCCCCGCTCGGTGCGCATCTCCGAGGCGCCCAGCTATGGGCAGACGGTGCTCACCTATGACCCGGGATCCAGTGGGGCGCTGTCGTACCTCGAAGCGGCCAGAGAGATCGCGCTGCGTGGAGCTCCCCAGGCCGAGAGCCGGGGACTCAGCATCACCTATGAAGCACAGCACAGCATGTCGGAGGGGACTCAGTGAGCGAACGACGTAGAGGGCTGGGCCGTGGGCTCGGTGCGCTGATCCCCGCAGCACCGCAGAGCACGGACCATGCCGGGCTTGCGGTGGGACGGGGAACGACGTCACCGACGGCCGTACCGGTATTGGCCCCGGAGCGCGGAATTGCGGCAGCCAAGGTCGCTTCTCTGCCGACGAACGATGTTTCCCGTGAAACGGAACCACCGACCGAGCCGGAAGAGTCAGCGGCGGTATCAGAGGTCGCGGGCGCGCACTTCGCAGAGGTGCCTCTCGACGCGATCAAGCCGAACCCGCGGCAGCCGCGGGAGTACTTCGATGAGATCGCGCTCACTGAGCTGGTCGCCTCCATCCGGGAGGTGGGTCTGCTACAGCCGGTGGTGGTCCGTCAGACGGCACCGGAGAAGTACGAACTCATCATGGGCGAGCGCCGCTGGCGGGCGTGCCGTGAGGCCGGGCTGGAGAGGATTCCCGCCATCGTCCGGGCCACGGGCGACGAGAAGCTGCTGCTCGACGCGCTTCTGGAGAACCTTCACCGGGCGCAGCTCAACCCCATAGAAGAAGCAGCTGCTTACGACCAGTTGCTGAAGGACTTCACGTGCACGCATGACGAACTGGCCGACCGGATCGGGCGTTCGCGTTCGCAGGTTTCCAACACGCTGCGTCTGCTGAATCTCCCGCCATCCGTACAGAAGCGGCTCGCGGCAGGAACACTCTCCGCGGGACACGCCCGTGCGCTGCTCCCCGTGGATGACTCGGAGGAGCAGGAACACCTCGCAGGCCGCATCGTGGCGGAGGGACTCTCCGTGCGCACGGTCGAGGAGATCGTGAAGGTGATGGGGCCGAGTCGTAAGAGTGGGGGCAAGGCCAAGGGGCCCCGTGCGGGCGCCCTGGTGTCTCCTGCCCTCACCGGTCTTGCCTCCCGGCTGTCCGACCGTTTCGAGACCCGGGTAAAGGTCGACCTCGGTCAGAAGAAGGGAAAGATCGTCGTTGAGTTCGCGTCGATAGACGATCTGGAGCGCATCCTCGGCACGCTCGCCCCCGGCGAAGGGCGCGTGCTGGGGCAGTCGCTGACTCAGGAAGGTGACGACGAAAGCTGAGCCGACCGCATTGGCTCAAGAGCGGGCCGTGTTCTGGAGTCCATACCGGAACACGGCCCGCCTTTGCTCTCTGGGCGCTACCCGCGCCCGTAAAGGGTGGATACGATGCGATCGGGTATGGCACGCATCCACGTGGAGACACCTCACATCGAGGAGAGGGCCATGCGATCGGTGAACCGCACCGGAACGTGGGCAGCGGGGTTCTGCCTCGCAGTCCTCGGAGGGTTCGTTGGTGGTCTGCTCAGAGAACGGACGGCGCTGACGGCGTTCCGCGGTGCGGCCGGCGAGGGAAGTGAGGACCTGGCTTCATGGGCCGACGGCTCGTACCACTCACGCTGGACAACCTTCCGGATCTCCCCAAGCGCTGCCGCTCCTGCGTCTTCTGGGAGCTCGACCCCGTCAGCGGCGAAGCCGCAGTAAAGGCGGGCCGACCCGAGCTTGAGAAGGAAGCCTGGATCTCGGCAGTGCTGCTGGAGTGGGGATCTTGCGGGCGGGTGGTCTATGTCGACGATGTGCCCGTCGGGTTCGTGATGTATGCCCCGCCTGCTTATGTCCCGCGGTCCATGGCCTTTCCCACCAGCCCGGTGTCGCCGGATGCGGTACAGCTGCTCACCGCGTGGCTGCTCCCCGGCTATCAGGGACAGGGGCTTGGGCGAGTGATGGTGCAGACGGTAGCCAAGGACATCATCCAGCGCGGCTTCAAGGCCATCGAAGCCTTCGGAGACGCTCGGTGGAACGGGCCGGCGTGTGTTCTGCCTGCCGATCACCTTCTCGCGGTGGGCTTCAAGACCGTACGTCCGCACCCGCGGTACCCGCGGCTGCGGTTGGAGCTGCGGACCACGATCTCGTGGAAGGAAGATGTGGAGCTGGCCCTCGACCGCTTGCTGGGTGCCGTCCAGAAGGAACCTGCCCTGCGGCCGCTGTAGCGGCAGCGAACAGAGAACGGGCCCGCCCCCTTGAAGGGACGGGCCCGTTTCACGTGAAACGTCGTGGCGTGCCTCAGACGAGGTAGTCCGCCAGATCCCGCTGGATCGCGGCCTTCGGCTTGGCACCCACGATGGTCTTCACGACCTCGCCGCCCTGGTAGACGTTCATGGTCGGGATGGACATGACGCCGTACTTGGCGGTGGTCGCCGGGTTCTCGTCGGTGTTCAGCTTGGCGATGACGATCTCGTCGTGCTCGGCGGCGATGGCCTCCAAGGACGGGGCAACCTGGCGGCACGGGCCGCACCAGGTGGCCCAGAACTCGACCAGGACGGGCTTGTCGTTCTTGAGGACGACCTCTTCGAAGTTGTCGTCCGTCACGGTTACCGTGGCGCCGGCCATGGCAATCTCCTTACTGCGTGGGTGAGTGGGAAAGCGGGGGTGCGAGGTCAGACGGAAGCGACCTTCGCCGGCTCACCGGCGGTTTCGCCATCGGCGAGCGCCGCGAGGAACCGCTCGGCGTCGAGGGCTGCGGAGCAGCCCGTGCCTGCTGCGCTGATCGCCTGCCGGTAGGTGTGGTCCACGACGTCACCGGCGGCGAAGACGCCCGCCAGGTTCGTACGCGTGCTCGGCGACTCGACCTTCAGGTAGCCCTCGTCGTCCAGGTTCAGCTGGCCCTTGAACAGTTCCGTCCGCGGGTCGTGGCCGATCGAGATGAACAGGCCGGTCGCCGGGAACTCGGACGTCTCGCCGGTCTTGACATTGCGCAGCGTCAGACCGGAAAGCTTGTTCTCGCCGTGGATCTCGGCGATCTCGCTGTCCCACACAAACTTGATCTTCGGGTCGGCGAAGGCACGCTCCTGCATTGCCTTGCTCGCCCGCAGGGTGTCGCGACGGTGAACGATCGTGACGGTCTTGGCGAAGCGGGAGAGGAATGTGGCTTCTTCCATCGCGGTGTCGCCGCCGCCGACGACGACGATGTCCTGCTCCTTGAAGAAGAACCCGTCACAGGTGGCGCACCAGGAGACGCCGCGGCCGGACAGCTCGTCCTCGCGGGGCAGGCCGAGCTTACGGTGCTGCGAGCCGGTGGTGACGATGACGGCCTTCGCCCGGTGCACCGTGCCCGCGGTGTCGGTTACGGTCTTGATCTCCTCGGAGAGGTCGACCGAGACAATGTCGTCCGGTACGAGCTCAGCTCCGAAGCGTTCGGCCTGGGCGCGCATGTTGTCCATGAGGTCCGGACCCATGATGCCGTCGCGGAACCCGGGGAAGTTTTCCACGTCGGTGGTGTTCATCAGCGCACCGCCGGCGGTGACGGCACCTTCGAAGACGAGTGGCTTCAGGGACGCGCGGGCGGTGTAGAGCGCTGCGGTGTAGCCCGCGGGCCCGGAGCCGATGATGATCACGTTGCGGACGTCGCTCACGGGTGTCTTCCTTGTCTCTGCCGACTGCTTGCTGGGGGCTCTCTCGAAACTCTCACCCCACCCAACGGATCCTACGGGCCGGGCATTCCCGGAGTGCCACAGCGCACATCCCGTCGCTCAGTCTCGCCGGTACGAGTGGGTGAGCAAAATTTTTCCGGGAGCAGGCGGAGTGGCGGAGACACAGGAGGAAGCGACGATATACGCCGAGACGCGTGAGGGGTCGGACGGATGCGGCAGTACGACGAGGTAGGCGTCCTCTCCACCGTAGACGCTGTGACTGGATGCGAGCGGTGCCTCCGTACGGCCGATGCCCTGGCGCACACATGACGGGACCGTGTCGGCATGGCCACGCAGAGGAGTCTCGGGGGAGCTTCGGGTACCGATATCCGGAGACTTCCGTGACCCCTTGGAGGCGAGCAAGTCGTGGACATGCGCCCCGAGGGTCGCGGAGGTCAGTCCAGCTGAACCACCCGTGCTCTTTTCGGTGGCCGGGGAGTGCCGGACCGGAGCGCTTCCCTGGCTGCCATCAACGGTGGAGTTCTGGATCAGGATGCCACCGACGCCCAACACCGCTGCGGCTGCTGCGGTGCCGAGCAGGACCCGGGGCCAGCGTCGCAAGCGGGTCCTGCGGCCCCCTGAGGTCTGACGGCCTGGCCCGGGTGCACCCCGTGGCCGCCTGCCCGGTCGGCCGGGCGCTGCGCTGACGATGGGTGAACCGGACTCGGTTTCACGTGAAACCGGGGCGGACGCTGTGGCCGTTTCACGTGAAACCAGCGTCTCGCCGGCGGGCAGAGTGGAGTCGAGCAGGACCTCGGCAGCGAGCGCGGCATCGATGCGCCCGGCGACATCGGCCGGCATCCGCGACGGGCCCGGGAGCGTGCCGAGCAGACCCCGGATTTCCTCCAGCGAAGCGTAGACGTCTTCGCACAGCGCACAGTCCGCGAGATGGTGGCGCAGTTCAGCGGTACGGGACGGTGAGAGCAGGCCATCCGTGAGATCGGAGATCTCGGAGACCTCCGGGTGCTCACCGGTGTCGGTCGTCGACGTCACGCTCGCCCACCTCCGCCCTTCACGGCACCTGTGTCATGCGGTCCTGCCGTCGGTGGGACGGATGTCCCCTGCGCCGGGTTCCTTCCCCCGCTTCTGGCTCTGCTATCCCCGTTGTCGGTGCGCAGATGGGTGACCAGGGGCAGAAGCCGGGTACGGCCCCGTGCACAGCGGCTTTTCACCGTGCCGGTCGGGATACCGAGGATCTCGGCGGCTTCGGCGACCGGGTATCCCTGCATATCGACGAGCACGAGAGCGGCGCGCTGCTCCTCAGGGAGTGTGCGCAGCGCGCCGAGCAGCTCACGGTGCAGATCCCGGCGCTCAGCAGGCATGGCGGCGGATTCGTGCGGCTCAAGAAACTGTTCGAGGTGCTCGGTGTCGGCGATGGGCGAGGTGCGTCGGGAGGCGGCCTTACGGGCCCGGTCCAGACAGGCATTGACCGTGATGCGATGCAACCAGGTCGTCACGGCTGATTGGCCGCGGAAAGTGTGGGCCGCACGATACGCGGAGACCAAGGCGTCCTGGACGGCGTCGGCGGCTTCTTCCCGATCACCGAGAGTGCGGATCGCCACCGCCCAGAGTCGATCGCGGTGTCGTCGGACGATCTCCCCGAAGGCAGCGGGGTCGCCTTTCACATGCAAGGCGAGGAGATCGGCGTCGGTCGGTGTCGAAACCTCATCGCTCTCGGTGGACACGGGCCCCCGGCCATAGCTACCTGATCTCGCGTCCCATTGAAGCCCGCCGTGCTACGAAAGTAAATGATCCGCCCAAGCGCAGCTCGGGCGGATCAGATGGTCGAAGTGTGTCGTTCTTGAGCGGTGGAGCCAGTGCACAGGGGGCCGCGAAATTCCCATGGCTGCGTATCAGGGAACTCGGCTTGGTCGCGCTGTCCGGCGCGGTACGGAATTCCGGTTGCTCCAGGTGGTGAAATTGATGACTACGGCGGGTGAAGGCCATCCTTTGAGATGCGATGACGGTCGCGCTGGACACTCTCCGACACGACCATCGTGGGGCAGACCGGGGAGGGCCGGTCCAGTGGCCGGCACGGAAGACTTCGCCGCCGGCGGTCGCCGAGCACACTGCCCCCCAGTCAGCTGGCGAAGGAAACCTCTGTCACACCCTGCTTATAGCCGCTGTCGCTGTACTCGTCCCGCTCCGAATGGGGCATCGCGGTGATCCACATGAGGACGTAGCGTGCCTTCGTCGGCTCTTTGAGTTTGATCTTCGCTGTGGTCTCCGAAGTCTGGGTTGTGCCCAGTTTCCGCATAGAACTCAGCGGCTCCGACGAGGAGAGCGAATTGGCCGCGTAGAACGTCACGGTGGTGTGATCACCGCCGTAGTGCAGCCCGATCGACGCGCTGCTTATCTGCTGCTCCGGGCCGAGGTCGTAGACGATGCCCACGCCCTTCTTGAAGGCCGGATTCAGGTCCGGTCCCTCGAGATAACTCACACTGCGCCAGTAGGTGCTGGGGTTCCCGTCGTAGGTGTCCCGTACCTGGTCGGGGTGTTGCGGCTTGCCGTCCGGGTAGTACTCGGCGGCGTCGACGATCTTGAGCGGCTTGCTGACGTGCTTCTTCGGGAGGTTGTTCTCCGCCTGTGAGTTGCCCGAGCCCTCGTGTTCGCCTTCCCGCTTGAGCAGCGTGTCCGCCAGCTGCCAGCTGCCCAGCCCCAGTGCCGCGATCAGCAGCGCGGAGACGGACCACTTGAGCGCCTTGCCGGTACGGCTCTGGAGCGGAGGCGGCGGAAGGGGAACGGGTGGTGCCGACCGGCCGGTGCGGGACTGCGGCTGACCGTAGGTGCCCTGCTGGAAGCCCGTGCGCTGGTAGGGCGGCGGAGTGGAGAAGGCCGTCTCGGGAGGCCGGATGCGCGGCATCGCCGCGACGGCCTTGGCCAGTTCCTCCGGGGTGGTGCACGGCTGTTCCTGGCGGGACGCCGTGGCACCGTCATTGACCAGCGCGCGCATGGCGAGCTCGGACAGCCCGCGGTGCACTCCTGCCCGTACCTGGTCGGGAGCGATCAGACCGACGTCCTTAGGCAGGCCGGAGAGGCCGTAGGCGTCGCTTTCGTACGGCCAGCGCTGGGTCAGGGCGGCATACAGGAGCGCGCCGATCGCCTCGGTGTCGGTGCGTTGGGGGTGCTCGGAGGTGATACCGCGCAGCGCGGCCATGACGGCGAGACCGCGGATGCGGTACTGCCCGGACTCCGTACGCAGCACCGAGCCGGGGGTGATCCGCAGATGCGACAGGCCCTCGCGGTGCGCGGCAGCCATGGCCTGCGAGATCTGGTTGACGAGCTGGTAGGCGTCGTGCGGCTCCATCGGGCCGTTGGCGAACACGGCAGAGAGTTCGATGGCGTCCGGCAGCCATTCGTGGACGACGTAAACGAGATCGTTTTCCTCGACGGCGTCGAGGACCTGGACGAACCGGGGGTCACCGAGAAGCGCGGAGGAACGGGCGGCGGACAGCACCGGGCGGGCCCGTGGGTGGTCGGCCGGCAGGATGTGTACGCCGACGGCCCGGCGCAGCTTTTCGTCGACCGCACGCCAGCTACTGAATCCGTCCAGACGGGTGACGCACTCCTCAAGACGGTAACGTCTGGCGAGCTTATGGCCGCTGTGCAGCTCCGGCGGCTCCGCTTCGGGCGCCGTGGCACGTCTCTCGTCATTGCGTGCGGCGTCCTTTTCCGTGCCGGATACCTTCTCGGCCTCCGCACCGTCGTCCGTGGCCTTACCCGCCTTGGCGGTCAGCGGTTCCTCACCGCTCGTGTCGGCCACGTCGACGGCAGCCGTGCTCCGTTCCGCCACCGTCGTTCCTGCCTCCCCATCCGATGCAGGCTCAATGAGCCAAGACAATTGTGCCCACAGTCCGCCACTATGCACGACACACGGTGGCAGGCGATGGTTGTGCCCGCTCAGCGCCCCAGCTTGGCTCGGACCATGCCGACCAGGGCGTTCAGTTCTTCGATCCGCATCTTGCGAGCGGCGACGTAGAAGACGGCCAGAAGTGCGACACAGCCGCCGATCAGGGCGGCGAGCGAGCCGAGAAACTCGCTGCCGAGCACCTGCATGATGCCGTACACCACGGCACCGGAGACGATCGTGGCCGGAATGCTCGCCCCGGCCAGCCGCGCGTACGTCCGGACGATGTGCGCACCGTCCAGGTCGCCGTCCATCCGCTTGCTCAGTCGGCGCCAGGCCACACCCACGCCGATGATGTACGCCAGCCCGTAGGAGGCCGCCATGCCGATCACGGCCCAGCGGGCGGGCAGGAGCAGGAAGCAGAGGGCGGAGGCGGCGGCGTTGACTGCCGCGACGATCACCGTGTTGTAGAAGGGGGTGCGGGTGTCTTCGTACGCGTAGAAGGCACGCAGAATGACGTACTGCACCGAGAACGGAATCAGGCCGACACCGAAGGCCATCAGCATGTAGCCCATCGGAATGCCGGCGCCCGACGAGCCGTAGACCAGCGTGCACAGCGGGATGCCGAGGGCGAGAAAGCCGAACGAGATCGGGACGATGGCGACCGCGGAGGTACGAAGTCCCTGGGACATGTCGTCCCGCACAGCTCCCGTGTCGCCGTCATGGGCGGACCGTGCCAGCCGCGGCAGCAGCGCCGCCATCACGGAGACGGTGATGATCGCCTGCGGCATGTTCCAGATCAACTGCGCGCTGGCGTAGGAGATGAAGCCGGTGCCCGGGTGGCCCTGTTGGGCGGCGGTGTTGCCGGCCCAGGTGGAGAGCTGGGTGACGACGAGGACGCCCGCCTGATTGGCGAGGACGAACAGCACGGTCCACTTGGCGAGCTTGGCGGCCTTGCCCAGACCGTGGCCGCGCCAGTCGAAGCGCAGCCGCAGCTTGAAGTCGGCGTCGCGCAGGTACGGGATCATCGCCAGCGCCTGGACGACGAGACCGAGGAGCGTGCCGATCCCCAGCAGGCGGATGCCCTCGGAGGGGATGGTGGTGACGCCGATGTGGGAGGTCTTCGCGGAGCCGTAGACCCAGATGAACAGGCCGAAAGTGGCGATCATGACGATGTTGTTCAGGACCGGGGTCCACATCATCGCGCCGAAGCGGCCACGGGCGTTGAGGATCTGTCCCATCACGACATGCAGGCCCATGAAGAAGATCGTGGGCACGCAGTAGCGGGTGAACGCGACGGCGACTTCATTGGCCGCCGGATCGCGTGAGATGTCGAAGGAGACCAGTTTCACCAGGAGCGGCGCGGCGAATACTGCCAGCACCGTCAGCGCGCCGAGGATCACGACCACCAGCGTGAGCAGCCGGTTGGCGTATGCCTCGCCACCGTCCTCGTCCTCCTTCATCGCCCGCACGAGCTGGGGGACGAAGACGGAGTTCAGACCGCCGCCGATGGTCAGGATGAAGATCATCGTCGGCAGCTGATAGGCGACCTGCCAGGAGTCACCGAGCACGGCACCACCGAGCGCGGCGACAATCAGCGCCGAGCGGACGAAACCGGTGAGGCGGGACACCATCGTGCCGGCAGCCATCAGCGCGCTGGACTTGAGCAGGCTGGAGGCACGACCACCGGAAGACTTACCGGCTACCGCCACGGGTGCGGGCTCCGGCGCTGGCGCGGACTGCTGCGATACCGCCTCTGTCCCCGGCTCTCCGCCGACTGCGGAAGGGCCGGACGCGGGCACCGTGGGGCGCTGCGGCTCGTAGGGACGTTGCTGCTGGTCCCGGAAGAGATGCGCGAAGGCATCGGGCTCGGGGCGCTCGTCGGCGGCCTGCGTGATCAGATCGTCGACGCCCACGAACTGCGTCGTCGCGGCAGCGTCGCCGTACGGGAGATGGCGGGTCGGGCCCTGCGGTTCGGGCGGCGGAGGCGAAGCCCACAGCTGCGGGTCGGGGGTGTGCTGTGGCGCGGGAGGCTGTTGATAGAGCGGTTGCGGGGCCGGCCCCGGAGGCGGCGGAGGGTGCGCGGCGCGGTCGTACAGCGCCTCGGCGACCGGATCCTGAGCCGTCGGATCCTGAGTACGGTGCGGATTGTTCCGGTACGCGTCCTGGACATAGGGATCCTGGGCCGAGGGCACCTGGGGCGTCGGAGGGACCGGCTCCGTGGGATCGCCACCGGCGCCCCGGCCGCGGTCACCGTCGTACGGCGCATTCATCGCTGCCCCACCTCATCCGTCCCCGGCCATCCGGCCCCGCCATCTATCAACGGTCCACTTTCTCACCTGAGCCGGACGGGTCCGTGTTTTCCGAACCGGTGTCCGGCGTGGGGTCACTCGGCTGCTCGGGCTTGTCGCCGTCCGTGCCACCGTTGTCGCCGTCCGTGCCTTCGCCGTCATCGGCGCCGTCCGGACCGTCCTCGCTGCGTCGGGACGCGGCGCGCTTGCGCTGGAGGTAGATCCGCACGCCGGCGAGGACGAGCAGCAGTACGCCGCCCGCGATGACGAGCATGACCGTCGCGGTGATCTCGGTGACGTTCACCTCGAAGGTCATCGGGTCACCGTACGGCTTGCCGTCCGCGGCATAGAGCTGGGCCTTCACCCGCACGGGACCGTTGGCGTTCGCCGTGGTGTCGAATTTGAACGACTGGCTGTGCCCGCCGTCCACCTTGATCTGCTGCGCCTCGCCCGCATCCAGTCGGTTGGGCTGGTACGAGCTCAGCTCCAGCGTGAGGTTCTGGACGCCCTGGAGGAGGTTGTTCTGGACCGTCACCGGGATCGTCGCGCTGCGCCCGGAGAGCGTCGCTTCCGACTTCTGGATCAGGTGCACTTTCTTGGTCAGGCTGTCGAGGTAGCTCCGGACCGAGGTGCGGAACGCGGCGGCGCCTCCGGCGTCCCCCCGCCACTGCGTCGACATCTCGCGCATTATGGCGCTGCCGAACGGGGTCACCACGCGCTCCGGCTGGGACAGGATCACCCGGAAGTCGTCCAGTGCGGACTGCGTGTCCTGGATCTGCCGGAAGGCATCCGCCGGAAGCTCCTGCTTGCGCAGTGCGGCCGGGTAGGCGGCACGGCTCGGCACACTGCGGGAGGCCACCGGGTCAGGCTCGGCCTTGGCCGCCCCACTGAGGTTCAGCGGCTGTATCCAGCGTCCGGACTCCAGAGCCCGCAGCGCGGTGGCCATCGCGTGCGCCTGGCTGACCGAGGGCATGCGCTGCGGTGCGACGACGATGCTGCGCTGCCGGTCCGGCTCCTGGAGGCTGATCATCTGGGTCTGGGCGAGGAATTCCTGGACCGCGTGCGTGGCATTCCCGGCCTGCGACATATCGCCTTCGAAGGCCCGGGAGAGCCCCTCGTCCGCGACGATGGCGGTGTTGCCGCTACCGATCGGCCGGGCCGCCGTCGGGGTGTAGGACAGCCCGCCGGACTCCGTCAGGCTGTCGCTGCGGGTGATGACGTTGTGCGCACCCGCCGAGGTGGCGACATCGACGATCGATGAGTCGATCGCTCCGTTTACGGGCCAGGCGAAGTCGGTACGCGGTTTGACACCGAGGATCGTGTCCACGGTCCTCGCGGCGAGCTCGGTGGCCGGACCCAGGTGGCTGAGTGCGCTGGGCACGCTCTTGCCGTGGTGGGCGAGCGAGGCCAGGTCGGGGTCGGCGAAGGGCAGCGCGACGACCTCGTGCGTCTTCACCGCGTCTTCGAGGTCGTTCAGCCACTGCTTGGCGACCGCCTGGTTCTTGCCCGTGGGGCCGTCCGGACCGCCGATCTTGTACGACTTGGTCATCGCATCGACCGTGGCGAGCAGATCGGGATCGATGACGAAGGTCACCGGCAGATTCTTGCTGAGCGCGACCATCTGCTGGAGCCGTCCGCCGGGCGCGATCTCCGCGGCGAGGTCGTCGTTGCGGAAGACCGGTGTCTGCTGGGCGTCGGCGATGGTCTCGGCGGTGAGGTGCGTGGGGGAGGTCAGCGGCCACAGGTAGGTGAGCTGGGTCTTTTTGTCGGTATCGGCCTGCTGCCAGGGCAGGAAGGTCCGGTCGATACCGAGTACCTGCTCGGAGGGCGCGGCCTGGGTGCGCCCGGAGAGAGAGACGCCGAGCTGATATACACCGTTGTCGCCGAGATCGAGGTCCTTGACCGGCACGCTGAGGGCGAAGGGCCGGCTGACACCTGGTTCCAGCTTGTCGATCTTCTGGCTGTGCCCTTCGATCTCCGGGCCGTCCGCGCCGGGCGAGTAGCCGGTGCGCCTGGCCGCGCTGTCGATGGAGCTGCGGTCGCTGATCGACGGGCCGCGGCGCATGTCGAGATGGGCGTCGGTGACCGTGGAATTTCCGTCGTTGGTCAGCGTGCCGGAGAGCGTGACCGTGTCGGCCTTGGCGGGGGTGGGCGGCGACACCGCATCAATGGTGACGTCGACCGTGCGGGAGCCCGTCGGGGCCGCCTGCGCGGAGGGGGCGTGCGGGACCTGGAGCAGCCCCACGAGCAGGGGCACTCCGGTGACCAGTGCCGCGGTCCTGCGCAGCCATCGACCGCGCGGCCGTTCAGTCCCCTGGAACCCTGCCGCCTCGGCCACGCGCTCGCCCGTCCCTCGTCGTCGTCAGTGGTCGTCGGAATGTGCGTCCACGAATGGTAACGAGGCCCGCTGTGACGTAGTGCCGCGGACTGCTCCACATGATCGCGGGGCAGCGGGCCGGGCGCCTGTCCCCTTATTAAGGTGACGCTTCGCGCAGCGCGGCCACGTACCCTGTTCTGTTGTGCCGAACGCCAACAATGACATCCCCGCCCCGCAGTCCGCGCGGACTCCGCATTCGACGAACGCGCTGAGCCATGTGCAGCGCCGTGCCGTGAGCGAGCTGTTGCGGGTGTCCCCCGTTGCGGACGACCTGGCCCGCCGCTTCCAGGAGGCCGGGTTCACGCTTGCCCTGGTCGGCGGCTCAGTACGGGACGCGCTGCTGGGCAGGCTCGGCAATGACCTGGACTTCACCACCGATGCCCGGCCCGAGGACGTCCTGAGGATCGTCCGGCCGTGGGCGGACGCGGTATGGGAGGTCGGCATCGCCTTCGGCACGGTCGGCTGCAAGAAGAGCTCGTTCGACATCGAGGTGACGACTTACCGCTCCGAGGCGTACGACCGGACCTCCCGCAAGCCCGAGGTGTCCTACGGCGACTCCATCGAGGGGGATCTGGCCCGCCGGGACTTCACGGTGAATGCCATGGCGGTGCTCCTGCCGCAGAAGGAGTTCGTCGACCCGCACGATGGCCTGGAAGACCTGGCAGCGCACGTGCTGCGGACCCCGGGGACGCCGGAGGAGTCGTTCTCCGATGATCCGCTGCGGATGATGCGCGCCGCCCGCTTCGCCGCCCAGCTGGACTTCAAGGTCGCCCCCGAGGTCATCGCCGCGATGAAGGCGATGTCGGAGCGCATCGAGATCGTCTCTGCGGAGCGGGTACGGGACGAGCTGAACAAGCTGATCATGGCCGCGCACCCGCTGAAGGGGCTGCGGCTGCTCGTCGAGACGGGGCTGGCCGACCAGGTGCTGCCGGAGCTGCCGGCGCTGCGCTTGGAACGTGATGAGCATCACCGTCACAAGGACGTCTACGAGCACACACTGACGGTCCTGGACCAGGCGGTCGGCCTCGAAGAGGACGGGCCTGATCTGGTGCTGCGGCTGGCGGCCCTGCTGCACGACATCGGGAAGCCGAAGACGCGGCGATTCGAAAACGACGGTCGTGTCTCCTTCCACCACCACGAGGTGGTGGGGGCGAAGATGACCAAGAAGCGCATGACCGCGCTGAAGTACTCCAACGACCTGGTCAAGGACGTCTCGCGGCTGGTGGAGCTGCACCTGCGCTTCCACGGCTACGGGATGGGTGAATGGACGGATTCGGCGGTCCGCCGGTACGTACGTGACGCCGGCCCGCAGTTGGAACGGCTGCACAAGTTGACACGGTCGGACTGCACCACCCGCAACAAGCGCAAGGCCAACGCTCTGTCGCGCGCCTATGACGGGCTCGAGGAGCGGATCGCCCGGCTCCAGGAACAGGAAGAGCTGGATGCCATCCGCCCGGACCTGGACGGCAACGACATCATGAAGATCCTCGGTATCGCCCCGGGGCCGCAGGTCGGGAAGGCGTACCAGCACTTGCTCGAGATGCGACTGGAGCACGGCCCGATGGAGCGGGATGCGGCGGTTGCTGCTCTCAAGGAGTGGTGGGCGGCACAGGGCTGACGTTTCACGTGAAACCGGCAGCCGACCAAGCGCCGTGTTTCACGTGAAACACGGCACCGCTGCCGCTGCTACTTCAGGTGGGTGAGGCAGAGCACAACGCTGGAGCGGTGCCGACGACCCCCGGTGCTCTCGGTGTACGCGGAGTACTTTTTATCGCAGACGGAGATGTCGGAGGTGTCGTCATGCACCTCCGACACCTGATAGGTCGCGGCCGATGAGCCGCAGTCCACGGACTCCATCTTGGGGTCTGACGCGGTGCCCTTGTTCTGCATGCAGTCACCGACCGCAGCTTTCTGAGCGTCGGAACCGAAGATGCTGTTCCAGACGGAGTTGAAGCCGACCAGTCCGCCGATCACCACGCCGATGATCACGAAGGTCAGCAACACACGGGTGATCTTCTTCCCCACGGTGTCCTGCGGAGGAACGGACGGAGGGGGCGTCGGTCCGGGGCCGGGTCCGCCGTACGGCTGCTGCGGAGGCGGTCCCTGTTGCGGGTACGGGTTGCCCTGGTACGGGTACGGCACACTCTGCTGCGGTGGCGGGTACGGTGCACCGCCCTGTTGCGGATAGGCATGACCACCCTGTGGAGCCGGCCCACCTTGAGGCTGTCCGTTTGGATCGGTGGGGGCCTGTGGGTACGGGTTCTGACCGTACGGATTCGGTCCGTACGGGCTCTGCCCCTGAGGTGGTGTGGTCACGGAAGTCCCCCTGGATCTGCTGCGACTCTTGCACGTGATCGACGCCCCGTAACGTACCTGGTCATACGAATCCGCTACGGCAGCTGCGGCGTCGTCGGGCGAGCGGGAGTTCCACGGTGCCTGAAGCGGACCAGTGCCGCTACGACGGCCGCATAGAGGCCCGCCACCACGATGAGCAGAACAGCCGACCTTCCGTCCGGCGGCAGCATGAGAGACGCCACCGCAGCGGCGCCGACGAAGGCGACGTTGAACAGAACGTCATAGATGGCGAAGATCCGGCCGCGGAAAGCATCATCGACCGATGACTGAACGACCGTGTCCGTGGAAATTTTTGTCCCCTGCGTGGTGAGGCCGAGCAGAAACGCCGCGGCCAGCATCGGTTCCGGAGCGAAGAACAGGCCGAGAGCAGGGACCAGCACCGCCCCTGTGGCGGCGCAGCATGCGATCCAGCCTGACGTGCCGAACCGGGAGATGGCCCAGGGGGTGACGACAGCAGCCGCGAAGAAGCCCGCTCCCGACACCCCGACGGCGATCCCGAGCAGGGCCAGGCCACCGGACTCGTTGTCCGCCCAGGAGTATCGGCACAGCATCAGCACCATGACGGTCAGCGCTCCGTAGCAGAAGCGCACCACGGTCATTGCGGCGAGGGCACGGGCAGGTCTGCGCCGTCCCGCGAGATGACGCAGGCCCTCCACAAGTCCGCGCGCGGTACTCAACAGGGCTTCTCCCAGGCGAGGTTGGAGCATCCCGGGGTCAGGTCCGAGGAGATCCGGCGTCATGCGCAGGGCGGTGAGGGACGAGCAGAGATACAACGCGGCAGCGAGCAGCACGATGACCGCGTTCCCATCCGCGCCGACGAGCCGGACGACGAAGGCAAGCCCGCCGCCGGCCGTCGCGGCGAGTGTTCCGGCCGTCGGAGACAGGGAATTGGCCATGACGAGTTGCTCCCCGCCGTCGACCACACGAGGAAGCGCGGCCGAAAGTCCGGCCAGGACAAAGCGGTTCACCGCGGTCACGGACAGCGCCGAGGCATAGAAGAGCCAGTCGGGGACCTCAGCCGCGACCAGCGCAGCTGTCCCGGTGGCCAGCAGAGCCCGTAGCAGATTGCCGTACAGCAGGACCTGTCGGCGCCGCCACCGGTCGAGCAGTACGCCGGCAAAGGGGCCGAGGAGGGAGTACGGGAGCAGCAGGACCGCCATGGCGGAGGCGATGGCCGCAGGTGAGGTCTGCTTCTCGGGTGAGAAGACGACGAAGGCGGCGAGCGCGACCTGGAAGACGCCGTCAGCCGCCTGGGAGAGAAGCCGTGCGGCGAGGAGCGAACGGAAGTCGCGCAGACGGAGTAATACGCGGAGATCGCGCACAGCATGCATGGTGCACAGCCTCACACAGCCCGCAGGCCCCCGGGCGGAATACCCGGGGGCCTGCGATCGGACGATGCGGCGGCGGCTCAGCGCTCGACGTCGCCCTGGATGAACTTCTCGACGTTCTCGCGCGCCTCGTCGTCGAAGTACTGCACCGGCGGCGACTTCATGAAGTACGAGGACGCCGAGAGGATCGGACCGCCGATACCCCGGTCCTTGGCAATCTTCGCAGCGCGCAGCGCGTCGATGATGACGCCGGCGGAGTTCGGGGAGTCCCAGACCTCAAGCTTGTATTCGAGGTTGAGCGGGACGTTACCGAAGGCGCGCCCCTCCAGACGGACGTAGGCCCACTTGCGGTCGTCCAGCCAGGCCACGAAGTCCGACGGACCGATGTGGACGTTGTCCTCGCCCAGGTCACGGTCCCTGATCTGGGAGGTGACGGCCTGCGTCTTGGAGATCTTCTTGGACTCCAGGCGCTCGCGCTCGAGCATGTTCTTGAAGTCCATGTTGCCGCCGACGTTCAGCTGCATCGTGCGGTCCAGGATGACTCCCCGGTCCTCGAAGAGCTTGGCCATCACACGGTGCGTGATGGTGGCGCCGACCTGGGACTTGATGTCGTCACCGACGATCGGCACACCGGCAGCGGTGAACTTGTCCGCCCACTCCTTGGTGCCGGCGATAAAGACCGGGAGAGCGTTGACGAACGCGACCTTGGCGTCGATGGCGCACTGCGCGTAGTACTTCGCGGCGTCTTCGGAGCCGACAGGGAGGTAGCAGACCAGGACGTCGACCTGCTTGTCCTTGAGGACCTGGACGATGTCGACCGGAGTCTCCTCGGACTCCTCGATGGTCATGCGGTAGTACTTGCCCAGACCGTCGAGAGTGTGGCCCCGCTGGACCGTCACGCCGGCGTCCGGCACGTCACAGATCTTGATGGTGTTGTTCTCGCTGGCGCCGATGGCGTCCGAGAGGTCGAGGCCGACCTTCTTGGTGTCGACGTCGAAGGCGGCCACGAACTCGATGTCACGCACGTGGTAGTCACCGAACTGCACGTGCATGAGGCCGGGCACGCGGCTGTTCGGGTCGGCATCCTTGTAAAACTCGACGCCCTGTACCAGCGAGGCGGCGCAGTTGCCCACGCCGACGATGGCTACGCGTACCGAACCCATTCCGGTTGCTCCCTGTGTTGTCGATGAGCTCCTGCTGCGCAGGACCTCATGTGGTGGTGTCATCGGACGGATCCGGCCGGGTACCACCCCGGTGCCGGGGCAGGCCGCCCGTGTTTCCTGGAGAGTCCTTCTTGTCCCGCTCGGCGGGCTCGGGCGCGCGCTGATCGCGCCCGGCGCGCTCGCTCTCGATGAGCCCGTTCAGCCAACGGACCTCGCGCTCCACGGACTCCATGCCGTGGCGCTGTAGTTCGAGGGTGTAGTCGTCCAACCGCTCACGGGTGCGGGCCAGCGATGTGCGCATCTTTTCGAGGCGCTCCTCCAGCCGGCTGCGGCGGCCTTCCAGCACGCGCATCCGTACGTCCCGCGATGTCTGGCCGAAGAAGGCGAAGCGGACGCCGAAGTGTTCGTCCTCCCACGCGTCCGGGCCGGAGTGGGAGAGCAGTTCCTCGAAGTGCTCTTTTCCTGCTTCGGTCAGTCGGTAAACGATCTTCGCCCGGCGCCCTGTCAGCGCCGCGGCGGGTGCGCCGTCCGAGGCACCGCCCGTCTCCTCGATGAGCCAGCCGCTTGCGACCAGTGTCTTGAGGCAGGGGTAGAGGGTGCCGTAGCTGAACGCACGGAAGACCCCGAGCGAGGTGTTGAGCCGTTTCCGCAGCTCATAGCCGTGCATCGGGGACTCACGGAGCAGGCCGAGGACGGCGAACTCAAGGACGCCGGAGCGTCTGCTCATCCTTCGCCTCCCTGTCTTCGGCCGCTCTTTATGTCGTGCTGATGTATCGAAGCGATACATCCAGACGATAGAACGGCCGCTTGGGCGGAACAAGTGGGGGGACGGTGAACGGCGTCACATCACCGATTCGTACTACCCAACCTGACTGATTTGGAGGGAATTTCAACCCTGGGCAGGTTTTGGCCCTGCGTAGTCTGTGCGGCATGCAGATTGCCGGGAACCATGGGCCCAGATGTGGCGTCGCCGTTTCCGGTGCGGTGCGGCTCGCTAGTCAGGTGCGGGTCGTGCATCGGGGGGACCTGAAGATAACTGCCGCCTTCAGGCGACGAGATAGCGCGCCTGCCCGAGGAGTATCCGTTCCATGAGCGAGCACCGTCGCAAACCGCCGCAGCCACAAGGTGGTGGACGTGCCGCGGCCCGACGCGCCGCACAACAATCGTCGGGGCGTCGAGCTGCGCCTTCGCGCGGCTCCGCGACCGATCCTGCGCCCAACTCCGAACCGGATGGCCAGGAACGGCCGTCCGGCGGACGGGCCGAGGCCCGCCGGGCCGCCCAGCGTGGTGGCCGTCGGCGGGCCTCCGATACCGCGGCGATGGCGTCCGGCGGTGGGAATGGGGGCGGAGGGCGCCGCGCAGGTGGCGGCGGAAGTGGTCCTGAGGGAGGGCGAGGCCGCGGCCGTGGCAGCGGAAAGCCCGGCAAGAAGCGGTTCATCGACTACCCGCGCTACAACCGCGTCGGCTGGCGTCGCTTCGTGCCGTCCTGGAAGCTGGTCACCGCCCTGTGTATCGGCTTTGCCGGCCTGATCGTCGGCGCCGCAGGCATAGCACTGGCGTTGGTGCAGGTTCCCGACGAGAACGCCGCCGCCAAGCAGCAGAACAATGTCTACCTCTGGTCCAATGGCGATGTCATGGCCCGGGATGGTGAGACGAACCGGCAGAACGTCAAGATCGCCGACATTCCGGTCTCGATGCAGAATGCGGCGATCGCCGCGGAGAACGCCTCGTTCAAGTCGGACTCGGGTGTGGACCCCGTGGGTATCGGCCGCGCGCTGCTGAACATGGCCAAGGGTGGCGACACCCAGGGCGGGTCGACCATCACTCAGCAGTACGTCAAGAACGCGATGCTGAGTCAGAAGCAGACCCTCGACCGGAAGTTCAAAGAGCTCTTCATCTCGATCAAGGTGGGTTGGAAAGTAGGCAAGCCGCAGATTTTGCAGGGCTACCTCAACACCAGCTACTACGGGCGAGGGGCCTACGGAATCCAGGCGGCGGCTCAGGCGTACTACGGCAAGAACGCCTTCGATCTGAAGCCGGACGAGAGCGCCTTGCTGGCGACTGTGCTCAAGGGCGCCGACCTGTACGACCCGGCCGGTGGTACGGGCCCGAACTCCTCGAGGGCGGCGAACACCAAGCGTGCCCAGGACCGCTGGTCCTGGGTTCTCGACCGAGAGGTCGACACGGGGCTGATGACAAAGACCGAGCGGGACAAGTACCAGAAGTTCCCCATGCCCGATCCGCCGAAGCCGGTGGCCAGCAAGGCCGGCCAGATCGGCTACTTGATGGATACGGCGAAGAAGTACGTCCTCAAGCACGCGGACATCAGCGAAGCGCGGTTCGACAAGGGCGGTTACCAGATCCAGACCACCTTCGACAAGGCGAAGACCGACTACCTCGCCACTGCCGTGAAGAAGGTCGACAAGAAATACATCGACCCGGAGAAGCGGGAAAAGGACCAATACGTTCAGTTCGGTGCCGCCTCGGTGGTGCCGGGAGACGGCAAGATCGTCGCCCTGTACGGCGGCGAGGGCTACGACAAGGGCCACTTCAGCAACAACGCCGACACCTTCGGCGTACCGGTCGGCTCGACCTGGAAGCCGTTCGTCCTTGCGGCGGCGATGAAGGACGGGACGAAGGCGAGCGGTGGTCAGCCGATCTCGCCGGAGAGCAAATACAACGGCAACGACCATCTCAAGGTGAAGGACCGAGACGGCAACTACGTCCTGAAGAAGGACAACACGCCGTTCTACCAGGTGAATGAGAGCAACCATCCCTGGGGCTACATCTCCCTGGTCAAGGCGATGGAGCAGTCCGTCAACACCCCGTTCGTCCAGCTCGGCATGGACGTCGGGATGAACAAGGTGCGGGACATGGCGCAAGCCGCCGGAATCTCGGAGAGCAGTTTCGACAAGAGTCTCAACCCCTCCTTCGCACTGGGCACCTCCACGCCGAGCGCGATCCGCATGGCCGACGCCTACGGAACCTTTGCCAAGTCGGGGACGAAGGTCGAGCCGTATTCGGTGACCGCGGTGAAGTTCCAGGGTGAGGACCTGCCGGGCTTTGACAAGCCCAAACAGGAGACGGCCATGGACCCGAAGATCGCCAACAATGTGACCAAGGTGCTGGAGAACGTCATCCAGAACGGTACGGCCAAGGACGCGCAGCGGCTGGGTCGGCCGGCGGCGGGTAAGACCGGTACCACCGACGAGAACAAGTCGGCCTGGTTCGTCGGCTACACCCCGCAGCTCTCCACGGCCGTCACGATGTTCCGTGAGGACCCGAAGAATCCGCGCCAGCTGTCCATGAACGGGGTCGGCGGTTTCGACTCGATTCACGGTGGTGCTCTGCCGACCGAGGTGTGGACCGAGTACATGTTGCAGGCCATGAAGGGAGTCCCATCGGCGCCGTTCCCGGCTGCCGAACCCATCGGCCAGCGTGCGGACGAGGAGGGCATGCCGCCGCCCCCGCCGACGGCACCGCCGACACCGCCGCCGTCCAAGGCCCCGACCGGGACGCCCAGCCCCCCCGCGACCCCGTCTTACACGCCGTCTTCTCCCACCCCGACCGAGACCTGCGCCGAATGGGACGTGCACTGCCGCACCAGTGGTGGCACGACCACCAGCGGCGGCAGTACCGGAGGCGCACCGGGCGGCAGTACCGGCGGCGAGTCGAGCCCGCCCCCTGACCCGACCAACGGCGGCAGCGGAGATACCGCAGGAGGCTTGTTCGGAGGCCCCGGCGGTAAACACCACCCGTGATCGCCGACTGTTTCACGTGAAACAGCGCCTGTTTCACGTGAAACAGGCGCTACGAGGCCCCCGACCCGACTTGTCCGGGCGGGGGCTTCGCCATGGTCGTCCGAGGTCTGTGCGGCAGGATGGGGCCATGACGAGCGTGCGACAGGACGAGCCCGTGCGGCCGACGAGGCGGGATGAGGTGGCGGCGGCCGGGAGCGAGCTGATCGGAGGGCCGATCGGCCGTCGCGCGCTGCTCGGTACGAGCTGGCTGACGCCCGTCCGGATCATCGCGCTCGTCACCATCGGTATGTTCGCGCTCGGCATGGTGCAGAAGCTGCCCTGCTACAACAGCGGCTGGTTCTTCGGCGCCACGAGCCAGTACACGCATGCCTGCTACTCCGACATCCCGCATCTCTATACGGGCCGGGGATTTGCCGACGGCTTGATCCCCTATTTCGACCGGTTGCCCGGCGAGATGAACTACCTCGAATATCCCGTGCTGACCGGCGCCTTCATGGAGGTCGCCTCCTGGATGACTCCGCACAGCGGGTTGATCCAGTACCGGGAGCAGGTCTACTGGCTGGTCAACGCCGGCATGCTGCTGGTCTGCGCCGCGGTCATCGTGGTGTGCGTGGCCCGCACCCACCGGCGACGCCCCTGGGACGGACTCCTCGTCGCCCTGGCACCTGCCTTTGCCCTCACCGCCACCATCAACTGGGACCTGCTGGCGGTTGCTCTGACCGCGGCGGGGATGCTGGTGTGGTCACGCAGCCGCCCGCTGGCAGCCGGCGTGCTGATCGGGCTGGCGACCGCGGCGAAGCTGTACCCGGTGCTGTTGCTGGGGCCGCTGCTGATGCTGTGCTGGCGTTCGGGAGCCTGGCGCGCATACGGGAAGACCGTGGCCGGCGCAGTGGTGGCCTGGCTTGTGGTGAACGTGCCGGTGATGATCGTCCACGATTCGTCCGGATTCCACATCCGGGAGGGCTGGGCGAAGTTCTACACCTTCAGCCAGGAGCGGCCGATCGACTTCGGTTCGGTCTGGCTGCTGATCTCGCAGCGCACCGGGAACCTTCTTGCGGACGTCAACACGTACGCCATGCTGCTGATGATCCTGGGCTGTGGTGCCATCGCGCTGCTGACTCTCTACGCCCCGCGTCGGCCACGCTTCGCGCAGCTGGCATTCCTGGTTGTCGCCCTCTTCGTTCTCACCAACAAGGTCTACTCGCCGCAGTACGTGCTGTGGCTGATCCCGCTCGCGGTACTCGCCCGGCCACGCTGGCGGGACTTCCTGATCTGGCAGGCATGCGAGGTGATGTACTTCCTGGGCATCTGGATGTACCTCGCCTATACGGGGAACGGCGACAAGCATCAGGGGCTGCCGCTGGAGGGCTACCAATTGGTCATCGCTGTGCACCTCTTGGGCACCCTCTACCTGTGTGCCGTGGTCGTACGGGACATCCTGATGCCGGAGCGCGATGTGATCCGGAGGGATGGCGACGATGATCCGTCGGGCGGCGTCCTGGACGGGGCACCCGATGTGTTCGTGCTCGGGCAGGCGTATCGCGAGCCGCGGCACGCGGCCCACTTCGAGGGTGCGCCAGAAGTGCGCTGGGGCTCCGTACGGGAATGAGCCGTGGACGGCACGTAAGCACATGGGCCCGGTGCCGCAGACATCTCGGCGGCACCGGGCCCATGACGTTCCGAAAAGCCGGGGCGCTCGGCCGGCTCAGCGTTCCACGAGGCGGTCGTACTGCGTGGTGGTGTGCCGCAGGTGGGCCACCAGTTCCTCGCCGACCTGCGGCTCGGGAGCGTCCCCCGGGACGAACAGGATCGACACCTGCATGTGAGGAGGCTCCGCGAACCAGCGTTGCTTGCCAGCCCACACATAGGGCGCGAGATTGCGGTTGACAGTTGCCAGGCCGGCGCGGGCCACGCCCTTGGCGCGCGGCATCACACCGTGCATCGCCTTGGGCGACTCCAGACCGACACCGTGCGAGGTGCCGCCGGCCACCACGACCAAGTAGCCGTCGGAGGCCACTTTCTGCTGGCGATAGCCGAAACGGTCGCCCTTGGCGACGCGGGTGACGTCGAGCACCGAGCCGCGGTACTCGGTCGCCTCGTGGTCGCCGAGCCAGAGCCGGGTCCCGATACGGGCACGGAAGTGAGTCTGCGGGAACTGCTGCTGGAGCCGGGCGAGTTCGGCGGCCTTGAGGTGACTGACGAACATGGTGTGCAGCGGGAGGCGGGCGGCGCGCAGCCGGTCCATCCAGCCGATGACCTCCTCTACCGCGTCGGACCCATCGGTCCGGTCCAGCGGCAGGTGGATCGCGAAGCCTTCGAGCCGGACGTCCTCGATGGCCGCGGCCAGCTTCGGCAGGTCATCCGGCAAGACGCCGTGCCGTTTCATGCTGCTCATGACCTCGATGACGACGCGGGCGCCGACCAGGCCGCCAACGCCCTCGACCGAGGAGACGGAACGAATCGCCCGGTCGGGCAGCGGCACCGGTTCCTCACCGTGCCGGAACGGGGTCAGGACGAGCAGGTCGCCGCTGAAGTAGTCCTTGATGTGGGCCGCTTCGTAGGTCGTGCCGACCGCGAGGATGTCGGAGCCGAGGCGGGTGGCTTCATCGGCGAGGCGCTCATGGCCGAAGCCGTAACCGTTGCCTTTGCAGACCGGGACCAGCCCGGGGAACTGCTGGAGAACGCTCTGCTGATGCGCCCGCCAGCGCGCGGTGTCGACGTAGAGGGTGAGCGCCATGGCCGTGCCCGGAACCTTTCTCGTGGCTGGGGTGTATCGGGGATACGAAGGGGTGAGGTGAAGCGGTCAGCGGCGCGACATGTAGATGTCGAGCGCCTTGTGCAGGAACTTGTTGAGCGGGAAGTCCCACTCGCCGAGGTACTCCGCCGCCTGCCCGCCCGTGCCGACCTTGAACTGGATCAGGCCGAAGAGGTGGTCGTTCTCGTCCAGGGAGTCGCTGATGCCGCGGAGGTCGTAGACCGTGGCACCGAGCGCGTAGGCGTCGCGCAGCATCCGCCACTGCATCGCGTTGGACGGCCGGACCTCACGCTTGTGGTTGGCGGAGGCGCCGTAGGAGTACCAGACATGGCCACCGACGATCAGCATCGTGGCGGCGGCGACGTTCTCGCCCTCGTGGCGGGCGAAGTAGAGCCGCATGCGGTTGGGGTCCTCGGAGTTGAGGGCCTGCCACATCCGCTCGAAGTAGCTCTGCGGCCGCGGCCGGAAGTGGTCGCGCTCCGCGGTGATCTCGTAGAGCCGCTGCCATTCGGCCAGGTCGTTGAAGCCTCCCTGGACGACCTCGACGCCGGCCTTCTCGGCCTTCTTGATGTTGCGGCGCCACAGCTGGTTGAAGCCCTTGTGGACATCCTCCAGGGAGCGGTTGGCCAGTGGCACCTGGAAGACGTAGCGCGGCTGTACGTCGCCGAACCCGGCACCGCCGTCCTCGCCCTGCTGCCAGCCCATCCGACGCAGCCGGTCGGCGACCTCGAAGGCGCGCGGCTCGATGTGGGTTGCCTCGACATCCCGCAGGCGCTTGACGTCCGGGTCCTGGATACCCGACTTGATCGCCGTGGAGTCCCAGCGCCGGATGATGACCGGCGGGCCCATCTTTACGGAGAAGGCACCCTGCTGTTTCAGGTGCTTGAGCATCGGCTGAAGCCAGTCCTCCAGGTTTGGTGCGAACCAGTTGATGACCGGCCCCTCGGGGAGGTAGGCGAGGTAGCGCTTGATCTTGGGCAGCTGGCGGTAGAGGACCAGGCCGGCACCGACCAGCTCGCCATTCGCGTCGAACCACCCCAGGCTCTCCGAGCGCCACTCAGCCTTGACGTCAGCCCAGGCCGGGACCTGCATGTGGCTGGCCGCGGGCAGGCTCTGGATGTATCCCAGATGCTGCTCTCGGCTGATGGTCCTCAGGGTCAGGGTCATGCGGGGCGCTCCTCGGCAGGTGTGTCCCCATGGTCGGGGCTCCGGCTCTCGCGCCGAAGCCTACTGGGGAGCGCCCCGTTCAGACGTACGGGAGCGGGCCCGTACGCGCACTCGCGGGCTAGCCGAGTACACCGCCGAAGAGCCCGCCGTGTGCCATGCCGATAAAGAAGCCGACGGCCGATGCTCCAAGTCCGATGATCAGCAGGAAGCGCTCACCGGTCGTCGCGGAGATGAACTGGCCCCACATGCCGGCGAAGATCCCGAGCAGACCGGCCCAGGAACTGACCAGGTGCAGGCTGTGGGAGAAGGTGGTGAAGATGGCAATCGCGCCGAGGGCCACCGTCACGGCGACCATGGTGTTCTCGACGGGATGAGCCTTGCCGTCGCTGTTGAGAAGCGCGAGAAGACTCCGCTGGGTCCGTACTGCCTGTGCCATGCGGCACCTCCGATGACAGGGCGGCGCACTGTAACGCCGCTCACACCCGTTCTGTTCCAGATTGGGGGGTGGACCGGTCGGATTTCAACCGGGAGCCCCAGGGGAGGTACTGTGTACGGTCTGCGCCCATGTCTGTCCGGATGATCCGGACCGGCTCAGCGCGGAACGCATCATGACCCTCCTGCCACGGAACGACCGTGGCCGCTGAGTCCAAAGGAGGTGGGTTCTACATGCGTCACTACGAGGTGATGGTCATCCTCGACCCCGATCTCGAGGAGCGCGCTGTCTCCCCGCTGATCGAGAACTTCCTCTCCGTCGTCCGTGAGGGCAACGGAAAGGTCGAGAAGGTCGACACCTGGGGCCGTCGTCGTCTCTCGTACGAGATCAACAAGAAGCCCGAGGGCATCTACTCGGTCATCGACCTCCAGGCCGAGCCTGCGGTCGTCAAGGAGCTCGACCGTCAGATGAACCTGAATGAGTCGGTCCTCCGGACCAAGGTCCTCCGTCCCGAGACCCACTGAACGCGACAGCGTCCAGCGGTAACCGGGTTCGAGTAGCAGCAACACCAGCAGCCAGCAGCACACCCGCCGAGAGGTTCCCCTAATGGCAGGCGAGACCGTCATCACGGTTGTCGGCAATCTTGTCGACGACCCCGAGCTGCGCTTCACCCCGTCCGGTGCGGCGGTCGCGAAGTTCCGCGTCGCGTCCACTCCCCGCACCTTCGACCGTCAGACCAATGAGTGGAAGGACGGCGAGAGCCTGTTCCTGACCTGCTCGGTGTGGCGTCAGGCGGCGGAGAACGTCGCCGAGTCCCTCACGCGGGGTACCCGCGTGGTCGTGCAGGGCCGCCTCAAGCAGCGGTCGTACGAGGACCGCGAGGGCGTGAAGCGCACGGTCTACGAGCTCGACGTCGAGGAAGTGGGCGCGAGCCTGAAGAACGCTACGGCCAAGATCACCAAGACGAGTGGTCGCGGTGGTCAGGGCGGCGGCTTCGGCGGCGGTCAGCAGGGCGGTGGCGGCCAGGGTGGCAGCGGCTGGGGCGGCGGCCCCGGCGGCGGTCAGCAGCAGGGCGGCGGCGGTGCTCCCGCCGACGACCCGTGGGCGACCAGCGCTCCTGCCAGCGGTGGCCAGCAGGGTGGCGGTAACGGTGGTGGCTGGGGCGGTAGCTCCGGCGGCGGCTACTCGGACGAGCCGCCCTTCTAGGTCCGTACAGCTGGCTCGTCTCCGCGCTGTTTCACGTGAAACAGGGCTGTGAAATGACCAGGGGCCTTGGGGCGTCAGCACAAACTTCTTGAACTCACTGGAGAGAGACAATGGCGAAGCCGCCTGCTCGCAAGCCTAAGAAGAAGGTTTGCGTGTTCTGCAAGGAGAAGATCTCCTACGTCGACTACAAGGACACGAACCTGCTGCGGAAGTTCATCTCCGACCGCGGCAAGATCCGTGCCCGCCGGGTCACCGGCAACTGCACTCAGCACCAGCGTGACGTCGCGACGGCCGTGAAGAACAGCCGTGAGATGGCGCTGCTGCCCTACACGTCCACCGCGCGATAAGGGAAGGGTGACCGAATCATGAAGATCATCCTCACCCACGAGGTCTCCGGCCTCGGCACCGCCGGCGACGTCGTGGACGTCAAGGACGGTTACGCCCGTAACTACCTGGTCCCGCGTGGTTTCGCGATCCGCTGGACCAAGGGCGGCGAGAAGGACGTCGAGCAGATCCGTCGCGGTCGCAAGATCCGCGAGATCGCCACGATCGAGCAGGCCAACGAGGTCAAGGGCCGGCTTGAGGGCGTCAACGTGAAGCTGGCCGTTCGCGCCGGCGACGCGGGCCGCCTGTTCGGCTCCGTCACCCCGGCCGACGTCGCCTCGGCGATCAAGGCTGCCGGTGGCCCGGATGTCGACAAGCGTCGCGTCGAGCTCGGTACGCCGATCAAGACCCTGGGCGCGCACCAGGTCTCCGTGCGTCTGCACGCCGAGGTCGTTGCGAAGCTCGGCGTCGAGGTCGTCGCCGCGTAATCGCAGCACAATGCTGAAGGGCCGCATCCCGGAGACGGGGTGCGGCCCTTTGCTGTGTGTGCCGGTGGGCAGGTCCGCTCTCAGTCCTCGTCCTGGGCATGCTTGTAGAGCTTGGCGATTTCGTCGTTGAAGTACGCGGCGTAGGAGACATCGTCCTCGTCGCCGCCGCCCTGATGGCCGCCGAGGACGCCGATGACCGTGCCTGTGTGGCTCTTGGGGTCGTAGTCGGCCAGCCAGGGGCTGCCGCTTGTGCCGCCCTCGAAGTCGGTGCACTGGATCCGCAGCTGGGTGTCGCTGAACTTCGTGGTGCGGTTCTGGCAGGTAATGGGCGTGTTACGGCTGGTGGGATAGCCGGTGATCTTGACCTTGTTGTTGAAGCCCCGGTCGATGCCGAGGGTATTGCCGCCCAGCACGTCCTGGATTTCCTTGCCATTCTTGCTGTCGAGCACGAGGAAGGCGACGTCGGCGTTCTCGTCGTTCGACTTGATCCAGCGGTCGTCGACGATCACCTTCTTGACCTTCCACAGACCGGTGGGTTCGTCGCCGTTGCGGTAGTCGGGGGCGAAGACGAGGTTGTCGATCGTGGACCCGGCGTCGCTGTCGAAGGCGCAGTGTGCCGCGGTGATGAGCATGTTCCGGCCGGGGCTCTGCACCACGCTGGCGGTGCAGAAGTGATCGCCGGAGTCGTCCTTGTCGAAGATCGCGCCGATCCGGGCGTTCTGTTCGGTGCGGCGTGGGGTGTACGCGTTGCCGTCGTCGGCCGGGGCCGTCGCGGAGGGCTCCTGGTCCGGCGGGGACTGGTCGGAGTCGTCGGAGTCGCCGGACTTTCCGAAGCTGCTGCGGCCGACACTGGCCGTATCGGTTTCCTCGGCGGCGTAGCCCACCACGACAGTTGCCCCGACGATGATCATGGTCAGGGGCAGGATGGTTTTTCTGGCGAGCGGGCGCACACGGTCATTATCAACATGTGTTCGGGATTCCGGGATGGTTCAACGGGAGGCTCCCGTCACAATCCACCGGCCGGAGCGGGTACGCAGCCACAGCGTCAGCATGCGCACGGTCATCATCAGAGCCATCGCCCACCACAGCGCGACCAGCCCCCCGCCCAGGGCGGGCACGGCCAGTGCCACCGGCGCGAACAGGGCCAGTGTCACCACCATCGCCCCGGCCAGGTACGGACCGTCCCCGGCGCCCATCAGGACGCCGTCGAGAATGAAGACGATGCCGGAGACCGGCTGGGTGACGGCTACGACCAGGAGAGTGGTGAGCAGCGGTCCCTGTACCGCGGGGTCGGAGGTGAACAGGGGGATGAAGGCCGGCCGGGCGAGCACGACCACCACGCCGAGGACCACGCCCGAGGCGATTCCCCACTGGACCATGCGTCGGCAGGCGGCCTTGGCGCCGTCCCGGTCGCCCGCTCCGAGATAGCGCCCGATGATGGCCTGCCCGGCGATGGCGATGGCGTCCAGGGCGAACGCCAGCAGGGACCAGAGGGTGAGCACGATCTGGTGGGCGGCGATCTCGGCGTCGCCGAGTCGGGCGGCGACCGCGGTGGCGATCATCAGTACGGCACGCAGCGAGAGAGTGCGGACGAGCAGGGGCACACCGGCCTGGGCGGAGGCACGGATGCCCGCGGCGTCGGGGCGCAGCGCGGCGCCGTGCCGCCGGGCGCCACGGACCACGACGGTCAGGTAGACGGCGGCCATGCCGCACTGGGCTATGACGGTCCCCCAGGCGGAGCCCGCGATGCCGAGGCCGGCGCCGTAGACCAGGGCGACGTTGAGTACGGCGTTGGCGGAGAATCCTCCGATGGCGACGTACAGCGGGGTTCTGGTGTCCTGGAGGCCGCGGAGCACGCCGGTGGCGGCGAGCACGACGAGCATCGCGGGTATGCCGAGCGAGCTGATGCGAAGGTAGGTCGTGGCGTACGGGGCGGCGGTGCCGGAGGCGCCGAATATCTCGACGAGCCACGGTGCGGTGGGCAGCACGACTGCGATGACGGCGGCACCCAGGAGCAGGGCGAGCCAGATACCGTCCATGCCCTGGCGGATGGCTCCGGTGAGATCGCCGGCGCCGACCCTGCGGGCGACCGCGGCGGTGGTGGCGTACGCGAGGAAGACGAAAACGGAGACGGCGGTGGTCAGCAGCGCGGCGGCGATGCCGAGACCGGCGAGCTGGGGGGTGCCGAGGTGCCCGATGACGGCGCTGTCGACCATGACGAAGAGGGGTTCCGCGACCAGTGCGCCGAAGGCGGGCAGGGCGAGCGCGATGATCTCGCGGTCGTGGCGACGGTTGGTGCGCCGCGGTGTCGCGGGAGCCTGTGACATGGACTCAATCTAATCTTCCACAGGTAAGTGATGCAAATGCCTAGTGATCCTTACTTTCCGCCGTGTGGGGCTGCCTTCTCCACGTCGTTTGTCGCGATCTTGCACAGGTTGCAGAAGTTTTTCTCCCCCACAGCCTATGGATGAGAAAAGTGCAGGTCAGAGGCATGAGGGTGGAGTGATTGTGTGCTTGTCCACAGATGTTTCCCCCGTGCCGTGCACAGGTTCTGGGGACTTCTCCACAGCTATGGGGCCGTCATCCACATGGCCTGTGGATAACCAGATTGGCGGACGGCCTCCACGGGCCTACCGTAGTCCGGCGCCCGCCGCCTGTTCCGGCCTGAGGAACCGTCTGAACTCGACGCGCCGTAACCGGAGTCGGGCGTCTCGATTGTCAGAGCTGTGCCGTAAGAAAGAAGGGCACAGCAAGGTCCGCGTCGCGGACGGGAGGAGGTGCCGGGGTGAGCATGCCCGAGCCCGTGGAGGACCCCTGGGCGGACTCCGGTCCGAGCGACCGACTGCCGGCCGCCCGCTCCCGCCGCGGCGAGGGCAAGGGCCGCGGCCGCGGTGACCGCCAGGACCGCGGCGACGATGACGGCGGCTCCTGGGCCGGTGGCTTCGAGCGGGTGCCCCCGCAGGACCTGGACGCCGAGCAGTCGGTGCTCGGCGGCATGCTGCTGTCCAAGGACGCCATCGCGGATGTCGTCGAGGTACTCAAGGGCGACGACTTCTACCGCCCGGCCCATGAACTCGTTTTCCAGGCGATCCTCGATCTGTACGCCAAGGGTGAGCCGGCCGACCCCATCACCATCGCGGCGGAGCTGACCAAGCGCGGGGAGATCGCTAGGGTCGGCGGCGCATCGTATCTGCACACCCTCGTTCAGTCCGTGCCGACGGCCGCGAACGCCGAGTACTACGCGGAGATCGTCCACGAACGGGCCGTACTGCGCCGGCTGGTCGAGGCCGGCACCCGGATCACGCAGATGGGATACGCCGCGGACGGCGACGTCGACGAGATCGTCAACAGCGCCCAGGCGGAGATCTACGCCGTCACCGAGCAGCGGACCAGCGAGGACTATCTGCCGCTCGGCGACATCATGGAGGGCGCCCTCGACGAGATCGAGGCGATCGGCTCGCGCCAGGGCCAGATGACCGGCGTACCCACCGGCTTCACCGACCTGGATTCCCTGACGAACGGTCTGCACCCGGGCCAGATGATCGTGATCGCGGCCCGTCCCGCCATGGGTAAGTCGACGCTCGCGCTGGACTTCGCGCGGGCCTGTTCGATCAAGAGCAATCTGCCGAGCGTGATCTTCTCGCTCGAAATGGGGCGCAACGAGATCGCGATGCGTCTGTTGTCCGCCGAGGCCCGGGTGGCGCTGCACCACATGCGGTCCGGCAGCATGACGGACGAGGACTGGACGCGGCTGGCGCGGCGGATGCCGGATGTCTCGGCCGCTCCGCTGTACATCGACGATTCGCCGAACCTGTCGATGATGGAGATCCGCGCGAAATGCCGCCGGCTCAAGCAGCGCAACGAGCTGAAGCTCGTGGTCATCGACTATCTCCAGCTGATGCAGTCCGGCGGCTCGAAGCGCGCCGAGAGCCGTCAGCAGGAGGTCTCGGACATGTCCCGAAACCTCAAGCTGCTCGCGAAGGAACTGGAGCTTCCGGTCATCGCGCTCTCTCAGCTGAACCGTGGCCCCGAACAGCGTACGGACAAGAAGCCGATGGTCTCCGACCTGCGTGAATCCGGTTCGATCGAGCAGGACGCCGACATGGTGATCCTGCTGCACCGCGAGGACGCCTACGAGAAGGAGTCCCCACGCGCGGGTGAGGCCGACCTGATCGTGGCGAAGCACCGTAACGGCCCCACTGCGACGATCACCGTGGCGTTCCAGGGCCACTACTCGCGGTTCGTGGACATGGCGCAGACGTGAGGGAGGGCTGTAGGGGCTGATTTAGTTCAGCAGTCGAGCCCGTATCTCAGCAGTAGTCGAGCACGTGGTGCCCTACTTCAGCAGCCGTCCTGTTGACCAGCGGTGATGAAAGCCGACGGGGCCGGATCTATGCGCGGCCACCTCGTCCTGGTGCTCAACTTCCAGGGTCGGGAGGACTGTCCGGTTGCTGAACTACCGCAACGATGCAGGCGGATTGCTCGAATCTCTCCGGTCCTTACAGGGCAGGTTCCGCGGCTTGATGCGCAGTGCGTACGTAGTGCATGCGTAGTGCCGGCCGAGAGCGCGCAGCGCACACGCGAATCCGGGAGCCCGTCCGTGGTGGTAGCGGTCCGTAGCCATCTCCGCAGCTGCGATCAGCTGTCCGTTCGGGAGCCTGCTGTCGCCTGACGTGCCAGCATGAGCCGGTGACTGAGCTACTGCCCCAGTCCGGTGTGGAAGTTCTGGGCGTTCACCGACTCCGCCTGGTCGAAACCCCGGCACCGTGAGTGTCGCCCGAGGAACTGCTCGCCATGAACCGCATCTGGGATGAGGCGGTGGCCCGGAGCCCGTATCTCTTCGACGGGCAGATGGTTGCCTGCACGGGGCTGGAGTGGCAGGAGCAGGAGTGGCAGGGGCAGGAACTGGTGCTCTCGTGGGCGAGGGCGACGTACCGGTATCGCGCTCTTCGTCGGATCCGGAGAGCCAGTGGGTGGCTGCCGTCGTCCCTGGTCGTGACCATTTTGCAGCCGACGGATGGCGGGGAGCTGTGGTGGGACGAGGATCGGTATCCACTGCCGCTCCCGGTCGCTGGCAGTTGCCTGGTGAGTCGGCCGAACCGCCGGAGAAGGGTGATCCCGGCTGCATTGCGGTCCCGGCTTCCGAAAGCTGGGCTGCGGTGCCCCACCGGATCGCCCGAGTCAGGTGGTCCGGTGGGGCCGCTTGGGCGGGTGGAGGGTTTTGACCTTCAGGTTGGTTGAAGGCCGACAATCGCGTGCATGGACGACACCGAAGAGCTGTTGAGCATTGGCGCGTTTGCCCGGCGAGTCGGGCTGACGCCCAGTGCCCTGCGGTTTTACGACGACTGCGGGGTGCTGCGGCCGGCTCGGGTGGACGCGACGACGGGGTATCGGCACTACGCGGCGGGTCAGCGCGGGCGGGCGGTGCGGCTGCGGCGGTTGCGGGAGGCCGGACTGGCGTTGGTGGATGTCGCGGTCGTACTGGACGGGCCCGGGGACGCGGCGCGTGGCGTGCTGCGGGGGCATCTGGAGCGGACGCGGCGGTCGGCCAGCGCGGCGCAGGAAGTGTTGGAGGGGTTCCTGAGTGAAGTGGTGGGGGAGACGGGGTGCGGGCGGGTTCGGGCGCAGGCTCGGATCGGGGGCGCCGAACTCGCCGGCGCGGTACGGCAGGTGGCGCCCGCGGTGGCCGCTGGTGCGGCGCGTGAGGAGTTTCCGGTACTGGGCTGTGTGCTGCTCGAACTCGTCCACGGCGAGGTACGGCTGGTGGCCACGGACCGTTACCGACTGGCGGTGCGGGTACTGCGGTCCGCGGACTTCGAGGGCGGGCCGCGGCGGGCGCTGATCGACGCGGCCGCGGCGCGGGGGCTGGCGGACTGGGCCGTACGGCAAGGGACGGTCGAGGTGGAGTGTGCGGAGGAGGAAGGGGCGGGGACGGAGGCCGGCGCGGGGGTTCGGCTGCGGGGCGTGGAGGACTTCCCGGCGCGGTGGGAGGACGAGGGCGCTGGGTGGAGCATCCGCGGGGAGTGCGGGGAGTTTCCGGATTACCGGTTGATGCTGGAGGGGCTGACGGCCGGGCGACACCGGATCATCACCGACCGGGGCGGGCTGCGGGACGCGATCGACGGGCGGGCCGGCGCGGTGTCGTGCACCGTCCGCGCGGATGACGCGGCAGGACCACGGAAGACCGGGACGGAACTCGAAGTGGCGGGCGGGGATCGGGACACCGTCCGGCTGCGTGCGGTCTGTACGGGACCGGCGCTGCGGATCGCCTTTGATCCGGCCGTACTTGTGCCGGCACTGGAGGCCGGCGTGGGTCCCGATGTGCTGCTGGAGATCGCTTCGGCGGACCGGCCCGTCGTGGTCCGCTCGGCTGACCAGGGAAGTTTCACGACATTGGTGATGCCGGTGCGTGACGTGCCGGCGCCGGCCGTACCGATGGCTGAGGAGGGGAGAGGCTGATGGCTGAAGAGAGCGGCACGCGGATGGATCCGGCGCTTCCGGTGGTGCGGTTGTGCGTCGAGGGGATGCGGGCGGAGGCGGACGGCCGGGCCGACGCGGCGCACGCGCTCTTCCGGCGGGCCTGGGACATCGCAGCCGACGACTATGAGGCGTGCATCGCCGCGCACTATCTCGCGCGGCATCAGAGCTCGACCGAAGAGACGCTCCGCTGGAACCAGGAATGCCTGGATCGCGCTGACCTGGTGGGCGATGAGCGGGTACGGGGCTTCTATCCGTCGCTGTACGTGAACATCGGCCATACGTACCAGAAGCTCGGCCAACTCGACCTGGCACACGCCTGTTTCGTCCGGGCCGCCGAGTGTGTGTCCGAGATACCCGAGGGGCAGTACGGCGACTGGAACCGGTTCGCCGTCGCGGCGGGATTGCGTAGCACGGCTGCGGCTGCGGCTGCGGAGACGGTGGTACCGGGTTCGGAAGTCGCGGTGGCGGCAGCGGGCGAAGGCGCTGGTGGGCAGGCCGGGCCATGGGCCGTCGATGAGCGGATCGGCGAACTGCTGGCGCGGTGGTGTGCGCGGGCCGAGCTCCAGGTGCTCGGACTGACACTCCCGGCCTATCTGGGGTACCTCGGAACGGACGACGACCGGCTGCGGCTGCGGACCGCGCTGCACATGGTGCATGCGGCGCGCAGGCTCCCGGAGGACGAGCAGACGGCGCTCGGCGAGGTGATCGGGTCGGCCGTGTTGCGGTGAGGTGGTGGGGGAAAGCGATGGGGCCGTCCTCGGTGGGCGGGCCAGCGGCTGGACGGATGGGCGGGTGGCTCTGGCGTCGGGGGCGGTGGCCGGTAGAGGGTGATCGGTGGCGGGCAATCGCCTGTCCATGAGCTTGATCGCCGTCGAGGAGCGCCATGACCATCGCACCGTCCGCGAAGTCCCACGAGCCCGAGCCGCACGTGGCCGGGGCCCCCGCCGTGAGGGAGGCGGCGCGGATCCCCGCCACCGGGCCGACGGGGACCGTCGATGGGCCCGATGCGATCGCGGAACTGATGCCGCAGACCCGGCGGGCGTTGCTGCGCAGGCTGGCGATCGGGCAGGCCGAGGGGCGGGCGCCCTCGATGATGGGCGCGGTCGTCCGCGGCGGGAGACCGGTCTGGACGGGGGCCCGGGGCTCGGTGGCGGGGGAGGAACCACACAGCGATGTGCAGTACCGCATCGGGTCGATCACCAAGACGTTTGTCGCCGTGATGGTGCTGCGGCTGCGGGATGCGGGGCTGCTGCGGCTGGCGGACCCGATCGGCAGGTACGTGGAGGACACTCCGGTACCGGAGGCGACGATCGCCCAACTGCTCGCACACAACTCGGGGTTGGCGGCGGAACCGCGGGGGCCGTGGTGGGAGCGGACAGCGGGCGAGCTGCGGCCCGAACCGGCCGACCTCTTCGGTGAGCGGCCGCAGCGCCTTCCGGCCGGACGGCGACACCACTATTCCAACACCGGGTATGCCCTGCTGGGCGCGCTCGTCGAACGGCTTCGGGACGGCGAGGCATGGGGCGAGGTGCTGCGTCGCGAAGTGCTGGAGCCGCTGGGCATGCGGCGCACGACGCTCCGGCCGCTGATGCCGCACGCGGACGGCTGGGCGGTGCACCCATGGGCTGATGCCCTGCTTCCCGAACCCGCTCAGGACACCGGACTGATGGCGCCGGCCGGGCAGCTGTGGTCCACGCTGGACGACCTGTGCCGGTGGGCGGCGTTCTTGCTGCGCGGCGATGAGCGGGTACTGAGCGCGGCGAGCCTCGACGAGATGCGGACGCCGGCGGTGCCGCCGGAGCATGACGGCTGGGACGCGGGCTATGGGCTGGGGCTTCAGCTCGTGCGACGGAACGGAGGGCGGGCGGGCGGCGCCGAAGGGGCGCGGAGCGGGCGCCGGCTGGCAGGGCACACCGGGTCGATGCCGGGGTTCCTGGCGGCCCTGTGGGTCGATACCGAGGAGGACCTCGCCGGGATCGCGCTGGCCAACTGCACCTCGGGAACCGCGATCGGTGCGGTGGCCGGAGATCTTCTGGAGATCGTGGCCGACCGCGAACCGCGGATCCCGGAGCCGTGGCGCCCGCTGCCCGGCCCCCTGGACAAGGATCTGCTGGCGCTCACCGGACCCTGGTACTGGGGAGCGAACCCGTTCGCGCTGCGGTTGCGTGCCGACCGCGCACTGGAGCTCGTACCGCTCTCGGGGCCGGGGCGCGCTTCACGCTTCCGGGCGGAGCCCGACGGCACATGGACCGGCCTGGACGGCTACTACGCGGGGGAGACGCTGCGGGTGGTGCGTACCGAGGACGGCTCGGCGGATCATCTGGATCTGGGGACGTTCATCTTCACTCGTGGGCCGTACGAGCCCGCCGGGCCGGTGCCCGGCGGGGTGGATGTGGAGGGCTGGCGGGTCTGAGCGAGCGCCGCACGGCCGGTCTGTGGAGCCGGAGTCCGGGGCGAGAGCTGTGGCCGGGACCATACGGCGGGGACGCGGTGGGCGGACGTACAGTCGATCCAGATGTCAGGAGCCGCCCCATCATGCGGCTCGCTACCGCTGGAAGGCCACTGTGACTGCCGTGACTGCGAATGCCGATGCCCCGGTTCTGCTCGACCTGCCGCCGCTCGGCGCAGCCCACTTCGCGCGGATCGAGGACAAGGTCGCAGCGCTGATGCGTACCCGCTGTGATGTGGTGGCGATGCAGGGCGAGGCGCTGCTGCCGCTGGAGGCATGTATCCGGTCGGCCGTACGGCCCGGCAGTACCGCGCTCAACATCATCACCGGCCCGTACGGCGAGACGTTCGGCGGCTGGCTGCGGTCCTGCGGCGCCGAGGTCGTCACGATCACCGCGCCTTTTACGGGCGCGGTCAGCCCGCAGCAGGTGGCGGACGCGCTGCGGGAGCACCCCGAGATCGACTTTGTGAGCCTGGTGCACGCCGAGGCGGCGACCGGCAACACCAACCCGGTTGCCGAGATCGGCGCGGTGGTGCGTGCGCACGGTGCGCTGCTGATGCTGGACGCGGTCGCTTCGGTGGGTGCCGAGCCGCTGCTCACCGATGAGTGGGGCGTGGACCTGTGCGTGATTGGTGGCCAGAAGGCGCTGGCCGGACCTGCCGGTGTTTCTGCGGTCTCGGTCAGCGCCCGCGCCTGGGAGCGCATCGCGGCCAATGAGCAGGCTCCCCGACGCTCTTACCTCTCGCTGCTGGACTGGAAGGAGCGCTGGATCGACGGCGGGCGCTCTGCCCTGCCGCACGCTCCGGCGCAGCTGGAGATGCTCGCCCTGGAGCAGGCCGTGGACCGTATCGAGGACGAAGGGCTGGATGCGGTCATCGCACGGCACCGTGCGGCTGCCGGGGCGCTCCGTGCGGGTGTGAGGGCGCTCGGCGGGCTGGTGCCGTACGTGATCCGTGACGAGGACGCGGCGCCGGCGGCGACGACGCTCCGCGCGCCGGTGGGCCTGGATGCCCGCGAGGTGGTGTCCGCCGCGCTCGGCGCCGACGGCTCGGTGCCGGTGCAAGCCGCGGCCGGTGCACTGACCAAGGAAATGATCCGGGTGAACCATTACGGCCGTGCCGCGGACCGCGATGTGGTGCTGGCCTCGCTGGCGGCGCTGGCCACCGGTCTGCGGGCAGTGGGCATGGATGCCGATGGCGACGCGGCGGCCACGGCGGCCGAAGAGGCATGGAATGAGGTACCCGCCGCGCGCTGACCGGTGGCGCCGCGCAGGTCCCGGGGTGGGGCCGTGTTTCACGTGAAACACGGCCCCACCCCTTTGCGTTGGTGCGTTGGCGTGGCGGCGTCCTGATTGGTCTGGTGCGTGTGCTGCTGGTGGTGCGAGGTCCGTGGTCGTGGCGGCGAGGGCGGGTGGCTTGGCTCTGTTTCACGTGAAACGGGGTGGGGTGGTGATGGGGGTGGGTAGGGGTGCATCAGCCGCTTGGCTGGGCCCCAACTGACGTTGCTTGAAGGGGATTTGAGGATGGGGGTGAGGGGATTCGGCGCCTGGGTATCTCGGAAGTGCGGAACGTATCCCGGAAATGTGGAATCCCGGAATCTCGGAATGCTGAGGTGATGGCATCTCAGGGATCTGGAGGGTCCGGGGGCTCGACTGCTTCGAGCGCTGTGGCCGTTCCGCGGCGTTGTGACCGTCCCCGACGCCGTGGCCTTCTTCGGCATCGCGACCGCTTCGGGGCTCATGGATGTCCCCGACATCGTGACCGTTCCCCCATCAGCGACTGCTCCTCAAGCAGCGACCGCTCCCAGGGTCGTATCAGCCTCCCAATGCAGCAACCGCTTCCAGCGCCGTGATGAACCCAGAGTGGCTATCCGCACGCATGTTTTAAAGCTCCCATAGAATCGGAACGAGTAGCCCGTTTCGATTCTGGGTGTGCTCTGTCGTGGTGGTGGCCGGTCTCAGGAGGATTGCGGATGTCGGGCGGCGGTTCAGCTCCCTCTCGGGCGGATGCGCGGCGTAACAGGGCGCTGGTGCTTCAGGCGGCCCGATCTGCTTTCGAGGAGCAGGGGTTGGGGGCTCCGCTCGGGGAGATCGCACGTCGTGCCGGGGTCGGTGCGGGGACGGTGTACCGACATTTCCCGTCCAAAGAAGCCCTGTTCCATGCGGCGGTCGCGGACCGGATCCAGCTCTTCACCGATACCGCGAAGGATTTGGCCGATGCCGGGGATCCGGGCGGCGTCTTCTTTCGCTTCCTCGCGTCGGTGGTTCGGCTGGCCGCCGAGAACAAGGCCCTGTGCGATGCGCTGGAGGCGTCCGGGGAGAGGGGATTCGAGGGCGTTTCGGGGTCCGGGCGGGACTTCGGCGAGGCCCTGGGCGTCCTGTTGGTACGGGCGCAGCAGGCCGGCGCGGTAAGGATGGACGTCGAGCTGGATGATGTCCGTGCGCTGCTGGCCGGTTGTCTGTCGATGGAGCGGCGGCGGATGGGCACGGGGGGTTCGACAGGGGTGCCGGGCCGGATGACGGCGCTGATGTGCGAGGGGCTTCGGGCGCGCCACGACGTAACGAAACTTCCGATCCGTGGGCCGGAACATAACGAAACCCGGTGTGCGGTGTGCGGCGGGCCGGTCACGGTGGCCCGTACCGGCCGGCCCGCGAGGTACTGCGGCGGAGCGTGCCGCCAGAAGGCGCACCGGGCGCGGGTCCGTACCAGCGACAGCGCGAAGACGGAGCAATAGGAGCGGGGGAGCGGCAGCTGGAGAGGGGACGGAGGCGGAGGGAGGAGAAGGGGGGGAGGAGGCGCGGGGGAGTTCAGAGCTGGAGCTTGAATCCCAGGTGGGACGCTTCGAAGCCGAGGCGCTCGTAGAAACGGTGGGCGTCGATGCGGGTCGCGTCGGAGGTGAGCTGCACCAGCTGACAGCCGAGTGAGCGGGATTCCGCGACCGCCCATTCGATGAGCTGGGTGCCCAGGCCGCTGCCCCGCTCGTCGGTGTGAACCCGAACGCTCTCGATGATCGCGCGGGTGGCGCCGCGCCGCGAGAGGCCGGGGATGGCCGTGAGCTGGAGGGTGCCGACCGTACGTTCCTCGCGGACCGCGACGATCAGGTGCTGATGCGGGTCGGTGGCCAGCCGCTCGTACGCGGCGCGGTACGGCGTCAGATCGTCCGGTGACTCGCGGGCGGCGCCCAGTGCGTCATCGGCCAGCATCGCGACGATGGCGGGCAGGTCGGCCTCGGTGGCGCGGCGTATCTCGATATCGCTCATGGGCGCGACTTTATGCGGTGCCCGCGCGGCGCCGTACACAGCCGTGGAGACGTACGGCCGTGCCCGGCGGCCGCGCCTGGCGTCCGTACCCGGCAGCCGGTGCCCGATAGCCGTACGAGGGCGTTATGCCGGGGGGACGAGGGTCTCGACGGCGGTGACCAACGGGGCCAACTCGGGGATTTTTGCGGCGTTCTGGAGAGCTTCCCGCAGGGCGCTGTCATGGGTGGGGCGGGCCTGGGCGAGGAGCGCGAGCCCATCGGGCGTGACGTTGGTGTAGATGCCGCGTCGGTCGTCGGGGCAGAGATAGCGCGCGAGCAGTCCGCGTTCCTCAAGGCGGGTGACCAGGCGCGTGGTGGCGCTCTGGCTGAGGACGACGGAGTCCGCGACCTGGTGCATCCGCAGATGGCCGCCCGGTCCGTCGTGCTGCTCGCTGAGCGCCATGAGGACCGAGAACTCCCTGACGCTGAGATCGTGCCCGGCCTGTAGCGCGCGCTCGATGTGCGTCTCGATCCGGCCGTGCAGCGCGGAGAGCGCGCACCAGCCCTGGGCGAGTCCACGGGCGGGTGCCGACCGTGGCACCGGACGTCCGGGCGCGGTGGTGGTGGCGGGGCCCGTCGGGAGGTCGGGCCCGTCCTGGGGTGCGGGCACCTGCTGGAGAACAGGCGTTGCCGGTGGCGTCTCATGCGTCTGCCGCGTCATCGAAGACCTCCTCATGGGTCGCACGAACCAGGATAGGGCACTTCTGAAATAGCCCGCGTTTGCAATTAGTCGGCGTCTGCAATTATTGTGAACGCCTACAAGGGTCGTATGCAACCATATGAAGGGACCGCCCGTCATGCCTCTCGCTCTCCTGGCGCTCGCCATCGGCGCCTTCGGGATCGGAACGACCGAGTTCGCGGTGATGGGCCTGCTGCCCGATATGGCGGCCGGTTTCGGTGTCTCCATCCCGCTGGCCGGCTACGCGACCACCGTCTACGCGCTGGGAGTGGTGATCGGTGCGCCGCTGATGACCGCCCTCGGAACGCGGCTGACCCGCAAGCAGATGCTGATGCTGCTGATGGGGCTGTTCATCGTGGGCAACGTGCTCACGGCCGTGGCGCCTGTTTTCGGCATCGTGCTGCTCGGCCGGATCGTTTCCTCCTTCACACACGGCGCGTTCTTCGGCATCGGCGCTCTGGTGGCCGCCGATGTCGTGGCCCCCGAGAAGCGGGCCGCCGCCATCTCGCTGATGTTCAGTGGACTGACCCTCGCCAACGTGGTGGGCGTACCGGTCGGCACCATGCTCGGCCAGCGGTTCGACTGGCGAGTCACCTTCTTCGCCATTGCCGCGCTCGGCGTGATCGGCCTGCTGGGCGTCGTCAAGCTCGTACCGGCGCAGCGGGCGAAGGCGGCCGCCTCGATCGGCCGTGAGCTGGCGGTCTTCCGCAACCCGCAGGTCGGTCTCGCGATGCTGATGACGGTCCTCGGCTTCGGCGGTGTCTTCGCGGCCGTCACCTACCTCGCCTCGATGATGACCGAGGTGACCGGCTTCGCGCCGTCCTCCGTCATCTGGCTGACGGCCGTCTTCGGCCTCGGCATGGTCGTCGGAAACCTGATTTCCGGCCGTTTCACCGACCGCGCCATGATGCCGATGCTCTATGTGTCGCTGACCGGCCTGGCACTCGCGCTGGCCGCGTTCACGTTCACCGCGCACAACAAGGTGGCCGCGACGATCACCATCGCGCTGATCGGTGCCTTCGGCTTCGCGACCGTGCCGCCGTTGCAGAAGCGGGTGATGGACCAGGCCGCCGCGGCGCCGACGCTCGCCTCGGCGGGCAATATCGCGGCCTTCAACTTCGGTAACGCGCTCGCCGCCTGGCTCGGCGGGCTCGTCATCTCGGCCGGACTCGGCTTCACCGCGCCCAACTGGGTCGGCGCGCTGATGACCGTCGCGGCGCTAGGTGTGGCGCTCATCGCGTCCGCCCTGGAGCGGCGCTCAACGGGCGGCGGGCGGGTGCCGGCCGCGGGCGGCACCGTCGTGGCTGCCGATGAGGCTGTGCTGGTCGCCGACTAGTACGGGCCAATTGCTGACCACTACGCAGAGGTTCTCGACGCATACAGATCGACCACCGTCCAGTACGGACCGAACTCCCTTCAGTTCCCCTACGTACCGACCACCGTCCAGTACGGATCGAACTCCCTCCGGTTCCGTACGTACCGACCACTGACCAGTAGGTACCGACCACTGATCAGTACGTATCGCCGCTGACGAGATCACAAGGAGCACCACCCCATGAGCACCACCGCCCACACCACCGCCATCCCCACCGTGCGTCCCCTCACCACCGGTGACGCGGATGTCCTTATCGAGGCCGCTCGTCGGGCCGCCGATGGCCTCGGGGTACGTGGCAGCGTCACCGTGTTGGACGCGGGTGGTCAGCTGCTCGGGTTCCGGCGGCACGACGAGGCGGTGCTGATCTCGGGCGAGACCAGCACCCGCAAGGCGTACACCGCGCTCCAGTTGGACGCGCCGACCGCCGACCTCGTGGACCTCGTACGGCCCGATGGCCCCTTCCACACCCTGCCCACCGCGCTGGACCGGCCGCTGCTCTTCATCGCGGGCGGCGTACCGGTCCACCGGGACGGCCGGCTGATCGGCGCGATCGGCTTCGGCGGCGGCACCCCGGAGCAGGACCACCGGATCGCCACCGAGGCACGGGCGGAGGCACAGCTCGTCTGACGGCGGTCCCGGGACTGCCGGCGAGGGTCCGCCTCCTGACAACCGGCCGCCCTCTTCGAACAGGCCGCCCCGTCACCGCTGATCCGACGGGGGCCCGCCGCCGACGAATGCTCGCGCCGTAGGCCCGCTCCCGCGTTCGTTCTCGTTGCCGTTCGCCATCCCGTACATCCAGTACATCCCGTACTCGTCGGAGCTACTCCGACGTCCCCGTTCGCGGACCTCTGCCGACTGTGCTGCTGTGCTGCGCGCAGTCGGCTGCCGCGTTTGGTCGGTCCCCAGGGCTTGAGGACGGAGACTGTGGTGCGGAAGAGGTAGGTGACCGTGACGACCGAGGGCGCGACGAGGAGGGTGATGTCGGGGGGCGGTACGCCCGCGGCGGCCTCGGCCGCGAGGCGGTTGATGCCTGGCCGGAACAGGAAGACCGCAACAGCACGGTGATCAGGGTCAGCCAGAACTTGGTGTGGAACCGGCGGTACCTGGCCGGCCCCCACGACGTACCCAGAGCCAGTCCGAGTCCGCTGACCAGCGACGCCAGGGTGATGGGGAGCACCCGCCAGCTACCGAAGACCTTCATCGCGCGGTAGGCGACCGCCGCCATCGCGGGGGGCCGGTGGTGTAGCCGGTGATGCTCAGGGCGAGCAGCCCGAGGGTGAGCAGCCCGAGGGTGAGCCCGAACCAGCCGACAGAGACGGCGATATGGACGACGAGGGGGGCCCGGCGGGCGGGACGGCTGAGGCGGGGCATGCGCTCCACGGTGGTGCGCGGTGACTCGTGAGGCATCTGACGGCGGGAGTGTCCGCAGGTACGCGGGACTGAGTACGTATGGGGTCCGAGCGGGGCAGGCCGGTGCCGAAGCCACTCCTGCACCTTCCGAAGCCACTGCTGCACATGTCCAAGTCACTCCTGCTCCTTCCCTCGCACCCTCCTCCGTTGCCTCCGTCGTCCCCGCACCCTCCTGCGGGCTCGTGCGTGCTTTCGACCACCAGGCGTCTTAGGCTCCGGCGTATGGGGAAGCTGCATCTGTTTGATATGGACGGGACCCTGCTCTACGGATCTGCTGCCGCCGTCGAGATCTCCCGGCAACTCGGGCTGGAGCGGGAGATCGACGAGCTGGAACGCGGGTTCGCGGCGGGCGAGCTGACGCCGCCGGAGTTCGCCCAGTTGGCGTGCGATCTATGGGCCGCCGAGCTGACCGAACCGCAGGTGGCGGCTGCCTTCGAGAGCGCACCGTGGCTGGCCGGAATTCAGGAGGTCTGGGCGGACATACGGGCACGCGGCGAGCGGTGCGCGGTGATCTCGCTCTCGCCGAGCTTCTTCGTCGAACGGCTGCTGGCGTGGGGCGCGGATGCCGCGTGCGGTTCGCGCTGGCCCGCGGTGCCGATCCGGGAGCGGGTGGTGCCGGCCGGCATCCTCTCGTCAGCGGCGAAGGTACGGATCGCCGACGAACTCTGCGCGCGATACGGACTGACCCGGGCCGACTGCGTGGCGTACGGGGACTCCATGTCGGACACCGATCTGTTCGCCGCGGTACCGGCATCGGTGGCCGTGAACGCGGATCACCATGTCAGTGACCTGGCCTCATATGCGTATGCGGGGCGTGATTTGCGGGAGGCATACGAACTGGTCCGTACCGGCCCGTAATTCAGGCAGTCCACGGTCGATTCGTCCGCGGTAGGTGCTGAGAACGCGTGCTGTGGGGAGGGTCGGGGACATCAGATTGCAGGAATGCAGGAATGCAGGAATGCAGGAATGCGGCAAGGCGGGAATGCGGGAATCCGTGGAGAGTTCTCGGCTCAGGGATTGTGGTTTCAGCTGCTGCCGGTGAGGCCGCAGCAGGATCGGTGGAGGTGAGTGCTTTCGTGGGTCTGCGAAGGGTGTGTGAAACCTGCCGGTGTAGTGGCGGGATGACCCTTGAAAGACGGACTTCTTGCCATGTTTCCGTCGTGGTGAGTCTGGATGGCATGTTACCGAGGTGGTCTCTGTCCCCATCATCGGGACTTTATGGAGTTTGCCCGCTTCATTAGGTTTTGCTGGAACGGCTTGAGTCGATCGCGCATTGATTCAGAAGCGGGGTGGGGGAATCGCAGGGCCTTCCGATCCGCGGAAGTGCGAAATGACGACAACCAAAAGACGTTCGAGGCGAGGCAGAGACCATGGACGCTCCGACCACCGCGACGGCCGATAGCGGCTCTTCCGACGACAGCAGTGGCGATTGGGGTTGGTTCACGCCGCTGAAGAATTCGCCCGAAGAGCCGCGCGAGCGGCGTGAGCCACAAGAACCGCGCGAGCCGCAGGACCACCGGAGACAGCAACCCCCGTCCCACGCGTCTCCCACGTCCCCCATACCCCCCATAGATCGTCCCGTCCCCGAGCAGCGGCTCCCCGCCCCCGCGGCACGTCGTCCGGCCCCCGAGCCCACCCTGGACTCCTTCACCGCCGCGGTCTCGTCCGCCACTGCCGCCGCCCCCGCCTCTCCAGACGCGATCCTCATCCGTCGCACCATGGCCGAAATCGAGCCGGCCGCCGACAAAGTCACCTCGTACTTCTATGCGCTGCTGTTCGTGCGCCATCCCGAGCTGCGGGTGATGTTCCCCGCCGCGATGGATGTCCAGCGTGACCGGCTGTTCAAGGCGCTGGTCACCGCCGCCAAGCATGTCGATGACGCCGGAATACTCACCGAGTACCTCTCGCATCTCGGCCGCGGGCACCGCAAATACGGCACTCTCGCCGGCCACTACCCAGCGGTCGGCGAATGCCTGCTCGGCGCGCTCTCGCGCCATGCCACGTCCAGTTGGAGCGCGGAGACCGAGGCCGCGTGGGTGCGCGCCTACACCACGGTCTCGCAGATCATGATCGACGCGGCCGCCGAGGACGAGGCGGTCGCCCCCGCCTGGTGGCAGGCCGAGGTCGTCGCGCACGAGCTGCGTACGCCGGAGACCGCGGTGGTCACCGTCCGCCCCGACCAGCCGTATCCCTTCCTCGCCGGGCAGTACACCACCGTGGAAACGCCCTGGTGGCCACGGGTCTGGCGGCATTACTCCTTCGCCGCCGCACCCCGTTCCGACGGTCTGCTCTCGTTCCACGTCAAGGCGGTCCCGGCCGGCTGGGTCTCGAACGCCCTGGTCCGCCGCGCCCGCCCCGGGGACATCATCCGGCTCGGCGCACCGGGCGGTTCGATGACCGTCGATCACACCACTCGCAACGGCCTGCTGTGCGTGGGCGGCGGCACCGGCATCGCGCCCATCAAGGCCCTGGTGGAGGACGTGGCGGAACGCGGCATCCGGCGACCCGTCGAGGTCTTCTACGGCGCCCGCAGCGACTACGACCTCTACGACATCGACACCATGCTGCGCCTGGAACAGGTCCACCCCTGGCTCTCGGTCCGCCCGGTCGTCGCCACCGGTGCGGTGCGGGGCAGGACGAACGGCGTCAGCGGGCAACTCCCCGACGTCGTACGCCGATACGGGCCGTGGCGGGAGTACGACGCCTATCTTTCGGGGCCGCCAGGGCTGATCCGCAGCGGTGTGGACGCATTGCTGGGGGTCGGCATCCCGTCCGACCGTATCCGGCACGACGCGGTGGAAGAACTGGTCACGACGGGATACCACTAGCGGAGACCGGACCGGGCCGGGCCGCACGTCGACGGCCGGGGGCAGCCGAGGCGGGAAGAGGGGCCGCGCCTGAGCCACCCCGTGCTGCCGGTCGGCCCGGCCCCCGGTCGGCGCGCTCAGCTGTGGGTAACGGTTGAGGCCGAAGAGGCGTACGTCCACCGCGCCGAGCACATTCCGCAGCCGCTGAAGGTGCCGGCGCAGGCGCGAGGCCCCCGGGCCTCGCGGCTCGTTCCGCTGAACAGGAGGGTTCAGCCCAAGTCGGGGGCGTGCATGGCCCGTACACCCTCGATGTTGCCGTCCAGATAGTGCCGCAGTGAGAGCGGTACGACCTCGACGGAGGCGATCCCGACCCGGGTGAACGGCACCCGCACGATCTCGTACTCGCCACAGGGCTCCTCGACCTCGGGGCCGTGCCGGCGTGCGGGGTCCATCGACTCCAGTCGGCAGACGAAGAAGTGCTGTACCTTGACGCCGTCCACCCCGCCGTCGCTGAAGTGCTCGACGGTGTCCACGAACACCGGCACGACGTCCGCGATCTTCGCGCCCAGCTCTTCGTCCAGCTCGCGGTGGAGGGCGTCGATGACAGTGGCGTCCGCGGGCTCCACCCCGCCGCCCGGGGTGATCCAGTACGGTGCCCGGCCCGGCTTGGTGCGCTTGATCAGTACGAGGTCCGCGCCGTCGAGCAGAATCGCGCGGGCGGTACGTTTTACGACTGGCCGTACGGTCATACGGGACAGATGCCGCAGTCAGGACCCTACGAAACCCACGACCCACGCCATATCGCCACACACCACTACACCGTGCCGCATATTGTTTCGCGCCCTCCGTGCCCTTCGCGGCTCCCCCTTCGCACCCCGGTTCACCAGTCGGCGGCCGTCCGCAGCAGCCAGTCGTGTGCCCGCGCGATGTGCGGCCGGCCGAGCGTCCCGGTCCGTACGACCAGGAAATACGTGCGCAGCGGGGGGACCGGCGGGTCGAGAAGGGCGACTACCTGGCCGCTGCCCAGCGCCTCGGTGCACAGATAGCGGGGCAGCACGCCGAGCCCGGCGCCCGCCGCGACGCAGGCCAGCACCGCCCGGAGGTCGGTGGCGATGACGGCGGCGGAGGCGGCGGGCCGGGCATCGAAGACCGCCGACCAGTAGCGGGCGATCAGCGGCAGGCTCTCGTGGACCTCGACGAGCGGTACGGGATCCAGCAGGCGGACCCCTCCGGCCCGGAGCGCGTCCGGTCCGCCCAGCCGGTCCGCCCAGTGCGGGGCGGCGATCAGTACATGCTCCTCGTCGCACAGCGGGGTGGCGCTGAGCAGCCCGCCACGCGGCCGGGCGGTGGTGACGGTCAGATCGTGGTGACCGGCGGCGAGGCCGGTCAGCAACTCCTCGGCGGGCCCGAACGCGGTACGTATGGACAGGCCCTGGGCGATGAGCGGGGACAGCGCGGGCAGTGCGCGCTCGGCGGTGAACTCCGGCGGCCCGGCCAGATGCAGGGTGCGGGTGGCGGACCCCTCGTCCAGACCGGCCTCGGTGATCTCGGTGAGGGCGTCGAGATGCGGCGCCACCTTGTGGGCCAGTTCGTCGCCGAGGGTGGTGGGGGTGACACCGCGGGCGTTGCGCAGGAAGAGCGGGCGCCCCAGCCGGCGCTCCAGTGTCCGGATCTGGCTGGTCACCGCGGGCTGGGAGAGGCCGAGCAGCACCGCGGCGCGGGTGAGGGAGCCGGCCCGGTGCACCGTGAGGAAGGTGCGCAGCAGAGCCAGATCCATTGCGTACCTCCTGCGCCCCTCGGAAGCCTGGCCGCGGCCGCCATAAATTTGTCGATAGGGCTGTGTCGCTAGCGTGATTGGACACTGACGCTGAGTCAACTAGCCTTTGTTGAGCGGTTCGTTGCACCGTGAACCGCGGCCGGCAGGGTGACGAGGGGGGATACCCTGCCGGCCGGATTCGTGCGGTGACGAGGCCGTCCGCCGGGCAGTCGGAGCCGGATCCGGACATTCCAGCAGCCACTCCGGCCGGCGCCGGTGAGTTTCGGCCGGAGCCCGATACCCCGGCAGTCGTTCAGGGCGGACCAGCCATTCCGGCCCGGATCGGCCATTCCGACCCGGACAAGTCGTGCCGGCCTGAACGACTCTTCCGGCCCGGATCAGCTGTTCCGGCCCGGACGAACCTTCCGGCCCGAACCAGTCCGTTCCGCCGGAGTCACCCGTTCCGTGCTGCCGAGTCCAGCGCGTTGATGACATCCGCGACCAGATCCGCCGGATCCTCGACGCCGACCGAGAAGCGGATGAAGCCCTCCGGTACGGCGTCGCCGCCCCAGCGGGCCCGCCGCTCGGCGGTGGACCGGACACCGCCGAAGCTCGTCGCGTCGTCCACCAGCGTCAGCGCGGCCAGGAACCGCTCCGCATGCGCATGGTCGGGGAGTGCGAAGGACACCACGCAGCCGAAGCGGCCGGGGCGCATCTGCCGTACGGCGAGTGGGTGGGCGGGGTCGGTGGGCAGACCGGGGTGGCGCAGACCGGTGATCTCGGGGCGGTCGCGCAGCGCCTCGGCGAGCGCCAGCGCGCCGACCGCCTGCTGGCGGACCCGCAGCGCCAGGGTGGCGAGCGAGCGGTGCGCGAGCCAGCTCTCCATGGGGCCGGGGATCGCGCCGACCGTCTTGCGCCACAGCCGTACGGAATCGGCCAGCGCGGCGTCGCGGGTGCTGACATAGCCCAGCAGGACATCACCGTGGCCGGTCAGCGCCTTGGTGCCGCTGGCGACCGAGAAGTCGGCGCCGAGGTCGAGGGGGCGTTGGCCGAGCGGGGTGGCGAGGGTGTTGTCGACGGCGACCAGGATGCCGCGGGCGTGCGCGGCCTCGGCCAGCCGGCGGATGTCGCAGACGTCCAGACCGGGGTTGGAGGGCGTTTCGATCCACAGCAGCCGGGCGCCGTCCAGCACATCGAGCTGTGCGTCGTGCGCGGTGGGCGCCGTACGGACCTCGATTTCGTAGCTCTCCAGGCGGGTGCGGACGGCCGGCAGCAGCTGGTAGCCGTCGTTGGGGAGCACCACCATGTCGCCGGAGCGCAGCTGGGAGAAGAGGACGGCGGTGATCGCCGCCATCCCGGAGGCGAAGGCGACGGTGTGCGCGGCCTCGTCCGGCGATTCGAGCTCACCGATGGCTTGTTCCAGCCGGGTCCAGGTGGGGTTGCCATCGCGGCCGTACGTATACGGGCCGACGGCGTCGCCCGGGAGGTGGAAGTGGGCCGCGAAGACCGGCCCGGGGAGGGCCGGTTCGTAGGCGGCGGGCTCCGGAAGCCCGGCCCGTACGACACGCGTGCCGTCGCCCGTCATGCGCTCTCCTCGCTCCTGGTGAACCTGGTGAACTTGGTGAATCTGTTGAGCCGGTTGAACCTGTTGAGCCCGTTGAACGGTGCTGCTCCTGCTCATCCTGCGTCTTCTGTGGGTGGTGCGCCGTGCGGCGGGTGCTGCGTGTCCCCGGATACCGGCCTTCCGGGCGCTGGCTCTCCGGTGGTGACCGCGGCGCGGACCGCCGCCAGGAGGCCGTCGCTCGCCGCCTCGATCATCTCCAGGCACTCCTCGAAGTCCGCGGACCCGCCGTAGTACGGGTCCGGCACGTCCGGGTCGCCCGCCGGTGCCCCGCCCGCCCGGTAGGAGCGCAGCAGACGGACCTTGGCGGCGTCCGAAGCGGTGGGGGCCAGGCGGCGCAGGGTGCGCAGATGTCCGGAGTCCAGCGCGATGACCAGATCCAGCCGGTCGAACCAGGAGGCCCGGAACTGCCGGGCGGTATGGGTGTGTTCGTAGCCACCCGCGCGCAGTACGGCGACTGTGCGCGGGTCGGCTCCCTCCCCCTCGTGCCAGCCGCCGGTGCCCGCACTGCCGACCTCGACGAGATCGCCGAGCCCGGCGTCCGCGATCCGGGCGCGGAAGACGGACTCGGCCATCGGCGAGCGGCAGATGTTGCCGGTGCAGACGAAGCAGACGCGGAAGGAGGGGCTCATCTGCTCAGTCCTGCTCAGTCCTGGTCGGGAAGGATCATGTGTAGCGCCCACGAGACGACCGAGATGATCACACCGCCGAGCACCGCGGTCCAGAAGCCCTGTACATGGAACGCGAGGTGGAATTTGTCCGCGAGCCAGGACGTCAGCAGCAGCATCAGGGCGTTGATGACGAGCGTGATCAGGCCGAGCGTGAGGATGAACAGGGGCAAGGCCAGTAGTTTGACCACGGGCTTGACGATGAAGTTGACCAGCCCGAAGATCAGCGCGACGACGATCAGCGTCAGCACCTTGCGGCCAGTGTTGTCACCGGTCAGCGTGATGTTCTTGAGCAGCCAGATGGCCACGGCGAGCGCCGCGGCGTTGGCCAGCGTCTTGACCAGAAAATGCTTCATGGTGAGATCGTCCCAGACGCGACGGACACTTCGAGGAGAACGAACGGATGAAGGCTTTCAGGCTGGACGAGCTGGAGGCGGAGCGGGCCGCCAACGACGGCGCGTATCTCCAGTTCCTCCGGGAGCGGAACATGTCGGTCGGGCTGTACGCGCTGGACGCGGGCGGCACCGATCCGCAACAGCCGCATGCCCAGGACGAGGTGTATCTCGTGGTCAGCGGCCGGGCGGCGATCACCGTCGGGATGGAGACGCAGTCGGTGGCGCGCGGCAGCGTCGTCTATGTGCCGGCCGGCGTGGCCCACAAGTTCCACCACATCAGCGAGGATCTGCGGGTCCTGGTGGTCTTCTCTCCGCCCGAGAAATGAGGGCCGGCCCCGGGACCCGTAGGGGAAGGGTCAGGGGCGGGCCGGGGCTGCGCGGGCCCCGAAGCGGCTCGCGGCGCCCTAGCATCGATGGTGAAGGGGGAACCGGACAGACGACGCGGCCAACGCGCAGGGACGCGGTCGGCGGCATCGACGCGACTGACAGAGAAAGCAGGGCAGAGCAGTGGCTGGTAAGGGGATATTCGCAGGGCTTCCGTGGTGGGTCACGTGGGTCGTGGTGCCCGTCATCTTGATCGTCGTCTTCGGCGGCCTGCTCGCCACCGCGCTCGGCTTTCTGATCAGCGTGCTGTTCAAGGTGCTGATCGCGGCGGCGCTGATCGCCGGAGTGATCTATCTGGTGCGTCGGTTCACCGGCTCCTCCTCGTCCTCGTCGAAGAGCGACTGGTGAGCCGCGACGCCGGCCGGCGCCGTCCGGTGCACGCCGCCTGACGGACACCGTCCGACCGACACTGTCCGGATCCCGACCGATGCCCCGCTCCGCCTCCGGAGCGGGGCATCGGCGTTCCCGGCGGGCCGTCCGGCGCTCCGTACGACCGCTGTTGGGGGTCCTCGCGGAGCCGGCCGGCGTTCCGGACGGGGCCGCCGGCGCTCTCCGCGGGCCGCCAATTGATCACCGAGTGCGTACGCGATGCTCCACCAAGTCACCGGATGCCAAGAAATGAGCCAGGTGAGTTAACTCGCAAGCCATTCGGCCTACTGCCTCGACCAGCCGAGTTAGAGTGCGGTTCGCGGTGTCTTCCGGATGCTGACATTCCGGAAAATAGCGAGTGTGGCGAGGCCGGGCGGACGTCGTCGATGGGGGCCTGGGAGACGCGCGCGGTGCGGGAGCAGTTCCCGCGCCGGGGGTCCCGTGCCCCGCGGCGATCGGACCTGGGGGTTGGCGTTGGCAGACGTGAACGGCGAATCCACTTCCCCTCCCACTCTGATCGGATCGGTGCAGCGCGCGCTCCGCCTGCTGGAGGCGGTGGGCGCGCATGCCGACGGGGCGCCCGCCAAGCAGCTCGCGAGAGAAGCCGGCCTGCCCCTCCCGACCACCTATCACCTGCTGCGGACCCTGACCCACGAGGGCTATCTGCGCCGCGAGAACGGCGTCTTCGTCTTCGGCGAGGCGGCCGACTCCATCGGTCAGGCCGGCGCTCTGCGCAGGCAACGCGCCCATATCGCCGAGGTGTTGGCCGTGGCGGGCCGGAAACTGGACGCCGCGGTCTACTTCGCGGTCTACCGCGCGGGCGAGGTGGAGGTGGTGGCGGTGTCCGACGACCCGGAGCGGCCACCGGTCGAGGAGTGGGTGGACTTCCGCACCACCGCACACGCCCATGCGATGGGGCAGTGCCTGCTCGCGCAGCTCGACGACGCGTCCAGGAAGGAGCATCTGGCGCGCCATCCCGTGCAGTCCATAACGCCGTTCTCCGTGCGGTCGGAGGACGATCTGCTGCACCGCCTGGACGCGGTACGCCGTGGGAACGTCGCCTACGAGTACCAGGAATACGCGCTGGGCACGGTGTGCTCCGCCATACCCATCCAAGTCGGCGCGGCCGCCGCCACATTGGCGGTTTCGCTGCCCGTGGACGAGGCGCACCGGTTGCGTTCCGTCACAAATCGACTACGAAGAATGGCGGAGAAGACGCTAACGACACTCGCCTTCTCTATCAGTATCTGAAAACTCACTCCTTGTGATCTGCTTGCACGTGACAGACGATGGCGTCAATGGGCCTTCGGGGGACGATTCCCGGCCATCTCCGATTTCAAGTGCGGGGCAGTGGTTGATGAACGACACAGTTCAGGCAGAAGTGATCATGAGCTTCCTCGTCTCGGAGGAGCTCGCGTTCCGGATCCCGGTGGAGCTGGACTTCGACAGTGCTGATCCGTACGCCATCCGTCTAACCTTCGATCTCCCCGGCGATGTGCCCGTGACCTGGACTTTCAGTCGCGAACTGCTGCTGGACGGGCTGAGTCGGCCGTCCGGTGAGGGCGATGTGCGCATCGAACCGTCCTCCGCCGAGTACCTCAGTGATGTCTTCATCAGTCTCCAAGTCGGTGCCGAGCGCGCGCTGTTCAGGGTCAGCGCGCCACCACTGGTCGCCTTCCTGGACCGTACGGACCGGCTGGTCCCGCTCGGCGAGGAGGAGGTGTGCGACACCCTGGACGCCGTACTGGACCGCATCCTTACGGAGGCCCCGGCCGGCTGATCCCTCCGCAACGGCCGGCCCAGCCGGTCACGTCACTCCCGTACGGCACACACTCCCGTACGGCACTCACCGCTTACGGCGCTTGCCGCGTGCTCCGCGCCGCCCGGACCGTCCAGCCACGGCGCCCACGGCTTCCGCCGGCGGACCCGGTATCTCCGTGGGGCCCGGACCGCCCGGCGCCGTGCGGTCCGCCGAGACGACCAGCGCCGCGAGCAGCGTCGTCAGCGGCACCGACGCGACCAGTCCGATGCTGCCCACCAGCGTGCGCACGATCTCCTCCGCGACCACCTCGCTCGTGGCGGCCGTACCGATACCGCTCTGTGCGATCGAGAACAGCAAAAGCAAGGGCAGTGCGGCGCCCGCGTAGGCCATCACCAGGGTGTTCACGACGGACGCGATGTGATCGCGCCCGATCCGCATAGCCGCTCCGTAGAGCTTGCGCCAACCCGCCGTCGGGTCCGCTTCCTTCAGCTCCCACACCGCCGCGGTCTGGGTGACGGTCACATCGTCCAGCACCCCCAGCGACCCGATGATGATCCCCGCCAGCAGCAGACCGTGGATCTCGATACCCGGGTACAGGCTGTGCACCAGCCCGGTCAGGTCGTCCGTGTTGCCGGTCAGCAGCGCCCAGTCGATGAACACCGACCCGAGCAGACCGATCAGCAGCAGCGATGCCAGGGTGCCGAGCACCGCCACCGACGTCCGGGCCGTCGGCCCGTGGCACAGATAGAGCGCGATCAGCATGATCGCGCTGCCGCCGATGACCGCCACCACCAGCGGATCGGAGCCCTTGAGGACCGCCGGGAGGATGAACAGCGTCAGCACCCCGAAGCTTGCCACCAGCGCCACCAGCGCGAGCACCCCGCGCAGCCGGCCGACGAGCACGACCGCGAACGCGAAGATCCCGGCCAGTACCCACATCGGAACGGTCCGGTCGACATCGCTGACCGCGTACTGGAGATCCTTCGGCGCCTTGGGGGAGTACGCGACCACCACGTCCTGCCCGGCCGTGTAGTGCCGCAAGGCGTCCGGCGTCACCACCGTCTGGAAGGTGCGCCCGGTGTTGTCGCCGGTCGTGACCTTGATCGTCGCCCGCTCGCACTTCGTGTCCCGCTCGCCGCCCGTGCCCGGCGGCTGTCCGCCCGGCGACGCCGGCCGTTGCTGCTGCTCGGCGTGGACGTCCGCGCAGTTCACCTCGTCCACCTTGACCACTCTGGCCTTCTCCAGGGGCTGGTCGAAGCCGACGCCGGACGGCTTGTGCGCCGGCGCGCCGCCCGGCCACAGCACGACCAGACCGACCACCACCGCCGCCGCGAACGGGATCAGCACCGCCGCGATCACCTTGCGCAGATGCCGGGAAACAGGCGCGGCGGGCGCGTGGCCGTGCGCATGAGAATGCGCGGGGGAGTGGGACGGGGGCTCAGGACTGCTCACCGCCCGATCATCGCAAGAACTCATGGGGCCCCCTGTTCATCGTGCCGCACCGGCCGCTACGGTGGGTGGCACCTTTGCAATCGCGGGAGCTCGGAGCACCGGGCTGAGAGGGCGCTGACCTCCGCGGGGACGTCCGGCCGACGCCGGTACGCCACCCACGGAAGCCGCTGCGTCGACCGCCGAACCTGTTACCGGGTAATGCCGGCGTAGGGAGTTGGGTCTCATGACTCTGAAGGATGCACGCACGCCCGAAAGCGCCGCCGACGGCACCGGAGCGAGGATCGGCTGGCACAAGGGCTATCTCGCCGGATCGCGCCCCGACCTCCGGGTCCCGGTCCGGCGGGTGCACCTCACCAACGGCAAGGATGTGACGCTCTATGACACATCCGGGCCGTACACCGACCCCCAGATCGACACCGATGTACGCCGCGGACTCGCCCCGCTGCGGGAGAACTGGATCATCGCCCGAGGCGACACCGAGGAGTACGCGGGCCGCCCGCCGCGCCCGGAGGACGACGGACTCAAGCACACCTCACCGCGCGGCGGCCTCAAGAACCTCGACGCGGTCTTCCCCGGCCGCCCCCGCCAGCCGCGCCGCGGCCGGCACGGCGCCGCGGTCAGCCAGCTCGCGTACGCCCAACGCGGCGAGATCACCACGGAGATGGAGTACGTGGCCCTCCGCGAGAACGTCCGGCCCGAGTTCGTACGTGACGAGATCGCGGCCGGCCGTGCCGTGCTCCCCGCCAACGTCAACCACCCGGAGATCGAGCCGATGATCATCGGCAAGAACTTCCTGGTGAAGGTGAACGCCAACATCGGCAACTCCGCGGTCACTTCCTCCATCGAGGAGGAGGTGGACAAGATGACCTGGGCCACCCGGTGGGGCGCCGACACGGTCATGGACCTGTCCACCGGCCGCAACATCCACACCACCCGCGAGTGGGTGCTGCGCAACTCTCCCGTCCCCATCGGCACCGTCCCCCTCTACCAGGCCCTGGAGAAGGTCGACGGCAAGGCCGAGGAGCTGACCTGGGAGATCTACAAGGACACCGTCATCGAGCAGGCCGAACAGGGCGTCGACTACATGACGGTGCACGCCGGCGTGCTGCTGCGCTACGTCCCGCTCACCGCCCGCCGCAAGACCGGCATCGTCTCGCGCGGTGGCTCGATCATGGCCGCCTGGTGCCTGGCACACCACAAGGAGTCGTTCCTCTACACGCACTTCGAGGAGCTCAGCGAGATCCTCGCCTCCTACGACGTCACCTACTCCCTCGGCGACGGCCTGCGCCCCGGTTCCATCGCGGACGCCAACGACGAGGCGCAGTTCGCGGAGCTGCGTACGCTCGGTGAGCTGAACACCATCGCCAAGCGGCACGGCGTCCAGACGATGATCGAGGGCCCGGGACACGTCCCGATGCACAAGATCAAGGAGAACATCGACCTTCAGCAGGAGATCTGCGAAGAGGCCCCGTTCTACACGCTCGGCCCGCTGACCACCGACATCGCGCCCGCCTACGACCACATCACCTCCGGTATCGGCGCCGCGATGATCGCCTGGTGGGGTACGGCGATGCTCTGCTACGTCACGCCCAAGGAGCACCTGGGACTTCCCGACCGCGACGACGTCAAGACCGGCGTCATCACGTACAAGATCGCGGCCCATGCGGCGGACCTGGCCAAGGGGCACCCGGGCGCCCAGGACTGGGACGACGCCCTCTCCGACGCCCGCTTCGAATTCCGTTGGGAGGACCAGTTCAACCTGGCCCTCGACCCGGACACGGCCCGCTCCTTCCACGACCAGACGCTCCCGGCCGAACCGGCGAAGACGGCGCACTTCTGCTCGATGTGCGGGCCGAAGTTCTGCTCGATGAAGATCTCCCAGGACATCCGCCGCGAACACGGCGGCGACCTGGCGATCGACCCCGAGGCCGGTATGGCCGAGAAGTCGAAGGAGTTCGCGGCGGCCGGCAACCGCGTCTATCTGCCGATCGCGGACTGACCCACCGCCACGCCGGGGACCCGCCCGACGTCACCGTCCCGCCCGACGTCACCGTCCCGCGCGGCGACGTCGGGCCGTCCGGCGTCTTCGGGCGCTACTCGGGCCGGTGGTCAGGGCCCCCGTAGTCCGGGCTGGTGAAGTCCGGGCTGGCGTAACGGGGGTGTGGTCCGGCCGGGCCGCTGTCCGGGCTGGTGAAGTCGGGGCGGGAGTAGCCGAGGGTCGGGATGCGGCTCCCGGTTGCCCCTTGACCAGGTCCGCGGCGTGAGCCGGAGGGGACCGGGCCGGGGGCCGGACCGGTGAGCGCCCGGCGGAGGAACGGCAGCAGACCGCGTACCAGGAGGGCGCGCCGCCAGGCGTCCCGGGCGCGGTCGAGGTCCGCCGCCGGTCCGTCCTGCGCGGCGGGCTGTGCGGAGCCGTTGCGCAGGGCCGTGACGACCAGGCCGCCCATCGCGAGGAGGGAGCCCACGGCGGCCAGCGCCGCGAAGATCCAGCCGACGCTGATCAGCGGCTGGGCCATGGTGTGTCCAGGGCCGAGGGCGCGCAGGAGGTAGCCGAAGAGGAGGAAGAGGACGGCGGCGATGCCCGCGAGGACCGGGGCGAGGACGGAGACCATGGCGCCCACCCCCGCGCCGGCCGTCCCGGTCGCCGTGGTGGTGGCGGTCGCCGTGGCCGGACCGGCCGGGCCACCGGATGGCTGGTCTCTTTCCTCGCGGCCTGGGCGCACTCCGGCGCACTCCGGTCCGGACGCCGGATCGCGCAGCTCGGCACGGAGCTGTACGTAGCGTTGGTATTCGGCCGCCGCGCAGGCGGCGATGGTGGCCGTCGCATCGAGGGCCATCGCGCGCAGTTGTTCGGTACTGAGGTGCTGACCCGCGTCGGAGAGCACGCCCTCCGGCCGGTATTCGGCGGTACGCAGCGCGTCATCGAGGATGCGTGCGAATTCCTCGCGATCCTCGCTCAGCAGGTGTGAAGCGCTGTTCATCTGCATCCCCCGATGCTCCGTAGGGCCATGCCGGCCGACAGCGGCCGGCACTGGGCGGAATGGGCGGAGAGCCTGCTACGGATGGACCGATGGTAGAGCGCCTCCGGCACGGGGCGACAGGGAGTGGGGAAATCAGTACCGGCCACGACCGGTTTTCGCCTCACCGCGCACCCGGCCGATCACCTGCCGACCTTGCGTATACCTGCCCCGGTAACGCTCAGTCATTCAGGGGGAGTTGAACGACCAGCAGCTTTCCGGCCATCGTCACTCCGCCGTCCATCGCGATGGCCAGCCCGTCGGCGTAGACATGCGGACCGTCGACGGCGACGCCCTCGTTCTCGCTGTCCTCCGTGCCGACCTCGCCCAGCAGATACGGGATCGGGCTGTGGCCGTGGACGACGCGCTCGCCACCGTAGGCGTCCAGGAGTTCCCGGGCGGCCTGCGCCCCGGCGTCGTCACGGAAGGCGAACCGCTTGGTGAACTTGCGGAAGAGCTCCCAGACTTCGTCGGCCTCGCTGCGCGTCAGCACCTCGTGGACGGTGTCGTTGACGTCCTCGATGGAGTCGCCGTACTCAAGGTAGGCGGTGGTGTCGGAGTGCACGAGCAGATGCCCGTCCTCCTCCATCACGGCATCCAGCCGGGCCATCCACTGGAGGTGGTGGTCCTCCAGGCGGTCCATATCGGTCTTCTGGCCACCGTTGAGCAGCCAGGCGGCCTGGAAGGAGGCGGTACCGGCGCCGGACTGGACGGGGGTGTCGCCGAACCGCTTGGCCCCCAGCAACAGCAGTTCGTGGTTGCCCATCAGGGCCTTGCAGTAGCCGCCGGCCGCCGCGGCCTGGGCGGAGAGCTGCATGACGAGATCGATGACGCCGATGCCGTCCGGGCCGCGGTCGGTGAAGTCGCCGAGGAACCACAGCCGGGCGTTGCCGGCCGACCAGTCGCCGTCGGCGTCGATCAGCCCTTCGGCGGCCAGGGCCTCGCGCAGCTCCTCGTAGAAGCCGTGCACATCGCCGACGACATACAGCGGGCCCGGCCCGTCGGGCACCTCGGGTTCCGTCTCCGGCGCCGGTACGAGGCCGGCGGCCGGGCGGTCGATGAGGGTGTCCGTACGGCCCGCGCCGATGACCGGGAGGTCGCGCTCGGTGGGCGTGTACTCCGCGGGCGGCTCGGCCGGCTGGGCGTCGGGCGGTACCACGGGGAGCGTGGCCGAGGGCCCGGCGGGCAGATGCCGCGGCGGGCCGACGGGGGCCAGGGGCGGTGGTCCCGCGGGCGGTCCGGGCGGCGGAGGGGACGCCGGAGTTTCTCCCGACATGGTCCACACCATGGGTCCTTGACCGGCCCCCTGAGTCATCGACCCCTCCACCATCGCGCGCCGTGCACCTCTGGGACCTCTGCCTGGTCGGCGGCGGGTCCGCGGTGTCGTGCGCCCATCATAGGAATGCCGCTCGCGGGTTGTGACGCACCCGGGGGTGGTCAATCGGCCGGAGCCTGCCGATCGCGGCTGATTTCTCCCGTGATCGCCCTGTTTTTTCCTGGCCGGAGGAGACGCCAGGCCGCCTCCGGCGGGCCCGGTCCGCCGCCCACGGAAGCACGCTCAGTTGCCGGCCGGACCCCGCGGCGGGCTGACGGTCGTCCGCGGGGACCGCCGCTGGGAGGAGGTCCGGACGATCAGATCCGTCGGTATCACCTGCTCGACCGGCCGGCCGTCGCCGAGCCCTTCGATGGCGTCGATGAGGATCTGGACGACGGCGGTGCCGATGCGGCGGGGCTTGAGGGAGAGAGTGGTGATGGGCGGCTCGGTGCTGGCATAGCCGGTGGACTCGCTACAGCAGACCAGCAGCAGATCCTCGGGGACGCGCAGACCGTAGCGGCGGGCGGCGGCGAGCAGATCGGTGCCGTTGGGGTCGAAGAGTCCGTAGACGGCGTCCGGGCGGTCCGGACGGGCCAGCAGCCGGTCGGCGGCGACGGCGCCCGCGCAGGGGTCGTGCGCCGGGTAGGACTCGTACACCGGGTCCTGGCCGACCCGCTCGCACCACCGCAGATAGGCGGTGGTGGACAGCCGGGTGTAGGTGTCGGTGGTGGTGCCGGTGAGCAGGCCGATGCGGCGGGCCCCGGCGTCGGCGAGGTGGTCGAGCAGGCCGAGTACGGCCGCTTCGTGATCGTTGTCGACCCAGCCGGTGACGGGGAGGGCGCCGCCGGGACGGCCGTCGGAGACGACGGGGATGCCGTGCCGGACCAGTTCCGCGACGACGGAGTCGCCGTCGGCGGGGTCGATGACGACGGTGCCGTCCAGGGCGACGTTGGACCACACGTCGTGGCGGGAGGTCGCGGGGAGGATGACCAGCGCGTAGCCGCGGGCCAGCGCCGCCGAGGTGGCGGCTCTGGCCATCTCGGCGAAGTACGCGAATTCGGTGAAGGTGAAAGGTTCATCCCCGTACGTGGTCACGGTCAGGCCGATGAGTCCTGACTTGCCGGTACGGAGGGTGCGGGCGGCTGCGGACGGGCGGTAGCCCAGCCGGTCGGCCACCTCGCGGACATGGCTACGGGTGGCATCCGGAAGCCGGCCCTTGCCGTTGAGCGCGTCGGAGACGGTCGTGATCGATACACCGGCTGCGGCGGCCACGTCCCGGATGCCCGCCCGTTCCAGTCGGCGACCGGTCGACCGGCTCACCTGGTGCTTCCCTGCTGCTGTCATGGCGAGCCGATAGTAGGGCTCGGGCAACCCGTTCGAGGGGGTCGTCCGGAGCTCGTGGGAAGGCACGTTTCTGCAAGGTTGCATCCCCTCAATTGCCATGGAAATTGAGGCAGTTGGCTCCTACCGCAATCGTTGGAGGGGAGAGCGGGTGTCCTTGCCTGCCGATGAGTTCAGGTCTCGAAGAGGTCTCAAGTCACCTCCACGGGGGATGCGCGCCACGGCGCGGGCCACCAGCGCGTAACAGACAGCGGAGCGCTCCCCAAAGCTTCTGTACGGGGCGGTCGTGCGCGGTCCGCGTCCGTCGCCGCTGCCGGGCGCCGGTGAATCAGGGGCTGCCGCCGGACGGGGCAATCCTCATAAGGTGTGCAGTATTGGAGTCGAGGGACGGTCGAGGAGGACCTGCGGTGAGCGAGAAAACCCCGAAGCTGCGTGCTGCGCTGGACGGCATTCCCACCTACAAGCCGGGCCGGCCGGCGGCTGCCGACGGCCCCGTGTCGTACAAGCTGTCCTCCAACGAGAACCCCTATCCGCCGCTGCCGGGCGTCCTGGAGAGCGCGGTGGCGGCGGCCGGGGCCTTCAACCGTTACCCGGATATGGCCTGTACGGGGCTGATGGCGGAGCTGGCCGAGCACTTCTCGGTGCCGGTGGAGCATCTGGCGACCGGCACCGGGTCGGTGGGGGTGGCTCAGCAGCTGATCCAGGCGACCGCCGGTCCCGGCGATGAAGTGATGTACGCCTGGCGGTCGTTCGAGGCGTACCCGATCATCACCCAGGTCTCCGGCGCCACCTCCGTGCAGGTCCCGCTGAACTCGGACGATGTGCATGATCTGGACGCGATGCTCGCCGCGATCACCGACCGGACCCGGTTGATCTTCGTCTGCAACCCCAACAACCCCACCGGCACCGTCGTACGCCGTGCCGAGCTGGAGTCCTTCCTGGACCGGGTGCCGAGCGACGTGCTGGTGGTGCTGGACGAGGCGTACCGCGAGTTCAACCGCGACACCGAGGTGCCGGACGGCATCGATCTCTACCGGGACCGCCCCAATGTGTGTGTGCTGCGGACGTTCTCCAAGGCGTACGGCCTCGCGGGGCTGCGGATCGGCTTCGCGGTGGCGCACGAGCCGGTGGCGGCCGCGCTGCGCAAGACGGCGGTGCCCTTCGGCGTGAGCCAGCTCGCCCAGGAGGCGGCGGTGGCTTCGCTGCGCAGCGAAGCGGCGCTGATGGAGCGGGTGGACGCGCTGGTCGTCGAGCGCGCCCGAGTGCTGGACGCGCTGGCCGGGCAGGGCTGGACGCTGCCGGAGTCGCACGCCAACTTCGTGTGGCTGCGGCTGGGGGACCGTGCGGCGGACTTCGCGGCGGCGTGCGAGCGGGCCGGGGTGGTCGTGCGGCCGTTCGCCGGGGAGGGGGTACGGGTGACGATCGGCGAGAGCGCGGCGATGGATCTCTTCCTGGAGGCCGCGGAGGAATTCCGCAAGACACGCTGACGCGTTCACACCATGTGAATACCGGTGTGAACGCCTTCGGGCGAGGCTGAGGCCGCAGGTCACCGACCTGCGGCCTCTGGCATGTGGTGCGTGACCGCGGTCACGCACCCCCCATCAGGATGGCCGAAAAGGGTAGGAGATAATGGCTTGTGAATGTGAACGCGTTCACAAGCGTGTCCCTTTATGTCCCGCTTCCTCTGTGACGCAAGGGGCAAACTGCCGTAGCAACGGCGACGTAAGGAGAGCCCGACGTGGAACTGGCGTTGGCGCCAGAGACCCTGGCGCGATGGCAATTCGGCATCACGACCGTCTACCACTTCCTCTTCGTCCCCCTCACGATCTCCCTCGCCGCTCTGGTGGCAGGACTTGAGACCGCCTGGGTACGAACGGGAAACCAGAAGTACCTCCAGGCCACCAAGTTCTGGGGCAAGCTGTTCCTGATCAACATCGCGATGGGCGTCGTCACCGGCATCGTCCAGGAGTTCCAGTTCGGTATGAACTGGTCCGACTACTCGCGGTTCGTCGGTGACATCTTCGGTGCCCCGCTCGCGTTCGAGGCGCTCATCGCCTTCTTCTTCGAGTCCACCTTCATCGGCCTGTGGATCTTCGGCTGGGACAAGCTGCCCAAGAAGATCCACTGCCTGTGCATGTGGATGGTCGCGATCGGCACGATCCTGTCGGCCTACTTCATCCTCGCGGCCAACTCCTGGATGCAGCACCCGGTCGGCTACAAGTACAACGCCGCCAACGGGCGCGCCGAGCTGACCGACTTCTGGAAGGTACTGACCCAGGACACCACCCTCGTCGTCGTCTTCCACACGCTGACCGCCGCCTTCCTGACCGGCGCCGCGTTCATGGTCGGCATCTCCGCGTACCACCTGATGCGCAAGAAGCACGTCAAGGTGATGCGGACGTCGCTGCGGGTGGGCCTGGTCACCCTGGTGATCGCCGGCATCATGACCGCCATCAGCGGTGACACGCTGGGCAAGGTCATGTTCGAGCAGCAGCCGATGAAGATGGCGGCGGCCGAGGCGCTGTGGGACAAGGAGGAACCGGCGCCGTTCTCGGTCTTCGCCTACGGCGATGTCGACAAGGGCCACAACAAGGTCGCCATCGAGATCCCCGGTCTGCTCTCCTTCCTCGCCCACAACGACTTCAGCTCGCCGGTGCCCGGTATCAACGACGTCAACAAGTCCGAGCAGCAGAAGTTCGGGCCCGGTGACTACCGGCCCAATATCCCGGTCGCCTACTGGGGCTTCCGGTGGATGATCGGCTTCGGCATGGCGTCCTTCGCGATCGGACTGGCCGGGCTCTGGCTCACCCGCAGGAAGTTCTGGCTCGCGCCGTCGCTGCGGACGGGCGACGAGGAACCTCCACATCTCGCGGTCACCAAGAACAAGGCGCTCGGTGCCCGCTTCACCAAGTGGTACTGGTCACTGGCCTTCGTCACCCTCGGCTTCCCGCTGATCGCCAACTCCTGGGGCTGGATCTTCACCGAGATGGGCCGCCAGCCTTGGGTCGTCTACGGCGTCCTGCGCACCTCCGACGCGGTGTCGCCGGGTGTCTCCCAGGGCGAGGTGCTGACCTCGATGATCGTCTTCACCACGCTCTACGCGGTGCTCGCCGTGATCGAGGTCAGGCTGCTGGTGAAGTACGTCAAGGCCGGACCTCCGGAGCTGACCGACTCCGACCTCAACCCGCCCACCAAGATCGGCGGCGATTCCCAAGACGCCGACCGGCCGATGGCCTTCTCGTACTAGGAGGCGGCTGTGCAACTCCACGACGTCTGGTTCGTCCTCATCGCCGTCCTCTGGACCGGGTACTTCTTCCTCGAAGGCTTCGACTTCGGAATCGGCATCCTCACCAAGCTGCTCGCCCGGGACCGGCGCGAGAAGCGTGTACTGATCAACACCATCGGCCCGGTCTGGGACGGCAACGAAGTCTGGCTGCTCAGTGCGGGCGGCGCGACCTTCGCGGCCTTCCCCGAGTGGTACGCCACGCTCTTCTCCGGTTTCTACCTGCCGCTGCTGGTCATCCTCATCTGTCTGATCGTGCGCGGGGTCGCCTTCGAGTACCGCGCGAAGCGGGCCGAGGAGCACTGGCAGCGGAACTGGGAACACGCGATCTTCTGGACCTCGCTGATCCCCGCACTCCTGTGGGGTGTGGCGTTCGGCAACATCGTGCGCGGCGTGAAGATCGACGCGCACAAGGAGTACGTCGGGAACTTCTTCGACCTGCTGAACCCGTACGCGATCCTCGGCGGGCTGGTGACGCTGACACTGTTCACCTTCCACGGCGCGGTGTTCGCCGCGCTCAAGACGCTCGGCGACATCCGGGAGCGGGCCCGCAAGCTGGCGACCGTCGTCGGACTGATCACCGCCGTGCTCGCGCTCGGCTTCCTGATCTGGACCCAGATCGACCGCGGCAACGGCACGAGCCTGGTCGCCATGATCGTGGCGGTGGTCGCGCTGGTCGCGGCGCTCGGCGCCAATCAGATCGGGCGTGAGGGATGGGCGTTCGCGTTCTCCGGGATCACCGTCGCGGCCGCGGTCGCGATGCTCTTCCTGACGCTCTTCCCGAACGTCATGCCGTCCTCGCTGAACGAGAGCTGGAACCTCACGGTCACCAACGCCTCGTCCAGCCCCTACACCCTGAAGATCATGACCTGGTGCGCCGGTATCGCCACCCCGGTTGTGATTCTCTATCAAGGGTGGACGTACTGGGTGTTCCGTAAGCGAATCGGCACCCAGCACATCGCCGACGCCCACTAGCTGAGTCCCGCCCCTTCGGGGGCGGCCTCATCAGGACGGAAAGTTTCACGTGAAACCGGTCGACCCGCGTCTGCTCCGATACGCCCGCGCCACCCGCGTCTTCCTCATCGCGGTGGTGGTGCTCGGGCTTGCCGGGGCGGGCCTGGTCGTCGGCCAGGCCATGCTCATCGCCGAGATCGTGGTCGGTGCCTTCCAGCACGACCTCGATCTCGGCGGCCTGACCACACCGGTGATGCTGCTCGCCGCGGTCTCCGTCGGCCGCGGGCTGGTCTCCTGGCTCACCGAACTGGCCGCACACCGCGCCAGTGCGGCGGTCAAGTCCGAGCTTCGGATGCGATTGGTCGAGCGGGCGGCGCGGCTCGGTCCGGGCACGGCGATCCGCCGGCCGGACAGCGACCCGAAGGCCACCGGCCCGGACGACGGCCGGTCTGCGGCCGACGCAGGCACGCTGGAGATGCGGACCGGCGAACTCACCACCCTCGCCACGCGCGGTATCGACGCTCTGGACGACTACTTCTCCCGCTATCTGCCACAGCTGGGGCTGGCGGTCGTGGTCCCCGTCGCGGTGCTGGCCCGGATCGTTACCGGTGACTGGATCTCGGCCCTGACGATCGTCATCACCCTCCCGCTGATCCCGCTCTTCATGATCCTCATCGGCTGGGCCACCCAGTCGCGGATGGACCGCCAGTGGCGGCTGCTCTCGCGGCTGTCCGGGCATTTCCTGGATGTCGTCGAGGGGCTGCCCACCCTCAAGGTCTTCGGACGGGCCAAGGCCCAGGCGGCTTCCATCCGCGCGATCACCAGCGAGTACCGCCGGGCGACCCTGCGCACGCTGCGGATCGCCTTTCTCTCCTCCTTCGCGCTCGAACTCCTCGCCACCATCTCGGTCGCCCTGGTCGCGGTCGGCATCGGCATGCGCCTGGTGAACGGCGAACTCGATCTCTACACCGGGCTGATGGTGCTGGTCCTGGCGCCCGAGGCGTATCTGCCGCTGCGACAGGTGGGTGCGCAGTACCACGCCGCCGCCGAGGGGCTCTCGGCCGCGGAGGAGATCTTCGCGGTGCTGGAGACCCCGCTGCGGACGGCCGGCACCGCGCCCGCGCCCGCGGGCACCGCGCTGGCGGTCGAGGGGCTCGTCGTCCGCCACCCGGGGCGGACCGCCGACTCGCTCCCCGCGACGTCGTTCGAGGTCCGGCCCGGCGAGACCGTCGCGCTGGTCGGCCCCTCCGGCGCCGGCAAGTCCACCTTGCTCAGCGTGGTGCTCGGCTTCACCGAACCGTCCGAGGGCCGCGTCCTCGTCGACGGCCAGGACATCGCCGCCCTCTCACCCGAGAGCTGGCGGCAGCGGATCGCCTGGGTGCCGCAGCACCCGCACCTCTTCGCGGGCACCATCGCCGAGAACGTACGGCTGGCACGCCCGGACGCCGAGGACGCGGCGGTGCGTACCGCTCTGGACGATGCCGGGGCGCTGGACTTCGTCGACGCGCTCCCCGACGGCCTGGCGACCCGGCTCGGTGAATCCGGTGCCGGGCTCTCCGCGGGCCAGCGGCAGCGCATCGCGCTCGCCCGTGCCTTCCTCGCCGACCGGCCGATCCTGCTGCTGGACGAGCCGACCGCGAACCTGGACGGCGAGAGCGAGGAGGCGATCGTGGCGGCCGTCGGCCGGCTCGCGGTCGGCCGTACCGTCCTGCTGATCGTGCACCGGCCGGCCCTGCTGGCGGTGGCCGACCGCACGGTGCGGCTGCCCGCTCCGGCTGACCCGGCCGACCGGACCGCCGCGGCGGCCGGTACCTCCCGCGGTGGGCCGGAGGGTACGGGCCGGGACGCCGCGCCCGCTGATACCGCCGGGACCACTTCGGCCGACGGGCCCCGGCAGCAGGACCGGAACCCGGGCCCGGACCCGTACACCGCTCCCGCGCGTGGTTCGGCGCTGACCCGGCTGCGGCGGATCGCGCGTGCCCGGCGGGCGCGGTTCGCGCTCGCGCTGCTGCTCGGCAGCCTCGCGCTGGGCTGCGCGGTGGGCCTGATGGCGACGTCCGGCTGGCTGATCTCGCGCGCGGCGCAGCATCCACCGGTGCTCTATTTGATGGTGGCGGTCACCGCCACCCGCGCCTTCGGCATCGGGCGGGCCGCCTTCCGCTACGCCGAGCGGCTCGTCGCGCACGACGCGGTGTTCCGGATGCTCGCCGACGTACGCGTGGCCGTCTTCCGGCGGCTGGAGCGGCTCGCGCCGGCCGGGCTCAAGGAGCGCCGCCGCGGCGACCTCCTCTCGCGGCTGGTGGCCGATGTCGACGCGGTACAGGACTACTTCCTGCGCTGGCTGCTGCCGGCGGGCGCCGCGGTGCTGGTCGGCGCCGCCACCGTCGGCTTCACCGGCTGGCTGCTGCCGGAGGCGGGCGCGATCCTCGCCGTCGGACTGCTGCTCGCGGGCGCGGGCGTGCCGGTGCTCTCGGGCGCGCTGGCCCGGCGGGCCGAGCGTCAGCTGGCCCCGGCCCGCGGGGTGCTCGCCACCCGCGTCGTCGATCTGCTCACCGGTACGGCCGAGTTGACGGTCGCCGGCGCCATCGGGGCCCGTACGGACGCGGCACGGCGCGCGGACCGGGAGCTGACCCGCCTGGCCTCCCGCTCGGCGGCCGCGGCCGGGGTGGGCGCCGGACTCTCGGCGCTGGTGTGCGGGCTGACCGTCGCCGCGGCGGCGGTGGCCGGTGTCCAGGCGGTGCACGCGGGGCGGCTGGACGGGGTGGCGCTGGCCGTCGTCGTGCTCACCCCGCTCGCCGCGTTCGAGGCGGTGACGGGGCTGCCGCTCGCCGTGCAGTACCGCCAGCGCACCCGGCGCGCCGCCGAGCGGGTCTTCGAGGTGCTGGACGCTCCGGCGCCGGTGCGCGAACCGGCCACGCCCGCCGCCGCTCCGGACACGCCGTTCCCGCTGGCCGTGCAGGGCCTCACCGCACGCCACCCGGGGCAGCACGAGCCGGCGCTGGACGGCCTCGGGTTCACCCTCACGGCCGGGCGGCGGCTCGCCGTCGTCGGCCCGTCCGGCTCCGGCAAGACCACGCTCGCGCAGGTGCTGCTGCGCTTCCTGGACCGGGAGGCGGGGACGTACACGCTGGGCGGGACGGATGCCCAGACGGTGGACGGCGACGACGTCCGGCGGCTGGTGGGGCTGTGCGCACAGGACGCGCACCTCTTCGACAGCTCACTGCGGGAGAACCTCAGACTGGCCCGCCGTGGCCTCCCCGATGACGCGGCCGCGCCGGACGCCGCCGCGGACGCCGCCGACCAGGACCTGTGGGACGCGCTCGGCCGGGCGCGGCTGGCGGACTGGGTGCGCGGGCTGCCCGACGGGCTGGACACCATGGTCGGCGAGCACGGCGCCCGGCTGTCCGGCGGTCAGCGTCAGCGCCTGGCACTGGCCCGTGCGCTGCTCGCGGACTTCCCGGTCCTCGTCCTGGACGAGCCCGCCGAGCACCTCGACCTGGCGACCGCCGATGCGCTGACCGCCGATCTGCTGGCCGCGACCGAGGGCCGTACGACGGTGCTGATCACCCACCGGCTCACCGGTCTCGACGCGGTGGACGAGGTGCTGGTGCTGGACCGTGGCCGGGCCGTGCAGCGCGGCGGATACGCGGAGCTGGCCGCGGCCGACGGCCCGTTCCGGCGGATGCTGGAGCGCGAGCGGGCGGTGGACGCGGCGTACGGGGACCGGCCGGTGGCGATCTCCGCACCGCGCCGCGCACCGGGCCGTACACCGGCGTTCCGCGGGTAGCCGGCGGGCCGCGCGCGAGCTTTTCCGTATATCTGGACTTTCGTCGGAAAAGGGCCCTTATTAGGCTCATGGCATGGCAGTCACGGCAGGACCCTCAGATCCCATGGACACCGGGCGGGCCGGTCCGGTGCCCGATCCCATGGACGCCGCCACCGAGGCCACCCGCAGTCTGCAAGGACTGTCCTCCGAGCTGACCGCGCGGGTGCCCCAGCTGCTGGAGGCGATGCGCACCGTGGGCGCGGGGCTGGACCTGCACATCACCCTCGACCGGATCGTGGAGACCGCCGCCGAGCTGGCCGACGCCCGCTACGCGGCCATAGGGATCATCGACGACGCCCGCGAGGGGCTGTCGGACTTCGTCACGTACGGCGTGACCGCGCAGGAGCACGAGCGGATCGGCGCGCTGCCCGACGGACACAAGGGCCTGCTCGGCGCGCTCATCCACGACCCGAAGGCGCTGCGCCTCGCCGACCTCACGAAGGACCCCCGCTCGGCCGGATTCCCGCCGGGCCACCCGCCGATGCGGACGTTCCTGGGGGTGCCGATCCGGGTCCAGGGCGAGATCTTCGGCAACCTCTATCTGACGGAGAAGCGCGGTGGCGCGGAGTTCAGCGAGGAGGACCTGCACATGGTGCGGGTGCTCGCCACCGAGGCCGGTATCGCGATCGGCAACGCCCGGCTGTACGCGGCGACCCGGCAGCGCGAGCGGTGGATCGACGGCTCGGTGGCGGTGACCACCGAACTGCTCGCGGGCAGCGATGTGGACGATGCGCTCGCGGTCGTCGCCGAGCAGGCCAGGAAGCTGGCGGACTCGGCGGCCGGCATCGTGCTGCTGCCCGACGAGCGCGGCGGCATGGAGATCGTCGCGGTGTCCGCCGACGAGCCCGCCGGGATCATGGGGACCCAGGTGCCCCCCAACAGCCCGGTGGCCGCGCAACTCCTGGCCGGGGAACCGGTGTTCGTGGACGATTCGGCCACCGATCCGCGGATGGTCACCCATATATCGCAGCGCTTCGGGCCCAGCATGATGCTGCCGCTCAAGAGCGGTGGCCGGGTGCTCGGCACCCTCGCGACACCGCGGGCCCGGGGCGCCCGCCCGTTCACGCAGGCCGAACGCACCCTGGCCACGCAGTTCGCGGCGCAGGCCGCGCTGGCGCTGGTGCTGGCCGACGCACAGCGCGACCGCGAGCGGCTGGCCGTCTTCGAGGACCGCGACCGGATCGCCCGTGACCTGCACGACCTGGTCATCCAGCGGCTGTTCGCGACCGGGATGATGCTGGAGAGCGCGCACCGCAGGTCCGAGGCGCCGGAGGTGATCCGGGGCGTCGGCAAGGCCGTGGACGAACTGGACGTCACCATCCAGGAGATCCGCACCGCGATCTTCGCGCTCCAGCAGGGGCCGGCCGAGGCACCGTCCGGGCTGCGCACCCGGGTGCTGCGCGAGATCGGCACCGCCGCCGTACCGCTCGGCTTCCAGCCGTCCGCGAACTTCATCGGCGCGGTGGACTCCCGGGTCGGCGAGCTGACCGGCAAGAACCTGATCGCCGCGCTGCGCGAGGCGCTGTCGAACGCCTTCCGGCACGCCCGTGCCTCCCGGATCGAGGTCGTCGTCGACGCGACCATCACCTTGCCGGACGGCACCGACGGTGTACGGCTGACCGTCGCGGACGACGGCGTCGGCATCCCCGAGGGCGGCCGGCGCAGCGGCCTGAAGAACCTCAGCAAGCGCGCGGAGTCGCTGGGCGGGTCGAGCACCTACGGCCCGGGGCTGGGCGAGGACGGTACGGGCACGATGGTGACGTGGGAGGCGCCGCTGTGAGGGCGGGCCCCGGCGGAGGCGCCCGCCGGGACGGCGTCAGCCGCCCGCCGGACCCGGCCGGAGCATCCGCTCGATCACGGCCGCGACGCCGTCGTCGTTGTTGGAGTCCGTGCGGCCCGTGGTGACGGCCAGGACGTCCGGGTGGGCGTTGGCCATGGCGTACGAGGTGCCGGCCCAGGTGAGCATCTCTATGTCGTTGGGCATGTCCCCGAAGGCGACGACCTCCTGGGGCGTGATCCCGCGCTCCGCGCAGCAGCGGGCGAGGGTGTCCGCCTTGCTGACGCCGAGGCCGCTGATCTCCAGGAGGGCGGTCGGGCTGGACCGGGTGACGGATGCGAGGGCGCCCGCCGCCGTACGGGCCAGCGCGAGGAAGTCGTCCGGGTCCAGCTCGGCGTGGTGCGCGAGCAGCTTGAGTACGGGCTGGCCGGGGCCGGTGGCGTCGAAGGCGCCGGGCGCGCCCCGGGGAGCCACGGTGACGGTGTCGGCAGCCATGCCCGGGTCCGTATCGGGGCCCGGTAGCGGCCCGAAGTCCTCGGCGAGGAGCTTCTCCACCGGGGCGACGACCGCGGCCTGGTCGCGGTGGAAGGGCGGGTACTGCGGCTCGTAGTGGCTGCCGCCGGTGCGCTCGACCGCGAACGTGGTGCCGGGCGCGACACCGCGCAGCACGTTCACGACGTCCAGTGCGACCGTGCGGTCCAGGGGGCTGACCTCGACGATCCGGCGGCCGCGGTGCAGATCGACGACGGCCGCGCCGTTCGCGCAGATCGCCAGGCCGTGGCCGTGCACATGGTCGCTGACCACGTCCATCCAGCGGGCCGGGCGGCCGGTGACGAAGAAGACCTCGATACCGGCCCGCTCCGCGGCGGCGAGTGCGGCGATCGTCCGGTCGGAGACCGTTTTGTCGTCGTGCAGCAAGGTGCCGTCGAGGTCGGTGGCGATCAGCCGGGGCGCTACGGCCGACTCGGACGCCGGGGACGGCGTGGCGGGGGCATCGGTCACGGTGACCATCTTCGCGTACCGCCGCGCACAGGGGTGCGGTGGGTCGCGCGTATGAGCCGGGCGGGGAGGCGGGGCCGGCCGCCCACCGTGGTGCGCGGCCGGAGCCTTCGGTTCGCGCGGGCCGCCGTAGGCTCGGGGGCATGCGACTGAGCACCGTGATACTTCCCGTCCGCCGCTGGTCCGAGGGTGGCAAGGAGGTGTGGCAGCGCGCCGAGGAACTGGGCTTCCACACCGCGTACACCTACGACCACCTCTCCTGGCGAAGCTTTCGCGACCAGGCATGGTTCGGCGCGATCCCGACGCTGACGGCGGCCGCCACCGCGACCTCCCGGATGCGGCTCGGCACCCTGGTCACCTCGCCGAACTTCCGGCATCCGGTGACCCTCGCCAAGGAGCTGATCTCGCTCGACGACATCAGTGACGGCCGCGTCACCCTGGGCATCGGCGCCGGGGGCAGCGGCTTCGACGCCACCGCGCTCGGCCGGGAGCCGTGGTCGCCGCGGGAGCGGGCCGACCACTTCGGCGAGTTCCTGCCGCTGCTGGACAAGCTGCTGACCCAGGACGTCGTCTCCCACCAGGGCGAGCGCTACGCCGCGCACGAGGTCCGCAACATTCCCGGCTGCGTGCAGCGGCCCCGGCTGCCGTTCGCGGTGGCGGCCACCGGGCCGCGCGGGCTGAAGCTGGCGGCCCGCTACGGCCAGGCATGGGTGACGACGGGCGATCTCAAGGACGCGACGGGCACGCCGGTCGAGTCGCGGGAGGTGGTCCGCGGGCAGGTCGAGCGGCTGGAGAAGGCGTGCGCCGACGTCGGCCGGGACTGCGGGGAGCTGCGCAAGATCGTGCTGACCGGCTTCACGCCGGACCGGCCGCTGGACTCGCTGGACGCCTTCGTGGACTTCGCGGGGGCCCATGCCGAACTGGGCGTCGACGAGATCGTCATCCACTGGCCGATCGCCGATTCGGTCTTCGCCGCCGATGCCGCGGTCTTCGAGCGGATCGCGACGGAGGGGTTGGCGCAGCTGGCCGGCACCAGGTAGCCGGCAGATACGGGCACGGGACCGGCAGAGCGGGCCCGTGCCCCGGCCGAGCGGATCGCTGGTCTGGGCTTTACCCCGTATGTAGCGCGCAAGAGGGAGAATCAAGACAGCGGCGCAGTGTGCAGGACCCGGCGTGGTGCCGAAACGAACGCACCACCCGCGGGTCCGGCGCTCTGCGCGAAGTGAAGCGCGCGCGTTGTGGAGGAGCCATGGCACAGACCCGATTCGCCCCCGACCGCGGACTGACCTCGCGCATGGTCGTGACGATGTTCTTCATCGGACTGCTGTACGTCGTGGTCGTCGGCGCGCTGGTGGTGCTGCTCAAGGGCGCCTGGGCGGTGGTACTGGTCATCGCGGGGGCTCTGTTCATCGCGCAGTTCTGGTTCAGTGACCGGATCGCGGCGTTCAGCATGGGCGCGCGCGAGGTCACTCCGGAGCAGGCACCCGAACTGCACGGCGCCGTCGACCGGCTGTGCGCGCTGGCCGATATGCCCAAGCCGCGGGTCGCGATCGCCGACTCGGACGTGCCGAACGCGTTCGCCACCGGCCGTAATCAGAAGAACTCGATGGTGTGCGCCACGACGGGCCTGCTGCGACGGCTGGAGCCGGAGGAACTGGAGGGCGTGCTGGCCCATGAGCTCTCGCATGTCGCGCACCGCGATGTCGCGGTGATGACCATCGCGTCCTTCCTCGGCGTACTGGCCGGGATCATCACCAGGGCCGCGCTGTGGAGCGGTGTCGGGCGCAACAACCGGGACCAGAACGCCGCCATCGCCGTACTGATCGTCACCGCCGTCAGCGCGGTCGTCTACGCCATCAGTTTCCTGCTGACGCGGCTGCTGTCGCGCTACCGGGAGCTGTCCGCCGACCGCGCCGCCGCGATACTCACCGGCCGTCCGTCGGCGCTGGCCTCCGCGCTGACGAAGGTCACCGGGCAGATCGCGCAGATCCCGACCGACGATCTGCGCAAGTCCCAGCCGTTCAACGCCTTCTTCTTCGCCCCGGCGTTCAACAAGGAGACCTTCAACCAGCTGCTGTCCTCGCACCCGACACTGGAACAGCGGCTGGACCAGCTGGGCCGGATCTCGGCGCAGCTGGGACGGCCGTGACGGCCGGTGCCACCGGCGCCGCTGTCTCGGAGAACCAAAGCAACCGATTCAAGGCAACGACCGAAGCGATAGATCAAGGCAACTGATCAAGGCAACTGGTCAAAGCAACTGGTCAAAGCAAGCGGTCAAGCGATCAAGGAGTACGTCGCGCATGGGATTTCTGGACGCCATCCTCGGCCGCAGCAAGCCGGTCCGGCCCGATCTCGACCAGCTCTTTGCACTGCCCTCGGCCGCCATCACCTTGCAGGCCGCGGCCGGGTTCGTGCCCACCGGACTGGGCTCGGTGTGCTTCGCGAGCGTCGAGGGCGGGGCGTTCTCACGGATCCAGTCGGACGTACGGGCCCTGCTGGGCGGCCCGGTGGACTTCAGCCAGGACGAGTACGGCTATACCTGGCTGCTCGCCCGCCATGCGCCGGAGGACACGGCGGGCCTGGTCAACGACCTGCACGCGGTCAACACGTCCTTGGAGGAAGCGGGTTTCGGCCCGCAGCTGCTGTGCTCGCTGATCGGTTTCCGCGATGCGCAGGACCGGCCGCTCGCGCTGGTCTATCTCTACAAGCGCGGCACCTTCTACCCCTTCGCACCGCGGGTGGACGGCGGCGAGAAGCGTGACAGCCCGCTCGAACTCCAGGTGCGGGCGATGCTCGGCGACGATCTGACGGTCGAGAAGGAACTGAACCGGTGGTTCCCGGTATGGGGCGCGCCGGGGCTCTGACCTGGCAGCGCGCGACCGCACCACCGTTCCCGGGGCCGCCGGATGCGCCCGGCGGCACCTGAATTCCTGCCTCACTCAGCCCGTGGCCGGTGCTCCTTGACGAGAGCGTTCGCCTTCCTGGCCCGCGCGCTGGAGATCTCTTCGGCGGCCCACCGGGCCCATTCCTGCTCCATCGCGGACATCCGCAGGCCGTATTCCAGCGCGATCCGCCCATAGACCGAGATCATCTCGTCGTCCCACTCGGTGGTCTTGTCGATGAGCGCGTACTCGGCACGGTCGCGGCCCGCGGCCTCCCCCAGCTGCAACAGATAGGTACCTGCTTCGAGCGGGGTGAGGACGCCGAGAAAGAAGACCCGCAGCAGGGCGTCGTCGCGCGTGCGGCTGCTGGGCTCGACCTCGGTGAGCCAGTGGCGCAGCTCGGCGAGGCCGTCGTTGGTGATCGCGTATTCCTTGCGGCCGCGGGGGCCGTGGGCGGCGACCTCGGCCAGCCCCGCGGTCGTGAGCTTGCCCAGCTCGCCGTAGACCTGGCTCTGGGTGGCGGGCCAGACGTTCGTGAGCGAGGCGTCGAACAGCTTCATCAGGTCGTAGCCGCTCGCGGGAGCTTCCGCCAGCAGGCCCAGCACGGCGTGTTTCAGACTCATGACCCAACATTACCTTCCAGTCTTGACATGTCAAAGCCGCACTCTCTATCTTCGACATGTCGAAGTTGGAATGTGCTTGCCGGGGGCGAGGGGGATCATGAACTACCTGCGGAGCTTCATCCCATGGCTTGTCTATGCGGGGGTGTCATCGGTCGGCTGGCAGTGGGGCGCGCTCGCCGGTCTGGTGCTCGCCGTGGCGCTGCTCGCCGCGGACCGCGCCGCCGGCCTCGCGCTGGAGGCCCGCGTGCTGGAGTACGGCACGATCGTGTTCTTCGCGGCCCTCATGGCGTTTGCGTTCGTCCGTCCCGACAGCGGCCTCCAGGCGTACGGCAGCGCGCTCTCGATGGGCTGGCTGGCACTCATCGCCTGGCTGTCGGTGGCCGTCCGGCGCCCCTTCACGATGGCCATCGCCCGCCGGATGGCACCGCCGGAGGTCTGGGAGACCCCGTTGTTCCGGCGGATCAACACCGTGCTCACGGCGGTCTGGGCGCTGTCCTTCACACTCACCGCGATCGCTCAGGCGATCGTCTCCGCCCATGACCTGAGAGTGATCTTCTCGATCCTCGTCCAGGCCGCCAGCTTCATCCTTCCCGTCCGTTTCACCGCCGCCTATCCGGAGCGGGCCCGTGCCCGCCTTTTCCGAGAGTCCGGTGTGCGGCCCGAGAGCCAGGGAGCCCTGATCTCATGACCGCGGCATCCACGCCCGAACCAACCGCCGTCGAAACCAGCCCGCTCGAACCCACCACACCCGGCTCCACCGCGTCCGAATCCACCGTGCCTGCGTCCACGGCAGCCGGTCGGGTGTCCGGGGGCCGGGGCGGCCCGGTGCCGCACCTGGCGGGCAATTTCGCCCCGGTGACGGACGAGCTGACCGCCTACGACCTTCCGGTCACCGGCGCGATCCCGCCCGAGCTCAGCGGCTGGTATCTGCGCAACGGCCCCAACCCGAAGGACGCCGACTCGCCGCACTGGTTCTTCGGCGACGGTATGGTCCACGGCGTGCGACTGGAGGGTGGCCGTGCCGTCTCCTATCGCAACCGCTGGGTCCGCACCTCCACCTTCACCGACGGCGTGCGCGTCCGGGGCGAGGACGGGCAGCGCGATCTGACGGCGGGCGCCGCCAACACCCACGTCGTCCGGCACGCCGGCCGCACCCTGGCGCTGGTCGAGTCGTCGTTTCCGTACGAAATCGACTGCCGCCCCGGCCATGAGCTGGAGACCCTCGGTGTCCACGACTTCGGGGGCCGGCTCACCACCGCCATGACCGCCCACCCGAAGACCTGCCCGACCACCGGTGAACTGCACTTCTTCGGGTACGGCGGCGTCACCCCGCCCTATCTCACCTATCACCGGGCTGACGCGGCAGGGGAGTTGGTGATCAGCCGCCCCATCGACGTCCCCGGGCACACGATGATGCACGACTTCCATCTGACCGCCCGCCATGTCGTCTTCATGGACCTCCCGGTGGTCTTCGACCGCGACCGCCCCGGTATGCCGTACGGCTGGGAGCCGGAGTACGGTGCCCGGCTCGGCGTGCTGCGCCGCGACGATCCGTACGGCGAGGTCCGCTGGCTGCCCATCGATCCCTGCTATGTCTTCCACGCCCTCAACGCCCACGACGAGGGCGACCAGCGGATCGTCCTCTACGTCTCCCGCTACGCCGAATTCGGCGACAACACGCCCGCCTTCCTCTGGCGCTGGACGCTCGATCTCGCCTCGGGCACGGTGACCGAGGACCAACTCGACGACCAGTTCGCCGAGTTCCCCCGGGTGGACGACCGGCTGGCCGGCCAGGACGCCCGCTTCGGTTATGCCGCCCGTGGCCTGTCCCTCGGTGCGGACGGGATCCCCGGCGCCCTGCTCCGTTACGACCTGCACACCGGGGCGGTCGCCCGACACGACTTCGGCCCTGGGCGTACCCCGGGAGAGGCGGCCTTCGCACCGGCGGACGACCGCCCGGGTGGACCCGGCTGGCTGATCACCTACGTCTACGACGCGACCACCGACACCAGCGATCTCGTCGTGCTGGACGCGGAGGACATATCCGCCGGCCCCGTGGCCACGGTCCCGCTTCCGCAGCGCGTGCCCTACGGCTTCCACGGCAACTGGATTCCGGACCCGGTCAGTTGACCTCAGGCCGGGCATGCCCGAGTGAAGGTCGGACGTGCCCGAGTGAGCAGTGCGCAACCTGATCCTTGACAACTGAAGAGAGTGCGAGGCGCCGCGCAAGGCCGCTGTATGAGGGAGCAGGCCGGCGGGGGGCGGCACGCGAGAGCACCGGGCGGTGCTGCCGTGCCGGGTTTCTGGCGGGGCGGCCGGGTCAGCGACGGGGGGAGGGGTGCGCGCCGTGCCGCGCCTCGGCGCCGGGCGAAGCCGCACCGCGGGCCGGGGTGGCACCGTCGGCCGGGGCGACGTCATCGGCCGGGGTACAGCGGTCGGTCGGAGCGACGCGGGCCGCCGGGACGACCAGGGCGTCCATCGTGCGTGCCTGGACCTCGCGGTGTGCGGCGGCGGCGATGAAGGCGGCCGTGTTCTCCGGGCCCACCAGGGTCCGCACGGCCAGCACGGTTTCGGCGGGGAGCGGCACCGGCTCCGAACCGGTCGCGGGACGGAGGGCTGCGACGGGCTCGGGCGCGGAGGGACGCCCGGGGACGGGGACGGCGGTCACGGCTGGGGTGGTGGCCGTCGCCTCACCCGCCGGCTCCGCCGCGGCTCGCCCCTCCGCGCTCCCCGGCCCCACCCCGTCCTCCCCGCTGTCCGTCCCGCGCTCCTCCGCCGTCCCGCCGGACGCGGTTGTCGCCCGCGCACCGGCCGGGAGGGCTTCGGTCAGGTGGTGGCGGAGGAACCGGGTGGCCAGGGTGCGCATGGCACGGGCCAGTTCGGCGTCCACGGTCTGCTGGGCGAGCGGGCGCAGCCGACGCACCAGACCGGCGGCTTCCACGGCATCGGCTTCGCTGGGCGGATGGTCCAGAAAGGAGTGAAAGACATGCTCGGCGGTGAAGTCCAGGAAACGGGAGGCGATGTGCTCCACCTGGCCGCGCACCTCACGAAGATGCCGGGAGATGGCCGGCAGCGGCACGCCCGCGGAGTGCAGTTCGGCGGCGACGGCGAGCTCCTGCGGGCTGGGTACGCGGAACTCGTCGTCCCGGCCCGGGACACGCTCCAGGACGCCCAGCTCGACGGCCTCGGCCACCGCCGCGTCGTCGGAGAGGCCGCCGAAGGCGGCGTCCAGGTCGGCGCGGCTGATCCGGGACGCCTCCTCGTCGGTCCACGGCCCGTCGATCTCGGCGACCAGCCCGAGGACGCCGCCGAGATCACGCCCGGCGTCCCACGCCTCCAGCAGTTCCTTGATGCTGGCGAGGGTGTAGCCGCGGTCGAGCAGACCGGCGATCTGGCCCAGCCGGGCCAGATGAGCGGCTCCGTACACATTGGCCCGGCCGCGGCGCTCCGGGCGGGGGAGCAGCCCGCGGTCCTGGTAGCCGCGGATCGTGCGGACCGTGGTGCCGCTGTGGTGGGCCAGGTCCTCGATGCGGTATTCGGCCGCCGGCGGCTGCTCGGTCACTGTGGTGCTCCTCAAGAGATGGCCGCGCGCTACGAGAGGGCCGCGCGGCCCACCGCGCCCGCCGCGGCCCGTGCGGCCGGGGAGGACGCCAGGTAGGCGACGGCCGTGTGCAGCGACCCTTCCTGCGAGGGATGGTACGACCGCCGTAGGTACCGCGGTATCGCCGCCCCCAGCGCACGCCAGGTGGGCAGCAGCCCCTTGCGGACGGCGCGGTTGTGCTCGCGCAGCGAATAGCGGGAGCGGGTGGCCAGCTGCGGATCGTGCCGGAGGAGATAGGCGGCGCCCCAGCCCCAGAGGTACCAGAGGACGGGGGCCGTCACGGACATGCCCAGGATGCGGCGGAGGTAGCGGGAGAGCTCCGCGCCTCCGGTGTGCTCGTACATGTCGAAGGCGACCGCGCGGTGCTCGACCTCCTCCGCGCCGTGCCAGCGCAGCAGGTCGAGCATGACCGGGTCGGGGTCGGCGTGGTCCAGGGCCTCGGCGTCCAGCACCCAGTCGCCGAGCACCGCGGTGAACTGTTCGATGGCGGCGATGAGGGAGAGCCGGAAGCGCAGCCACTCCCGCTCCGGGACCGGGACGCCGAGCGGTGGCCGCTCGCCGAGGAGGTACTCGAAGAGGAAGTCGACATGCCGGGTGTAGGGGCCGGTGTCCAGGCCCTGGTGCGCCAAGTGGTCCAGTACATAGGCGTGCTGGACGCTGTGGGTGGCCTCCTGGCCCATGAAGCCCTTGACGTCCTTGAGGAGTTCCTCGTCCCGGACCAGGGGCAGGGCCTCCTTGAAGACCTTGACGAACCACCGCTCACCGGCCGGCAGCAGCAGATGCAGCACGTTGATGACGTGGGTGGCGGTGGGCTCGTCCGGTATCCAGTGCAGCGGCGTCTCACGCCAGTCGAACGAGACGCGGCGAGGTGCGATCGGGGGGTGCTCCTGAGGGCGTGGCGTACTCATGCGCGGCTCCTGATGTGCGCAGTTCTCCGGAGGCGATGACGGGGGTTACCCGGGTGCGCTCCCCGGCCGGACGTTTCGCCGGCCCGGGGGAGCGCCGCGCGCAGGGTCTGCGGGCGGTCTACAGCGGCGGTTCGATGCGCGCGAGGGCGCGCAGGGCGCGCGGGGCGAACCGGGACATCAGGCGGGCGCCGCGGGCCTCGGGGGTGACGGGGACCACCGCCTGATTGCGGACCACCGCGCGCAGGACGGCGTCGGCGACCTTCTCCGGTGGGTAGTTGCGCATGCCGTACATCCGGGCGGCCTTGGCCTGGCGGCGCTTCTCCTCGTCCGCCGGGACGCCGGTGAAGCGTGAGGTGGCGGTGATGTTGGTGTTGACCAGCCCCGGACAGATGGCCGAGACGCCGATGCCCTGGCCCGCCAGCTCGGCGCGCAGGCACTCGCTGAGCATCAGCACGGCCGCCTTGGACGTGCTGTACGCGGGCAGCACCCTGGACGGCTGGAAGGCGGCGGCCGAGGCGGTGTTGACGATATGGCCGCCCTGCCCGCGCTCCGCCATCCGCCTGCCGAAGATCCGGCAGCCGTGGATGACGCCCCACAGATTGACGTCCAGGACCTTCTGCCAGTCCTCGGAGCTGGTCTGCATGAACGACCCGGACAGGCCGATACCGGCGTTGTTCACCAGTACGTCGACGGTGCCGTAGGCGGCGTCCACCTTGTCGGCGAGCTTCTCCATCGCCGCCTCGTCCGCGACGTCGACGACCTCGCCCCATGCCTGTGGCGCGCCGATCAGCCGTGCCATATCGGCGGTCCGCGCCGCCCCCTCGGCATCCCGGTCGACCGCGATGATCCGGGCGCCGGCCTCCGCGAAGGCGAACGCGGTCGCCCGGCCGATGCCGCTGGCCGCGCCGGTCACCAGCACCAGCTGCCCGCCGAAACGGTCGGCATGGGGGCCGGCGGCCATGACCTGCTTCGCCGGGTCGCCCTCCTCCTTGGCGTTGACGAACTCGGTGATCCAGGAGACCAGTTGATCCGGGCGGGTACGCGGCACCCAGTGTTTGGCCGGGAGGGTGCGGCGCACCAGCTGGGGCGCCCACTGCTCCAGGTCGTCGTAGAGCCGCTGGGAGAGGAACGCGTCGCCGGTCGGGGTGATGAGCTGGACCGGGCAGTGCGCGTAGGCGTCGGCGCGCGGGCGGCGCAGCCGGGCACGGATGTTGTCGCGGTAGAGCCAGGCGCCGTGGGCGGCGTCGCCCGGCAGTGACGCGGTCGGATAGCCGCCGTCGGATACCTTCTCCATCCGCCGCAGGATTCCCGGCCAGCTTTTGCCGAGCGGGCCCCGCCACGCCAGTTCGGGGAGCACGGGGGTGTGCAGCAGGTAGACGTACCAGGACTTGGCGCCCTGGCTGAGGAGCTGGGCGGTGCGCCGGGGAGTGGGGCGCGTCATCCGCTTCTTGATCCAGTGGCCGAAGTGGTCCAGGGACGGTCCCGACATGGAGGTGAAGGAGGCGATCCGGCCCTCCGTGCGCCGGACGGTGGCGAACTCCCAGGACTGCACCGAGCCCCAGTCGTGGCCCACGAGGTGGACCGGGCGGTCCGGGCTGACGGCGTCCGCGACGGCCAGGAAGTCGTCCGTCAGCTTCTCCAGGGTGAACCCGCCGCGCAGCGGCCGTGGGGCGGTGGACCGGCCGCAGCCCCGGACGTCGTAGAGCACCACATGGAACCGGGCGGCCAGCCCACGGGCGACCTCGGACCACACCTCCTTGCTGTCCGGATAGCCGTGCACCAGCATCACCGTCGGCAGCGCTGGGTCGCCCAGCTCGGCGACGCACAGCTCGACCCCGCCGGTCCGCACCCGGCGTTCACGCGCACCCGCGAGCCCCGGCCCGCTCCCCGTTTCCGGCCCGCTCCCTGCCCCCGAGCCTGCCCCCGGGACCGACCGCGCACCCGGCCCGGCCCCCGGGAACGGCCCCGGCCCCCGGCCCTTGCCCCGTCCGGCTGCCCGGAAGCGTCCCCCTCCGCGTCCCCGCCGAGGTCCCTGTTCACGTCCCGTGTTCACGCGGCCTTCTCCTCCTGCCAGCGCCGCACATGCGGCAGATCGTCGTCCAGCCAAAAGGCGCTCTCCTGCGGGTCCTTGGAGTCCGTGACCACCAGAATCTCCTCGAACTTCGCGCCCGTGCCCCGGAACCCGAGGTGCGGTTCGACCGCCCACAGCCCCGGCTGCGGCGGGTGGTCGGAGAAGGTGTACGGGCTCCACAGCGGGGACCAGCCGTCGCGGTGGCCGTGCAGCGCGTCGGAGGCCAGGCCCTTGAGCGACTGGGTGCCGAATCCGAAGAGGGTGGGGGACCAGCGGCGCTCCCTGACCCGGTCGATCTTGTGCGCGATGACGCCGAAGGGGTAGGCGCGGTGGCGGTTGGCATACCCCTGACGCACCATGAGGCGCTCGACGTCTTCGTAGATCTCCCGCAGTGAGCGCCGTTCGCGGACCTCGCGCAGGATCAGCTCACGATGCGCTTCGAGATCGGCGAGCAGCCGGTCGTGCACCGGGTTGAGCCCGAGGCAGCCGGAGTAACCGATATCGGCCGTGTAGCCCTTGTGGACCGGCGCCATGTCGAGGATGAAGGGCATCCCCGGCTCCAGCGCGCGGTTGGTGGGGAAGAACTGCAACGGGACACGGAAGTTGACGAAGGCGGTGCGGTCGCCGAACCAGGCGAACGGGAGATGGAACCAGTCCCGCACCCCGCGCTCGCGCAGCCACTCACGCTGCATCCGGGCCGCCGCGCGCTCGGTGATCCCGGGCCGGAGCTGCCCGGCCACCGCCTCCGCGCAGGCGTAGGCGAGCCGCTGGACCTCCTTGAACCCCCGTAGCCCTGCGGCGAGGTCTCTGGTTCCTGCTGAGGTCGCTGAGGTGACTGAGGCCATCGTCAACCGTCCGTCCGTAAGCGGTCCATCGCGGTACGTGCCCGTAACTTGACACTGATGAATGTGACAATGACTGACGGCTGCGTCAAGGGGGGTGCGACCCCGAGTCCCGGTGCGCCGGGAGGGGGCGGTCCCCTACGGGCTTCTACTCCCGGAGAGGTAGGGACATCCAGCCGCCTGGGCTGACGACCGGTGCGCGGAGCGCCGATACCGTCGTTGCCGTGACTGTGATCGTGACCGAAAGCCTGAGCAAGCGGTACCCGCGGGTGACCGCTCTGGACCGGCTCTCCGTTGACATCGCCCCCGGCGTTACCGGCCTGGTGGGTGCCAACGGCGCCGGCAAGTCCACCCTGATCAAGATCCTTCTCGGGCTGGCCCCGGCCACCGAGGGGACCGCGCACGTCCTCGGGCTGGACGTGACCAAGGACGGCAGCGCCATCCGTGAGCGGGTCGGCTATATGCCCGAGCACGACTGCCTGCCGCCGGACGTCTCCGCCACCGAGTTCGTCGTGCACATGGCCCGGATGTCCGGCCTGCCGCCGACCGCCGCCCGCGAGCGCACCGCGGACACGCTGCGCCACGTCGGCCTGTACGAGGAGCGCTACCGACCCATCGGCGGCTACTCGACGGGCATGAAGCAGCGCGTGAAGCTGGCCCAAGCGCTCGTCCACGACCCGCAGTTGGTCTTCCTGGACGAGCCGACCAACGGCCTGGACCCGGTCGGCCGGGACGAGATGCTCGGCCTGATCCGGCGCGTCCACACCGACTTCGGGATCTCCGTCCTGGTGACCTCCCACCTCCTCGGCGAGCTGGAGCGCACCTGCGACCATGTCGTCGTCATCGACGGCGGCAAGCTGCTGCGCTCCTCCGCCACGGACGAGTTCACGCAGGTCACCACCTCGCTGGCGGTCGAGGTCACCGACACCGACACGCACCCGGACGGCACCGAGGCGCTGCGCGCGGCGCTGGTCTCGGCCGGCGCCGCGGTGAGCACCGACGCCGCCGGCGCGGCGAGCGTCGTCTCCTCCGGTCACCTTCTCTACGTCGAGGCCCCCGGCGAGGAGACCTACGACCTGGTGCGGGACACCGTCGCCGGCCTCGGTCTCGGCCTGATCCGGATGGAACAGCGCCGGCACCGCATAGCCGAGGTGTTCAGCACGGCGGACGCGGCGGCCGGCACCCCCGCGACCGCCACCGCAGGCGCCCCGGGCGCCCCCTACGCCACCCAGGACGGAGGCGCCCACGATGCCGCCTGAGACCACGACCTCATCCGCCGCGGCGCCGAACGTCATTCACAACATCGGCTACCGCCACTACGACGGCCCCCGCCTGGGCCGTGCCTACGCCCGCCGGTCGCTCTTCTCGCAGAGCGTGCGCGGCTCCTACGGACTCGGCCGTTCCGCCAAGTCCAAGGTGCTGCCGATGCTGCTCTTCGGGGTGATGTGCCTGACCGCCGGCATCCTGGTCGCGGTGACGATGTTCACCCAGGCCAAGAGCCTCCCGGTCGAGTACACCCGGTTCGCGATCTACCTCCAGGCCGTCATCGCCCTCTACCTCGCCGCCCAGGCGCCGCAGTCCGTCTCCCGCGATCTGCGCTTCAAGACCGTGCCGCTCTACTTCTCCCGCCCCATCGAGCGGGGCGACTACGTCGCGGCGAAGTTCGCGGCGATGGCGGGCGCCCTGTTCATCCTCACCTCGGTGCCCCTGCTGATCCTCTACGCCGGGGCGCTGCTGGCGAAGCTGGACTTCCTCGACCAGACCAAGGGCCTGGCCCAGGGGCTCGTCTGCGTGGCGCTGCTCTCGCTGCTGTTCGGCGGGATCGGCCTGGTGGTCTCGGCGCTCACCCCGCGCCGCGGCTTCGGCGTCGCCGCCGTGATCGCCGTACTGACCGTCCCCTACGGCGCCGTGAGCGCCATCCAGGGCATCGCCTTCGTCCAGGGCAAGGAGGCGGCCGTCGGCTGGCTCGGCCTGTTCTCCCCCGTCACGCTCATCGACGGCGTGCAGTCGGCGTTCCTCGGCGGCACCAGCTCCTTCCCCAACGGCCTGGCGCCGTCGACCGCCGCCGGATTCGTCTACCTCCTCGTCACCCTGGGCGTCATCGCCGGCTGCTATGCCCTGCTGTCGCTCCGCTACCGGAAGGCCGGGCTGTGACCGCCCGCCCGATCCCGGCTTCCGCCGCGCGGTGCCCCCGGCCCGCCACCACTCTCCGAAGGAATGGGCCGCGCCCATGACCACACTGACCATCGACCACGTCTCGCGCTGGTTCGGCAATGTCGTCGCCGTCAACGACATCACGATGACCATCGCCCCCGGTGTCACCGGCCTGCTCGGCCCCAACGGCGCCGGAAAGTCCACCCTCATCAACATGATGGGCGGCTTCCTCGCCCCCTCCAACGGCACCGTCACCCTCGACGGCGCCACGATCTGGCGCAACGAGAGCATCTACCGCCACATCGGCATCGTCCCGGAGCGCGAGGCGATGTACGACTTCCTCACCGGCCGCGAATTCGTCCTCGCCAACGCCGAATTGCACGGACTCGGCCGGACCGAGGCGGCCAGGGCGCTGGCCACCGTCGAGATGGAGTACGCCCAGGACCGCAAGATCTCGACGTACAGCAAGGGCATGCGGCAGCGCGTGAAGATGGCGTCCGCGCTGGTCCACGACCCGTCGGTGCTGCTGCTCGACGAGCCGTTCAACGGCATGGACCCGCGCCAGCGGATGCAGCTGATGGAGCTGCTGCGGCGGATGGGCGACCAGGGCCGCACGGTGCTGTTCTCCTCGCACATCCTCGAAGAGGTCGAGCAACTGGCCTCGCACATCGAGGTGGTGGTGGCCGGCCGGCACGCCGCGTCCGGCGACTTCCGCAAGATCCGCCGGCTGATGACCGACCGCCCGCACCGCTATCTCGTCCGGTCCGACAACGACCGGGCGCTGGCCGGGGCGCTGATCGCCGACCCCTCGACGGCCGGTATCGAGGTGGACCTCGCCGAGGGCGCGCTGCGCGTCCAGGCCGTCGACTTCGGCCGCTTCACCGCACTCCTGCCGCGGATCGCCCGCGACCACGGCATCCGCCTGCTGACGGTCTCGCCCTCCGACGAGTCGCTGGAATCCGTCTTCTCCTACCTCGTAGCGGCCTGAGGCCGGAAAGGAGCCCTGACGCATGTCCACGACCACTCCGACGGCCCCGCCGGCGGCCACGACCCCGCCGAGAGCCACGTTCTTCCACCCGACGGTCGCCCGGCTCACCTACCGCGCCCTGCTCGGCCGGCGCCGCGCCCTGATCCTCTTCGCGCTGCCCGCCCTCCTGGTGATCATCGCCGCCGCCGTCCGGGCCCTGTCCGGCGCCGACGACGCCACCGCCAGTGGCATCCTGGGCGGCTTCGCACTGGCCACGATGGTGCCGCTGATCGGCGTCATCGCCGGTACGGGCGCGATAGGCCCGGAGATAGACGACGGCTCGGTGGTCTATCTGCTGTCCAAGCCCGTATCGCGACAGACGATCATCTTCACCAAGCTGCTCGTCGCGATCGGCGTGACGGTGGTCTTCTCGGCCGTCCCGGTCCTGATAGCCGGGTTCGTCCTGAACGGCAACAGCCAGCAGATCGCGGTGGCGTACGCCGTCGCGGCGGCCGTCGCCTCCCTCGCCTACAGCGCGCTCTTCCTCTTCTTCGGCACCATCTCCCGGCACGCCGTCGTCTTCGGCCTGGTCTACGCCCTGGTCTGGGAATCGTTCGTCGGAAGCCTGGTCCCCGGGGCACGCACCCTCAGCATCCAGCAGTGGGCGCTCGCGGTCGGGCAGCGGGTCGGCGCGGAGGGCGCACTCTCCTCCAGTGTCCAACTGCCCCTGGCGATAGGGCTGTTGGTGGCCGTCACGGTCGTCGCGACCTGGTATGCCGGACACCGTCTGAAGTCGCTGACCCTGGCGGGCGAGGAGTAGCGGGAGGGGCCGGGGCGGCGACGGCCGCCGCCCCGGCCCCACCGCCGCGCCCCCGGGCTCCGCTACGTGACGGGGCTTCGCCGCGCGGTCGGGCTCTGCTGCCCGGCGTTGAACTCCCGGACGTTCTTCAGATGCACCTGGTAGTCGGCGGTGAAGCGGGTGTCGCCCGGTCCGACGGTGACGAAGTACAGCCAGTCGCCCGGAGGAGGTGCGGCGGCCGCGTTCAGCGCGTCCGCCCCGGGGTTGTCGATCGGGGTGGGCGGCAGGCCCCGGTGCTCGTAGGTGTTGTACGGGCTGTCGGTCTTGGTGTCGGCGTGGCTGGTGTGCAGAGTGCTGCGGTCCAGCGCGTAGTTGAGCGTCGAGTCCATTTGCAGCGGCATGCCCTTGGCCAGCCGGTTGTCGATGACCCGGGCGACCTTGCCCATGTCCCCCGGCCGGTCCGCCTCGGCCTGCGCGATGCTGGCGATCACGACGGTCCGGTAGGAGGCGATGCCGTAGTCGGCGAGCCGCAGGTTGGCGGTCTCGACCATGGTGGTGAGCAGGGACGCCGGGGTGGTGTCCCGGTCGATCGGATACGTCGCGGGGAAGAGGTACCCCTCCGGGTTGCCCTTCGCCTCGTCCGGCAGGCTGAGCCGGGTGGTCCTGGCGGCCTTCGCGGTGGTGCCGTCCGCGAGGCGCAGGGCCTTGTCGGTGGCGGCGTAGACCTGGGTGGCGCGCCGGCCCTCCGGGATGGTGAGCTTCGCCGCGCGCTCCGGCCCGCCGCGGAAGAGCCGCGGCACGATCAGTACGGCGAGGAAGACCAGGACACAGAGGCAGACGACGAGGATGAGCCGGCCGGTGCGGGTGAGCCGCGGCCCCGGCCGGCGAACGGTGCGCCGAACATCGCTCATGAGGGCACGGTAGGCCAGTCCCCGCGGCCGCGGGGTGACCTCGCCCGGGACACCGCCGATGGCGTCCCGGCCCCCTTACCTCCGCCCCCCACCGCCACATCCGTACGCCCCGTACGCCCATGCCCCCGCACCCCCGTGCCCCTACACCCCCGTGTCATCCGCCCCCGCGTCCTACACCGCGTCCCCGATCCGTCGGTCGCGGCCCGCGCCCAGTCCCAGCAGGGCCAGACCGGCGCAGACGGCGAGCAGGAGGACGATCGGGACGGTCCAGCCGTCGGTCAGCTGGTGGACCGCGCCGAGGGCCAGCGGGCCGACCGCGGCCAGGAGGTAGCCGCCGGTCTGGGACATACCGGAGAGGCGGGCCGCGGTGTGGGCGTCGCCGGAGCGCAGCACCATCATCGTCAGGGCCAGACCCAGCGCACCGCCCTGCCCGATGCCGAGGAGTACGGCCCACAGCCAGGCACCGGCCACCGGCGCCACCAGCAGCCCGGCGACACCGCAGGCCATCAGCGCGGCGACGCCCACGCCCAGCAGCCGCTGACTGCGCATCCGTCCGGCGAGCACCGGCACCACGAACGAACCGGCCATCTGCACCAGCGTGCTGAAGGCGAAGACCAGCCCCGCCTCGCCCTTGCCCATGCCGTGGTCGGTGAAGATCGTCGGCATCCAGGCGATGGCCACGTACGCGACCAGCGACTGCGACCCCATGAAGAGCGTGACCTGCCAGGCCAGCGGGGAGCGGCTCAGCTTCGGGCCGGTCTCGACGGTGTGCACGACCGTCGCGGCGGCCGCACCGTGGTGCGTACCGCGCCGCGCGATCACCGCCTGCGGGATCCAGACGGCGGCGGCGACGGCGGCCAGCAGCGCCCAGGAGACCAGCGAGCCCTGCCAGCTGCCGAGCGCGTTCTCCAGCGGGACGGCGGTGGCGGCCGAGACGGTGGCACCCATGATCATCGCCGTGGAGTACAGCGCCGTCATACCGGCGGCCTTCTCGGGGAAGTCCCGCTTGATCAGGCCGGGCATCAGCACGTTCAGCAGGGCGATGGAGGTGCCGACCACCGCACACCCGGCGAACAGCGCGACCACCGGCGGCGCGATCCGCAGCACGATGCCGCCGCAGAGCAGCAGCAGCGCGCCGCACAGCACCGCCTCGGTCCCCCATCGGCGGGCCAGCTTCGGCGCGACGATCGAGCCGAGGCCCATGAAGATCAGCGGAATGGTCGTCACCAGGCTGCTGGCGGTGGCGGCCAGATGGAAGTGCCCGCCGATCTCGCCGAGCAGCGGCGAGACCCCGGCCAGCGCCGCCCGCATGTTGAGCGAGGCGAGGACGATCCCGGTCAGGAGGAGCGCCGGATGCGCCCGCAGCCGACGGCGGGCCGCGGCGACCGGCGGTGCCGCGGCCAGATCCTCCTCGGCATCGATCAAGGGTGCTTCGGACCTGGTCCCTGGCATGGCGGCGTACCTCGTCAATCGTGTGCTGTTACGGGGAGATGGCTGTGCGGGCCACGAAGGCGCGGGCCATGAGGGCACGGGCCGGTGAAAAGCGGCGGAAGGAGGAGAGGGGAGGGGAGGAGAGGGGAGGAAGAGAGAAAAGGGGAAACGGACGCGCCGGAGAGAACGGGTCAGCGGGACGCCAGCAGCGCCTCCACGGCGCGCTTCGGTTTCTCCAGGAGATCGCGGATGGCCCGCTCGGCGGCTTCCGGATCGCCCGCGGCGATGGCGTCCAGGACGGCGCGGTGATCGCCGTGCACGATCTTCGGCATCGCGTGGTCGTCGAGCGCGGTGACCAGCGCCTCGCGCACCGAGTTGCTGAACCAGCCGTATGTCGCCGTCAGCGCGGTGTTGTACGCGGCCTCGACGACGGCCTTGTGGAAGGCGATGTCGTGATTGGCGTACAGCTCCAGGCTGCCGGAGGCGGGTTGGCCCGCCGCGTCCTCCAGCGCGGCCTGGGCGTCCAGCGCCGCCCGCATCCGCTCCAGGTCGGCGGGCCGGTGCCGCTCCGCGGCCAGTCGGGCGGCCTCCGCCTCCAGTGCGATCCGCAGTTCCAGGACGTCGCGGATACCGGCCCGCTGGACGCCGCGCATGATGTCGCCCGGGTCGGCGGTGGACACCACGAAGGTGCCCTCGCCCTGTCGCGAGCGCAGCATCCCGGCGTGGACGAGGACCCGGACCGCCTCGCGGACGGTGTTGCGGCCGACCTGGAGCTGTTCGGCGAGCGCGTGCTCGGTGGGGATACGGGTCCCGATCTGCCACTCCCCGGCGGCCAGCTGGGACCGCAGGGCCTCGACGACGGTGTCCACCAGGGACTGCCGCCCCGCTGCCTGCAACGCCATGTCCTGTCCGCCCGTCCGTCCGTCTGCCGATGTGTCGTCGTCCGCTGCCCGGTTGCCCAGTCATCCTACAACTGGCCGATGCCTGCATCGTACAGGGATATGCCGGGGGGACCGGCGGACGGACCGCGTGGGACGGGGGCGCACGGTCGGGCCGGAGGCGGGAGACGGGACGAACGCCCGCACACCCCGCCGCCGGCCACGCCTGCGTCGACGGAACCGTCGACGTACGGAGGTCCTACAGCCCGATGTCCCGTTCCTGGATGTCGGCCAGGGATTCGCGGCGGACCAGGAGGCGGGCCTGGCCGTCGGTGACCGCGACGACCGGGGGACGGCCGACGAGGTTGTAGCCGGAGGCCATCGAGAGGTGATAGGCCCCGGCCACCGGGACGCCGATCAGGTCGCCGGGGCGGATGTCGCCCGGGAGCTGGACGTCGGCGGCCAGCACATCGCCCGCCTCGCAGTGCCGCCCGACGACGGTGACCGGTTCCGGCGCGGCGGCCGAGCGGCGGCCGATCAGCCGGGGCGCGTAGCGCACCCCGTACAGCGCGGGCCGCGGGTTGTCGCTCATACCGCCGTCCACCGCCACGAACGTGTGCGAGCCGGTCTGCTTGACGGACAGCACCCGGTAGAGGGCGACACCGGCCGGGCCCGCGATGGCCCGGCCGGGTTCGACGGCGAGCCGGGGCACCGGCAGACCGGCCGCCGCGCAGCTGCCGGCCAGTTCGGCGCGGATCCTGGTGCCCAGGCCGGCGATGTCCAGGGCGGGTTCACCGGGGCGGTAGCCGACGCCGTGGCCGCCCCCGAGATCGAGTTCCGGCAGCGTGACGCCGTGCTGCTCATGGATCCGGGCCAGCAGTCCGACCAGCCGCCGGACGGCCGACAGATACGGCTTGACGGTGGTGATCTGCGAGCCCAGGTGGCAGTGCAGGCCGACCAGTTCGAGCCGTGGCTGGCCCAGCACCCGGGTGATGGCGTGCAGCGCGGAACCGTCCGCGATCGACAGCCCGAACTTCTGGTCGTCGGTGCCGGTACGGATCTTGGCATGGCCGCCGGCGGCGATCCCCGGGACGACCCGGATCAGCACCTTCTGCCGGGCGCCCGCCGGGACCGCGGCGGCCAGCCGGGCGATCTCGGAGGTGCTGTCGATGACGATCCGGCCGACGCCCAGCCGCAGCGCGGTCCGCAGGTCGTCCGGGCTCTTGGCGTTGCCGTGCAGCACGATCCGCTCCGGCGCGAAGCCGGTGGTGACGGCCAGCTCCAGCTCACCCGCGGAGCAGACGTCCAGGCCGAGACCCTCCTCCTGGACCCAGTGCACCATCGCGCGGCAGAGGAACGCCTTGGCCGCGTAGAGGACATCGGCCTCGGGGAAGGCCCGCAGATAGGTACGGCAGCGGTGGCGCACCTCGCCCTCGTCCAGGACGTACGCGGGGGTGCCGAAGCGGTCGGCCAGTTCGGTGAGCGGGACGCCGCCGACGGCGAGGTCGTCGTGGGCCAGCGGCGTCGTGGAACGGGGCCAGATGGCGAGCGGGCCGGTTCCGTCCGGCGGCGCCGCGGCGGCCGGGACCGGGACCGTATGCGGGGCGGTGGCCGCGGGGGCGTCGGGCAGGGTGCTGTGCGTCATGGTGGTGCCCCTCCTCAGACAGCCAGCAGATGGTGCGTACGCGGAGCGTCGCGGCGGTCCGGCGGGGCGTCCCGGCGGTTCATCCGCGGGACGGCGGGCGTGAGCCGTGGATCGACGGTGAGGCCGGTCGCCCCGACCGGCTCGGCCAGTGCGCGCAGCGCGTGCTCCGAGAGCCTGATCCAGGGCTGGCCGCCGCCGAGCGCCGCGGCGAGGCGTTGCGGCGAGGTGAAGCCGACAGCGGTACGGCCGCCGAACGGAGTGCGGAACAGGCGGGCCGTACAGCCCGCGGGCCCCGGCCGGACGGGGACGAAGAGGGGCCCGGCCGGGACACGTTCGGCAGGCTCAGGATCTTCCGCGTAGAGGGTGTGGGACACGGCGTTGCTCCTCGCAGAGGACGGCGGCCCCGGACCGGTCGAAGATGCGTGCGCCGGGGCTCGGCACTGACGCTATGCCCGCTCGCGGGGGCAGCCCCCCGCCGTCCTGACGCATCATTGACGGCTTGTGGCCGGTACTTGACGCGATGCTGCCGTGCCACCTCGCCGACCAGCGCTTTTGACCTTGGCGGTAGCCGCACCTCGACCGGGCTTGACCTTGACACCGTGACAAGCCCTCCACTGGAAGGCGTCATGTTCACCATCGGAGACTTCGCCCGGTACGGACGTGTGTCGGCCCGCATGCTGCGCCATTACGACGCGATCGGGCTGCTGCGCCCGGCCCGCACCGACCCGGCCAGCGGCTACCGCTACTACGCGGGCGGCCAGCTCACCCGGCTCAACCGCATCATCGCCCTCAAGGAGCTGGGATTCAGCCTCCAGCAGGTGGCGGCGATCCTGGACGAGCAGGTGAGCGTGGCGGAGCTGCGCGGGATGCTGCGGCTGCGGCAGGCCGAGCTGGCGGCGGCACTGGCCGCGGCCGGCGCGCGGCCGGCCCAGGTCGAGACGAGGCTCCGGACCATCGAGAGTGAGGGACATATGCCTGCCGACGACGTGGTGCTCAAGCGCACCGAAACGGTACTGGTCGCGGAGTTGAGCGGGGTCGCCGCCAGTTACGAGCCCGAGGACATCGGCCCGGTCATCCAGCCGCTCTACGACGAGCTGTGGCGCCGGCTGCGGGCCGCGGGCCTGACCCCGACGGGACCGGGACTGGCCTACTACGAGGACGCCCCGGACGAACAGGGCACGGAGCGCGCGGCAGTCCCGGCAGACCCGGCGCGCGCGGAAACCCCGGCAGCCCCGGCAGCCCCGGCAGCCCCGGCAGGCACGGGGACCGGCCAGGGCGATCCCGTGATCGTGCACGCGGCCGTCGTGATCACACCGGAGGCGCTGGCCAAGGCCGGTGCCGGTACGGGCCAGGGGGAGCGCGCCGCCCTCGGCTTCGACGTCGTGACCGTGCCCGCCCTCGACCGTGCCGCGACCGTCGTGCACCGCGGCCCGATGAGCCGGATCCTGCCCACCGTGCAGCAGCTCGCGCGCTGGATCGACGACAACGGCTACCGCTCCGCCGGGTACGCCCGCGAGCTGTATCTGGAGTGCCCGGCGGACCGGGCGGAGTGGATCACCGAGATCCAGGAGCCGGTGATCCCCGCCTGAGGCGGCGGGCCGGCGGAACGGCGGGGGCCGGGGCGGCGGACGCTCACGCCCGCCGCCCCGGCCCCGTCCGCCCGCGCCGCTACTTCCCGGCCGGCGCGCCCGTCCGCACCGGACCGGCACCCCCGGCGGGCCCGCCCGCCCCGGCCGTCCGCTCGCCGTCCGGCGCCGCCTCGGCCCCCGGTGCGTCGGCCCCGGGTGCGTCGGCGCCCCCGGCCCCCGGCTCCTCGCCGTGTTCCGAACGCCGTACGACCGCCAGGACCAGCAGCCCGGCCGCCAGCGCCACCAGACCGGAGATCAGCGTGACGCGGGTCAGCCCGGTGATGTACGCGGCGCCGAGGGCGGTGTGCCCGGCGCCGGGGGCCGCGTCGCGCAGCGCGGTGGCGAAGACCGTGCCCAGCACCGCGATGCCGAACGCGAAGCCCAGCTGGCGGAAGGTGTTCACCGCGCCGCTCGCCATGCCCGCCCGCTGCGGGGGCGCCGCGCCGAGCGCCGCCGACACCAGTACCGGCATCGCCATGCCGATGCCGACCCCGCTGACCGCGAGCCCGGGGACCAGGACGGCCCAGCCGGCGCCGTCGCCGAGCAGCAGGGCGTGCAGCAGCCCGCCCGCACCGGTCAGCAGCAGGCCGATCCCGATCGGGAGCTGCGGTGCGAGGCGTTGCAGATGCCGGCCGCCCACCGCGCCGACCAGCAGGGACATCAGCGCCATCGGCGTCACCGCGAGACCCGCCTGCACCGGGCTGAGCCCGAGCACGTTCTGCGTCCACAGCCCCACGAAGGTCAGGTACGGGAAGGCCGCCACCTGCAACAGCAGCGCCGCCGCCATCAGCGTCGCGAACGACGGCCGGCGCAGCAGCCGCAGATCCAGCAGCGGCCGGCGCACCCGCCGCTCCACCGCGATGAACGCGATCAGCGCCAGCACCGCGACCGCCAGCGAGCCGAGCGTCCCGGCCTCCGTCCAGCCCTGCTCGCCGCCGCGCATCAGCCCGTACGTCAGCGCGCCCGCGCACACCGTGAAGGACGCGGCACCCGGCCAGTCGATCCGGGCGGTGCGGTCGCCGTGCGACTCCTGGACCCGGGCCAGCGTGATCCACACCGCGAAGGCGGTCAGCGGCAGATTGACCAGGAAGATCGCCCGCCAGTCGACGTACTCGGTGAGCAGACCGCCCAGCACCGGTCCCACCGCGGCCGCCGCGCCGCTGGTCCCGCCCCAGATGCCGAACGCCACGCCGCGGTCCCGGCCGCGGTAGGCCGCCATCAGCAGCGGGGTGTTGGTGGCGAACATCGCCGCCGCGCCCACGCCCTGCACGGCGCGGGCCGCGATCAGGGTGCCCGCGTCGGGGGCCAGCCCGCAGGCCAGCGAGGAGAGCGCGAAGAGCGCGAGACCGGCCACGTAGATCCGGCGGCGTCCGAAGAGGTCCGCCGCCGAACCGGCCACCATCAGCAGCGCGGCCAGCGCCAGCGCGTAGATGTCCATCACCCACTGGAGAGAGGTGAAGGAGGCGCCGAGGCCGTCGGATATCCGCGGCAGCGCGGTGTTCACGATCGTCACATCGACCAGCAGCATGAAGTTGCCGAGGGTGATGGCGACCAGGGGCCACCACTTGCCGCGGGCGCCCGGCGCGCCGCCCACCGCGGTCCCCCTCTCCGGTCCGCTGCGCATGAAAATCCTCCGTTGTCTCACAGGTCGTGCAGGCCGGTACCGGCGCCGCTGTCGTGCGGCCCCACCGTCCGTTCCACGGCCCCCGATCTCCCAGCCACGCCGCATACGGCGGCGCAATCCGACACCGGTTAGCCTCGAATGGTGAAAACCGACGGGAAAGCCGCAGGCTTCGACGCCCTCGACCGGCGGCTCATCCATGCCCTCCAGCTCGACGGCCGGGCGCCCTTCAGCCGGATCGCGGCGGTACTCGGCGTCTCCGACCAGACCGTCGCCCGGCGCTACACCCGGCACCGGACGACCGGCGCGGTCAAGGTGCTGGGGCTGACCGCCCCCTCGGCCCTGGGCGAGACGGAATGGCTGGTACGGGTCCAGTGCGCGCCGGACGCCGCGCTCCCCGTCGCCGAGGCGCTGGCCCGCCGCCCGGACACCGCCTGGGTGGGCCTGATGTCCGGCGGCACCGAGATCACCGCGGTCTGCCGGGCGTCGGGCAGCGAGCACACCGATGCGCTGCTGCTCCAGAAACTGCCGCGCACCCCGAGCGTGGTCGGTGTCACCGCGCACTGCCGGCTGCACATGTTCTTCGGCGGCCCGCAGGGACTGGTCAACAAGTCCGGCGCGCTGAGCGACGAGGAGGCCGCCCGGCTGCGGCCGCCGCCGCCGGATCCGGCCACCGCCCCGGTCACCCTCACCGACGGCGACCGCCGGCTGCTCGACACCCTCGCCCGCGACGGCCGCACCCCGCTGGCCGAACTGGCCACCGTCACCGGCTGGTCGCCCACCACCGTCCGCCGCCGGCTCGCCGAACTGCGCACGGACGGCGTCCTCTATTACGACGTCAACTACGATCTGCGGCTCTTCGGCCACGGGGTGATGGTCGCCCTCTGGCTGTCCGTCGCGCCCGCCGAACTCGCTGCCACCGGCGAGGCACTGGCCGCCCACCCGGAGGTCGCCTTCGCCTGCGCCACCACCGGGCCGAACAACCTCTTCGCGTCCGTCGTGTGCGAGGACGTCCGGGCGCTCTACACCTACCTGACCACCAAGATCGCGGCGCTGCCGGGCGTGCGGGCGATGGAGACCGCGCCGCGGATCCGCCACATCAAGGGCGCGGGCCCGCTCGTCGCCACCGCACCGGCCACCACGGGGCGCCGCCGATGAGGCCGGCCGGGGGAACGAAACCGGCGGAGGCGGTCAGGGCGTCCAGGCGGTCAAGGTGGTCAAGGTACGGAAGCCGGTGAAGGCGGTGCAGACCATGAAGATCATCAAGGTGGTCCGGGCGATGACGCTGATGAAACCGGTGCCGCCGGTCACGCCGTTACCGCCGCGCCATCCCCTGCACCGGGTGTCCGCCTGGGTCCGGTCCACGCCCGGCACCCACATCTGGCTGCTGATCATCGGCATCACCAGTCTCGTCGTCGCCTCCGCCTCCGCGGGGTTCGAGCACTTCCTCCTCCACCGCAACAGCAGCAACATCCACGAGCTGAACGAGCATCCCCTCCCGTCGCTGCTGATCAGCGGCTTCTGGATCGAGCAGCCCCAGTCCTTCCTGCTCTACGTGGTGATGTTCGAGCTGGTGCACGCCAACGTCGAACGCTGGCTGGGGACCTGGCGCTGGCTGCTCACCGTCGGCTGCGCCCATATCGCCGCCACCCTCATCAGCCAGGAGCTGGTCCTGCTCGCCATCGAGGGCCACCGGATGCCGCGCTCGATGGCTCATGTCGTGGACATCGGCGTCTCGTACGGGCTGGCGGCCGCCGCCGGGGTGCTGACGTACCGGCTGCGGAGGCCCTGGTCCTACGTCTACGGCGTCGGCGTACTGCTCTTCTTCGGCGTTCCGCTGCTGACCGGCGCGACCTTCACCGACTTCGGGCACGCCATCGCGCTGGCCCTCGGCTTCGCCGCGTGGCCGCTGACCCCGGAGGCCCGGAACGGGCCACCGGACGAACCGGGGCATCCGGATGGTGCGGGGGACGGGCCCCGGGAGCGGGGGGACGCCGCTCAGGACGCGTAGAGGCGCTCCAGGACGCGCGCTATGCCGTCGTCCTCGTGGGAGGCGGTGACCTCGTCGGCGACGGCCTTCAGCTCGGCGTGGGCGTTGGCCATCGCCACGCCGTGCGCGGCCCAGGCGAACATCGGGATGTCGTTGGGCATATCGCCGAAGGCGACGGTCTCCCTGGCCGTGACGCCCAGCCGGCGGGCGGCCAGTGACAGGCCGGTGGCCTTCGACAGGCCCAGCGGCAGCAGCTCGACGATGCCCTCGCCGGCCATCGTCACCCCCACCAGATCCCCGGCCACCCCGCGCGCGGCCCGCGCCAGCGCGTCGTCGCCGAGGTCCGGGTGCTGGAGGTAGACCTTGTTGAGCGGGGCCGCCCACAGCTCGGCGGGGTCGTCGACCTCGATGTGCGGCAGCGGGCCCTCCTGGATGCGGTAGCCGGGGGTGACCAGCACCTCGCCCGCCAGGCCGTCCCGGCTCGCCGCCAGGAACAGCGGGCCGGTCTCCGCCTCGATCTTGGCCAGCGCCAGTCCCGCCAGCTGCCGGTCCAGCGTCACCGAGGTCAGCAGGCGGTGCTCCCCGGCGTGGTAGACCTGCGCGCCCTGTCCGCACACCGCGAGGCCCTGGTAGTCCAGGGAGTCGAGTATGTGCCGGGTCCAGGGCACCGACCGGCCGGTGACGACGAGGTGCGCCGCGCCCGCCGCGGTGGCCGCGGCGAGCGCCGCACGGGTGCGCTCGGAGATGGTCTCGTCGCGCCGCAGCAGCGTCCCGTCGAGATCCGTCGCGATGAGCTTGTAGGGCAGCGGCAGTGCTGAACCGGAGGCGGTCACTTGGCGGCCGGCTCCAGGACCTCACGGCCGCCCAGGTAGGGGCGGAGCACCTCGGGGACGCGCACCGAGCCGTCCGCCTGCTGGTGGTTCTCGAAGAGCGCCACGATGGTGCGCGGTACGGCGCAGAGCGTGCCGTTCAGCGTCGCCAGCGGCGTGACCTTCTTGCCGTCCCGCATCCGGACCGAGAGCCGGCGGGCCTGGAACGTGTCGCAGTTCGAGGCCGAGGTCAGCTCGCGGTACTTGCCCTGGGTGGGGATCCACGCCTCGCAGTCGAACTTGCGCGAGGCCGAGGAGCCGAGGTCGCCGGTGGCGACGTCGATCACCTGGAAGGGCAGCTCAAGGCTGGTCAGCCACTGCTTCTCCCAGTCCAGCAGGCGCTGGTGCTCGGCCTCGGCGTCCGCCGGTGCGACGTAGGAGAACATCTCCACCTTGTCGAACTGGTGCACCCGGAAGATGCCGCGGGTGTCCTTGCCGTACGTACCGGCCTCGCGGCGGAAGCACGGCGAGAAACCGGCGTAGCGCAGCGGCAGCCGGGACGCGTCGAGGATCTCGTCCATGTGGTACGCGGCGAGCGGGACCTCGGAGGTGCCGACCAGGTAGTAGTCGTCCTTCTCCAGGTGGTAGACGTTCTCGGCCGCCTGGCCGAGGAAGCCGGTGCCCTCCATGGCGCGCGGGCGGACCAGCGCCGGGGTCAGCATCGGCGTGAGACCGGCCGCGGTGGCCTGCGCGATGGCGGCGTTGACCAGCGCGAGCTCCAGCAGTGCGCCGATGCCGGTGAGGTAGTAGAAGCGCGAGCCGGAGACCTTGGCGCCGCGCTCGACGTCGATCGCGCCGAGCAGCTCGCCGATCTCCAGGTGGTCCCTGGGCGCGAAGCCCTCGGCCGCGAAGTCGCGCGGGGTGCCGAGGGTTTCGAGGACGGTGAAGTCCTCCTCGCCGCCGACCGGTACGTCCGGATGGACGATGTTGCCGAGCTTGAGCAGCAGCGCCTGGGCCTCGGCGCGGGCCGCGTCCTGCTCGGTGTCTGCGGCCTTGACGGCGGCGGACAGCTCACCGGCCCGCGTCAGCAGCACGGCCTTCTCGTCGCCCGCGGCCTTGGGGATGAGCTTGCCGAGCGCCTTCTGTTCGGCGCGCAGCTCGTCGAAGCGGATGCTGGACGACCTGCTCCGCTCGTCGGCGGAGAGCAGCGCGTCGACGAGCTCGACGTCCTCTCCACGGGCGCGCTGGGACGCGCGCACACGGTCGGGGTCCTCACGAAGCAGGCGAAGGTCAATCACCCCACCAGGCTACCGGGCGCCGCCCCGGCCCTCGACGTGATATTCCCGTGCGTGTCGATTTGTCCGTTATGGGGTCAATTATTCCGAAGTCGGTAATGCCCGGGAAGGCCGCTCGGGAGCCGCGGAAAACCGTCAAGGGAATTCATGCGCATTCCCCGGTATGGGGCATTCGCGTCGTCCGTGCTGACCGATTCGCGGCGTGGGGGGAGGGAGTTGGGGAGATGGTGTGAGGGAGTGGATCTCCAGGCCCGAGCCTTGAGTTGTCCCCCGGGTTGTCCACAGGGCTGGGGGGTTCGGCACTTCTTATCCACAGGCTGTGTGTGAAATCTGTGGAAGTCGGAATCAACCATTCCGACCCAGGAAAGCCGGGCCGTGGATTCTCTCGCCAAACCCGGCGTACCCGCTCTTTCGTGTGGGATTGCGGCTCCCTAAAGGATGGGCCGCCCGGATTGCGCTGACGCGACCCGAGGCGGCGGGGTGTGGAGCGGTGTGGAGTGCGAGAGGGCGGCGCGAGGTCGGTAGGGGGATTTGTCGACTCTGTCCGTCCTCCATGTCGACTTACCCACAGGTCGAGATCCCAGCCTGTGGATAACTTTGTGGACAACTCCCGGGGACAACTCGGGGCCCCGCGAAGCCGCAGGCCGCGGCCGGCCGGGCCCGGTTTCAGGCCCGCCCGTCCAGGCAGCGCGCCAGCCAGTCCGACGCCTCGGTGAAGGCCGCGTCCGTCGTCTCCGGCCGCACCGTCGCGGTCACCCGGTCCGCCCGCGGGTACGAGCCGAGGAACCGCACCTCGCGGCAGACCCGCTTGAGCCCCATCAGCACCTCGCCGACCCGGCGGTCGGTGATGTGCCCCTCGGCGTCGACCGAGAAGCAGTAGCGGCCGATGCCCTCACCGGTCGGCCGGGACTCGATGCGCATCATGTTGACGCCACGGACCGCGTACTCCTGGAGCAGCTCCTGGAGGGCGCCGGGGTGATCCGCGCTCAGCCACAGCACGACCGAGGTCTTGTCCGCGCCGGTGGGCGCCGCGGGCCGGGCCGGGCGGCCCACCAGGACGAAGCGGGTGGTCGCGTTCTGCGCGTCGTGGATCTCGGTGACCAGCGGCTCCAGGCCGTAGGTCGCCGCCGCGAACTCGCCCGCGAACGCGCCGTCGTAGCGGCCCTCCTGGACCAGTCGCGCACCGTCCGCGTTGGAGGCCGACGACTCCCATACGGCGTCCGGGAGTTGGGCGGCGAGCCACTTGCGCACCTGTGGCTGGGCGACCGGATGCCCGGTCACCGTCCGCACCTCGGACAGCTTCGTACCGGGCCGTACGAGCAGCGCGAAGGCGATCGGCAGCAGCACCTCGCGGTAGATCATCAGCGGTTCGCCGGAGGCCAGTTCGTCCAGGGTGGTCGTCACACCGCCCTCGACGGAGTTCTCGATCGGCACCAGCGCGGCCGCGGCGTCACCGCAGCGCACCGCGTCCAGCGCGGCCGGCACGGACACCATCGGCACCAGCTCGCGGGTGGCCGATTCGGGCAGCGTGCGCAGTGCGGCCTCCGTGAAGGTGCCCGCGGGCCCGAGATAGGTGTAACTGCTGGCCGACATGCGGGTGACTCCCTCGCGTTTCTGCGGGGGCGCCCCGCCGATCTCCCTGTCCGGTCACGATACCCAGGCCCCGCGCGGCGGCGGACCGGGCCGCTCACCGGCGGACCGGACCCGGCCGCGGGCGGCGCACCGGGCGCGGCCTCCGCGGGCCGGGCCCGCCCGGTTCAGCCCTCCAGCAGCGGCTGGCCGACATAGCCGCCGGACGTCGCCGCGGGCGGCACCGCGAACAGCCCGCTCGCCTCGTGCCGCAGGAACGGCGACAGCGCGTCGCCGCGGTCCAGCTTCCGCTGGAGCTGGGTGAAGGCACGCAGCGGATCGGCCTGCCAGCAGATGAAGAGCAGGCCCGCGTCCGGGGCGCCGTCGTCGCCGAACCCGTCGTGGTAGGAGAACGGGCGGCGCAGCAGCGCGGCGCCCTGGTTGGACTCCGGCGCCGCGATCCTGGCGTGCGCGTCGGCGGGGATGACCGGCAGCCCGTCGGGGGCGTTCCTGTCCAGATCCATCGGGGTGGTCTCCGAACCGCCGGTCAGTGGCGCCCCGTTGTCCTTGCGGCGGCCGATGATCTTCTCCTGCTGGTGCACCGGGCGCTTCTCCCAGTCGTCCAGCAGCATCCGGATCCGGCGCACCACGGCGTACGACCCGCCGCGCATCCACTCCTGGTCGGCGTCCCGCCCCACGAAGATCCGCTCGTCGAAGTCCTTGTCCGCGGGCCGGGGGTTGTTGGTCCCGTCGATCTGGCCCATCAGGTTGCGGGCGGTCATCGGGCGCGCGGTGGCGCCCGGGGTGCGGTTGAAGCCGCTCATCTGCCAGCGCAGCCGCGCGCCGCCCGCCGCGTCCTTCTGGAGCGCGCGCAGCGCGTGGAAGGCGACCAGCGCGTCGTCGGCCCCGATCTGGATCCACAGATCGCCGTTGCTGCGCTGGAGGTCCAGTGCGTCGGCGGAGAAGTCGGGCAGCGGATCGAGCTGTACGGGGCGCCGCTTCTGGAGGCCCGTACGGTCGAAGAAGCTGTGGCCGAGGCCGAAGGTGACGGAGAGCGAGGACGGCCCCGCGTCGAGCGCGACCGCGGTGTCGGCGTCCGGGGTCCGCCCGGCCATCAGCTCCTCGGCCGTCCGCGACCAGCGGCGCAGCAGGGCGGCGGCGGCCTTGCGGTCCGCGTCCGGGGCCAGGTCGAAGGCGACGATATGGCCGCTGGCCTGCAACGGGGTGGTGATGCCCGCCTGGTGCTTGACGCGCTCCGCACGGAACGGGATCTCGGTCGCGCCGACGCTGGTCAGGGCGGTCGGGGCGTCCCCCCGTACGGCGGCGTCGGCTATCGCGCCGCCGGCCCCGCCGACGACGAGTCCGGCCGCACCCGCCGCGCCGACGGTGCCGAGCAGCCGGCGCCGGGAGAGCGTCAGGGCCGGGGCGTCCGCGGCGGCGGGGGCCGCGGCGCCTGCCGCGCCGCCCGGACCGGTGCCCGCCGTACGGGATTCGGGGGCTTTCCTGTCGGAGGTCTGGTTGCTCATCAGCCGATCTTCACGTTCCTGGTCTCGGTCACCTGGTCGATATCGGAGGTCCGTACGAGCAGCGACAGCTGCCACTGCCCGGGGACCGGCAGCTGGACACCGGCCGCGCTCCAGTGGCCCTCGCTGACGTGGCCGGGGACGACCGGCAGCGGTCCGAGCCGCTGGGCCCGCTGGGTGAAGGAGACCTTCACCTCGGTGACGTCCATGGTCCTGCCCGACGGGTCGGAGATCCGCAGATGCAGCTCGTTGGCGCTGCCGCTGCGTCCGGGGTCGAGGTCGAGCCGGGCGGTGCCCTTGCCGCGCGGGCCGCCGGTGTCGAACGGGATGGTCAGCACCTGCGGCTGGTTGGCGGCGGCGGACTGCCCGGCCGTGCTCTTGACCGCCTCTTCCGTACGAGCCGGTTCGGTGGCGGTCAGCACGGTGGCCACCACGAGCAGCACGACGGCGACCGCCGCCTCGGCCAGCACGGACCGGCGCAGCCCCAGCCGCTCGGGGTCGGCGTCCCGGATGCGCTTGGTACGGGCGGTGCTCAGCGCGGCCCGCTGCCGGGCGAGCTGAGCGGCCCGGTCGGCGCCGCCCCCGCCGTCGTCCGCTGCGGTGGCCTCGGGTGCCGGTGCCTCCGCCGGCGCGGTCGCGGGGACCGGTGCCTCCGCCGCCGTGGTCCCGGACGACGGCGCCTCCGCCGTCCCGCCCGGGGTCCGGAGCTCGGTGAGCCGGGCCGTCCACCGCCGCGAGGTCCAGGCGATGCCGACGAGCAGGACGACCAGGCCCGTCTTGAGCAGCAGCAGCTGCCCGTAGGTGGTGTCGGTCAGCGCCCGCCAGGTGCCGACCTGCCGCCAGGACTGGTAGATCCCGGTGGCGACCAGCACCAGCACGGAGCAGAACGCGAGCCGCGAGAAGCGGCGTACGGCGGTCCGCTCCACGGCCGGCCCCCAGTACAGGGAGACCACCAGCGCCGCCAGCCCGCCGAGCCAGACGGCGACCGCGAGCAGATGCAGCACGTCGACGGGCATCGCGATACTGGGTTGCAGACCGGTCGAGGCGTGCTCGGCCATCGCCCAGGTCGCGGCGAGGCCGACGGCGACGATCACCCCGCCGATGGCCAGCCCGAGGGTGAGGTCCGCGCGCCGCCTGCCGTCCTCGGCGGCGGTGGAGCCGGCGTCCGTGGCACCGCCGGAGGGCGGACCGTCCGGCGCGCCGGGCCCCGCCGCCTGCGCCCGCGCATACGCCCCGAAGAGTACCGCCACGAACAGCGCCGCGGCGGCGAGCAGCAGCAGCCGGGACACCAGCGCCACGCCCGGTTTGGTCTCCAGGACCTGCCGGAGGCCGCCGAGATCGAAGACGTCGGCGAGCTCGCCCGACCCGGTGTACGGGGTGCGCAGCAGCAGCATCGCGACGGTGCTGCCCGTCAGCACCGCCCAGCCCTGGACGATCAGCCGCTGGACGGACCGCACGCCGGCGGCGGCCGGCCGGCAGACCAGGACGAAGACGGCGCCGCCGGCCAGCAGCACGAAACCGGCGTAGGCGAGATAGCGGGCGATGCCGTAGAGGGCGCCGACCAGCCCGCCGCCGGCCTCCTGCCGGGGTACCGCGGCGGTGGTCTCGGAGGGCGCGCCGACGGAGAAGGTGAAGGCGCCGGAGACGGGGTGGCTGTCGGCGGAGACGGCCTGCCAGGCGACGGTGTAGGTGCCGTCGGCGAGCCCGGGGGGCAGCCCCGCGGCGTATTTGACGGTGTCGCCGCTGCACAGGTCGCGCAGCTTGCCGCGGTCCACCCGCCGGCCCTTCGGATCGAGGACGCGGATGGAGTCGTCCCCCATGGCGACGCCCTCGGAGAAGGTGAGGGACACCTGCTCGGGGGCCCGGTCCACCACCGACCCCTGCGCGGGGGTGCTGCCGGTCAGCGCGGCGTGCGCGGCGGCCGGGACGGCGCCGCCGAGCAGCGCGCCGAACAGCGCCGCCGCGACGGCCAGCAGGCGCAGCGCGGCGGACCGTCGACGGCCGGGGACGGTGGTGGCCATGGCGGGATTCCCCTCACTTCTCCGGTGCGGACTACTTCTTCGGGGCGAAGCTGGCGGACTTGACCGGGACGTCCACCTTGACCGTGCCGGCGGTCTTGAAGTGCAGCTCGATGGCGACCTTGTCACCCTCGGCCGGCTTCTTCTTCAGCCCCATGAACATCAGGTGGTTGCCGCCGCGGGCGAGCGTGAGCTCGCCGTTGGCCGGTACGTCCAGCGAGGGGACCTCCTCCATCTTGTTGCCGACCGTCTTGTGGATCGAGACGTCCTTGGTCAGGTCGCTGGTGACCGAGGTGAGCTGGTCCGCGGTGGAGCCGCTGTTCTTGATGACGAGGAACGCCCCGGCCATGTCCTGGGTGACCGGCTGCGGCATGTACGGGTCGGCGACCGAGAGCTTGGGGGCGCTGTCCCCGCCGCAGCCGGCGAGGGCGAGCGCGGAGGTCAGGGCGAGGGCGGCGGCGATGGCGGTGCGGCGGTTCACGGGTTCTGTCCCTTGATGATCTTCGGAAGTGCGGAGGTGTAGTTGTCGGAGGTCGCGTCCTGCATACCGATCCAGTGGACGCGGTCGTCCTTGGCGGACGTCAGCAGGACCTGGGCGCCGTGCGTCGAGACGACGTCGCCGTTCTCCTTCTTGACGGGCTTCTCGATGCCGATGTTCACGCTGCGGGCACCGGCCTGGATGGTGTTGAAGTCGCCGGTCAGGCCGGTGAACTCCTTGTTGATGCCGCCGAGCCACTTCTTGAGCACGGGTGCGGTGTCCCGCTCCGGGTCGGAGGTGACGAACAGCACGCGCAGGTCGTCCTGTTCGGCCTTCGGCAGCTGCTTCACGGCGACCGCGATGTTGGCCATCGTCAGCGGGCAGACGTCCGGGCAGTGGGTGTAGCCGAAGTAGATCAGGGTCGGATGGCCCTTGGTCTTCTCCAGCAGGTCGTACTTCTTGCCGTCGGAGTCGGTCAGCACGAGGTCCGGCTTCTCCATCGGACTGTCGAGCGTGACGATCGGCTTGGAGGTGGTGCCGGAGACCTCGGCGGCGGGTTTGTCGCCGTCGCTGCCGCAGGCGGTCAGGGTGAGGGCCGCGGTCGCCGCGAGGGCGGCCGCGAACATGGTCCTTCTACGCATTGCAGATATGTCCCGTGGGTCCAGGAAATCGGGGTGCCGGGCCGTCGCCGGACGGGCGCGGCCCGGTCGGTGATCAGGCGCTGCGGCGCCGGCCGGCGAGCACGCCGAAGGCGACTCCGGCGATGCCGACGGCGATGCCGATGACGGCCAGGACACGCGCCGTGGTGTCACTGCCGGACACCGCACCGGCGTCCGCGGCGGTGTCCTTGGCGTCCTTGGTGTCCTGGGCATCCTGGGTACCGCTCTTGGCGGGCGCACCGGCACCGTCCGCCGCGGTGAGGGTGAGCACCGGCGCCGGGTTCTCCGGCTCCGGGCCGCCCGGCTTCGCCGGCTCGATCCAGCGCACGACCTCCTTGTTGTCGTACGTCTGGAGGGCCTTGAAGACGAGCTGGTCGGCGTTGTCCGGAAGCTGGCCGACGGAGACCGGGAACTGCTGGAACTGGCCGGGCTCGACACCCTTGCCGTCGGCGGTCCAAGTGATCTTCGAGGGCGCCTCGTTGATCTTCTCGCCGTGCATCTCGACGGGCTTGGCGAGCTTGGCCTTGGTGACCTCGATCTGCCAGCCGGGCACCGGCTGCGGCATCACGGACGCCAGCGGGTGGTCGGTCGGCAGGGACACTTCGAGCTTCACGGTCGAGGCGTTGTCCCGCTCGTTGGGGACCTTGAAGTTGACGGTCGCGTAACCGCCCTTCGGCGCCGTCCCCGGCTGCACGCTGACGTGCGCGAACGCGGGGACGCCGAGCAGCAGCACACCGCCCGCGGCGAGTCCGCCGACGACCGGCAGCCGACGGGCGAGCCACCGGCCCCAGCCGGCACCACCCGGCGCATCCGTCATATCCGGCGTATTCGTCATAGCTGTCATATCCGTCACCTTCGTCATGGCGAAAGCACTCCAAGGCAGGAGAGAAGTGAGTGAGGGTCTGGCGCGCGTGCGGCGACGGCGCGAGAGCCCGCACCCGTCCCGCGGGGCGTGCTTCGCTGTCAGGCCGCGAGGGCGAGGGCGGGCGGACCGCGCCTGACGACACTGTGCTGGAGCGACGACTCCTGTGGACCGGGAACGCCGTCCCCGGCCGGAACGGCGGCGCGCGGTCCGTCCTCGTACGCCGGGACGAGCCCCGCGAGCAGGGCGCGGACCAGCGCGAGCGCCCGGCGCAGCGCGCCGACGAGGGCCTGCGCCGCGGCCTCCCGTGCCGCCGGAGCGGACAGCCGTACCAGCCGCCACAGCGCCGCCTCGCCACGCCGCAGCAGCCATCCGGCGGCGAGCGCCGCGAGCAGATGGCCCAGCAGCATGGGCAGCGACGGCACCAGACCGTGCGCCATCACCGGGTCGGCGGCGCCGACGACCGCCGGGCGGCCGGCCGCGCCGGACGCCAGGGACGGGTCGAACCCGCCCGAGCCGAGGATCCGGCGCGCCTCGGCACCGTCCAGACCGCCGGCCCCGAGCCCGCAGGTGAGGTGCCGCGCGATGGCGATCGCCACCTGGTCGGAGAGGCCGCCGACGCCCCCGGACGGTGCCGTTGCCGACACCCCGGCGGGCATCGGCTGCTGGCCGATGGCGAAGAGCGAGTGCAGGGCGAGCTGGCCCACGGCCAGCCCCGCCGCGATCCCCGGGAGCGAGCGTTCCCGCCCGGCGAGCGGGGCCGCGACCGCGAAGACCGCGGCGCAGGCGACGCCCAGCGTCCACAGCGGAACGGTGGCGAACGAGGCCGCCATGTGCCCGGCCGCGGACAGCGCGACACAGACCGCGGTGAAAACCGCGGCCCTCAGCAGCCGCAGATCTGCTGCGGCGCGCACGGTGGGGGCGGGCGGGGCATTCATGGCCGCGCCATCATCCCACTGCCCTCCACCACTGCCTACGGCAGGGCGCCGCTCAGTGCCGCGTTCCGGGGCCGCACCGGGGTCCGGGACGGCGCGTGGGGGCGCATGCGGGTCGTTCCGCCTACACCGGTGCGCGCGGTCCCCGCATCCGCCGAATGAGCGGAGTCACGTCCCGGACATGCTTACGGACCTTGCACGGCGGCAATAGGTATCGGTATGTCGAGCCGTGGCCAGGAGGCTGGAGCGATGAGCATCTGGTGGTCCCTCCATCTGCGCCGCGAGCCCGCGAGCGTGCCACTCGCCCGCCGGCTCCTGCTGGGCACGATGGAGACGGCGGGCGTCGACCCCGACATCTGCTACGACCTCTCGGTCGCCCTCTCCGAGGCATGCGCGAACGCCGTCGAGCACGGCGGCGACGCCACCACCGAGGACTACCGCGTCACGGCCTTCATCGACGGCGACACCTGCCGCATCGAAGTGACCGACTCGGGCCCCGGCTTCCGCCCCGGCCCCGCCCCACGCCGCTCCCCGGTGGACCGCACCCCCGCCCCCGTACCCACCCCCACACAGGCCCCCGCCTACGCAGAGGACGGCCGGGGCCTCTTCCTTATCGAGGCCCTCACCGACCACGTCCACTACCGCAACCGCACGGGCCGCCGCGGCGCGGTGGTCAGCTTCGACAAGATCCTCAAGTGGCGGGAAGGTGCCGCCCTCCCCATGGCCTCGTAAGGGGAGCAAGCCAAGGCATGGGCCCTGACCTGCTGAAATGACCCGCCCGGCGAGATTTTCGGGGCACCAGCGGCGTCTCCCGACACCTGCGCTCAGGCAGCCAGGGCACACACAGGGCACATGCCGGAAGGGACAGCCTCCGCTGACGTGCCCTCGGAGTTCGTGGGCGCTGCGGTCGGGGCGCCTGCGCCCGCTTGGGCGAACGCCGCATCCATCGCCCGCCGCGTACGGGACTCGCTGTTGGGCATCAGGTGCGTGTAAGTGCGCAGCGTGAAGCCGGCGTCCGAGTGGCCGAGGTACTCGGACAGCGCCTTGATGCTCTCTCCGGCGTCGAGGAGGACAGACGCATAGGCGTGGCGGTAAGCGTGCATGCCGTCGTCGGGGGCGGCCGCGTAGCGCGGCGAGCCCTTCTCGCGGGGCGGGATGACTCCGGCGTCTGCGAGGGCGCCCTTCCAGACGTATTGGTTGAAGACGCTGCGGTGGTACGCGCGCCCCTGCTCGTCGGTGAAGAGCAGCCGGTAGGTGCGCGGCTCACCGTCGGGTTCGATCCAGGGCAGCGTCACGAGGACCGGTGGGTACTCCTTCATATGGGCCTTGAACGCAGCAGCGAGCTGGTCGGCCATCGGCACAGTGCGGAGCCGGTTGCCCTTGGGCGGGGCGAACACCATGGTTGAACGGACCAGCTTGATCTGCTGGTTGATGTGGACCACGCCGCGCTCGAAGTCGAGTTGGTCCTCGCTGAAGCCGAAAACCTCGCCCTGGCGCAGTCCGCAGCCGAACGCCAGCTTGCCGCCGCACTGGACGCGGTGGGGCAGCGCGGAGGTGACCGCGTGCACGCGCGCCAGGCTCCACGGGATGATCTTCCGCTTCGGCTTGCTGGGTAGCTTGACCGAGCTGGACTTGCACGGGTTCTTGGGCAGCAGCCCGTCCTCGACGGCGGCGTCCAGAATGGCGGAGAGCACGGAGTTGACCAAGCTGATGGTGGACGCCTCAAGGCTCGCCCCCTGGAGTTTCTTCACCCAACCCTGGGTGAGGGAAGGGCGGTTGAGGGCTCGTATCTCCAAGTGACCCAGGTGCGGCTCGATGTGATTGCGGACGATGTCCTCGTACGCGTCCACCGTGCCGATGCCGGCCGTCGCGTCGTCGAGCCACTCGCGGGCGTACGTCTTGAGCGTCTTCTTCGCCGCCGTCGGGTCGACGTACTTGCCCTGGCGTAGGTCGTTGTTGACGGCTGCGGCAGCCGCCTCGGCGTCGACCTTGCGGTCGTACGACCTGGTGCGTGATTGCAGTGTCGATGTGACCAGCAGTGTTGTGGACGGGATGATCTGACGGTGTGGCGATCAAGGTGAACCGTGCGGTCCTCAGCCATCGGATGCTGACCGGTATCTCGCGGCGGCATCTGGCGGATCTGGTCGTCGAGCTGACCGCTCCGTGGCAGGCCGTGGTCGAGGGCCGGCGTGACGCTGCCCGCGGTGGAGCGCGGCAACTGGCGGCCGGAGCAGGAGCCAGGCACCGCCTCGTGTTCGTCGACCGGGTGGCCGCCACCCTCATCCACCTGCGACACGACCTGCCGCATGCTGTCCTGGCCCTGCTCTTCGGAGTTGACCGGTCGACCGTCAGCCGAGCGATTGCCGAGGTCAGGGACCTCCTCGCCGCCCGCGGCTTCGCAGTTCCCGACCGTCCCGGGATCCGGTTGCGGACTAGGCGGACGTCTTCGCCTACGCCCAGGCCGAGGGCGTCGTGCTGAGACTGGACGCCACCGAGGTCCAGGTCCGCCGCCCAGCCTCCCACCGGGGCGGACGGCGGGCCTTCGTGTCCGGTAAGAAGAAGCAGAACACGATGAAAGCCACCGTCGTGGCCGATGCGAGGGGCCGCACTCTGTGGGCTGGCAACCTCCGCCCGGGACGAATGCACGACACCACCGCGATACGGGGTGAGGGCATCAGCGACCTCTTCTGGCAGTTTCCCGAAGTGCAAGTGCTCCTCGACGACGGCTACTTGGGACTGCGGAGCGACCACCCCGGCAAGGCTGTCACGCCACCCAGGAAACCGAACAAGATCGCCGCACCGGAAGTCCAGGAAGCGCGGGACCAGGCCCGCCACGAGCACTCGTCCCAGCGCATCCCCGTCGAACACGCCTTCGCCGACCACAAACGCTGGAAGGGGCTGGCGCGCTGGACCCACCGCCGCGACGCTCTTCCTGCCACCTATCTCGCCGTCGCCGGCCTCGTCTCCGACCGCACCACCGCCGTCTGACCGAGGGCGGGCGATCAGGCAGTCACACCGACACTGCAATCACGCACCAGGTCGTTAATTAGGACGGCTGCTCCTACCGGCTCACCATGCGGCGGCTGCTGCGAAACACCGGCGAGGAGCCGGTGACCCGCTACCTGATCCGCATCTCCGTCGACCGCTACCCCGGCGACCCCGAGCGGTCCAACGCCCACTACCGGGCCCACCCGCTGACTTGGGACGAACTCGACCTGACAGCCATGTGCCGGGGCGAGACGATGCGCTGGCAGGCCAAGCACGACCGCGACGCCTTCAAGGAAGTCTGGCTGCTCTTCGACAACGAACACGGCCGCTTCCCGCTCTACCCCGGCGAATCCGTGTGGATCGAGTACGCCTACACCGTCGGCGACGACAAGTGGGGCAGCTGGTTCCAGCGGGCCGTCCGCCTCCCCACCGAGCAACTCGAAGTCCAGCTCGCCTTCCCCGTCGATCTCGACCCCGTGGTCTGGGGCACCGAGACCTCCATGACCGCCGAAGCCACCTCTCTACGCACCCCTCCCGACCGGAGGGACGACGGTGGCCTACGGCAATTCACGTGGATCACGACCACACCCGCCCTGCACGCTCGGTACCGTTTCGAATGGCGGTTCCGGGCACGGCCCGAACCCGACACAGACCAAGGGGAGTTCAGGTGATTGATGTGCGGCCCAGCCAGCAGATGCGAGACCTCGGGGTCGTCCAGCGCGGCGCCGGCATCCTCGCCGAACCGGCCCGCGCCTTCGATCTGCCCGCCGAGCGTGCCGTGGCCGAGCGCGTCACAGACGAGTTGTTCGCCGCGATGGAGCGGATCGGCCAAGTCCACCCCTTCGCCAAGGGCATGGGACTCGCGGCTGCGCAGATCGGCATTGCACGATCCGCCGCCGTCGTCCAGCCGCCCGGCGACGCCCCCGCCATCGTCCTACTCAACCCACGGATCACCACCAGCTTCGACGAGACGGACGATCAGTACGAGGGCTGCCTCAGCTTTTTCGACGTTTGTGGCCTCGTGCCCCGCCCCTTGAAGATCACGATCGGAACCACGGCCCTGACCGGCGAGACCGTGACCACCGAGTACGAACGCGGCCTCGCCCGCCTCATCCACCACGAGATCGACCACCTATACGGGCTGCTGTACACCGCCCGTATGTGGACCGGTATCGAACCGATCCCGGTGGAGCAGTACCGGCAGACCGGCCAGGCTTGGGCATACGAGTAGGCCACTGCTGGCGAACCGTTCAGAGGGCGTCGGCCATCAAGACGGCTCATCCGTGCCTTGAGGAACCGTTTGCCCGCTGAAAGCATCCCCTCTGACGTGTGTTGATCAACGGGGGTTTTTCTCGTGGGTGTAGTGCTGCCTGGGTGGGCGGACGAGATTCTCGACATCATCGGTGTGTCATGGCCCAACGTCGACGAGGACGACTACCGGGACATGGCCGACGCCATGCGGGAGTTCGCCGACGACATCGATGGCGGCGCGAATGAAGCCCATCAGGCCATCCAGGGGTTGGTGGGGTCGGCGGGCGGCTCGCTGGCGGTGGAGGCGCTCAACGCCCACTGGGGAAAGATCAACGGCACTCACCTGAAGAATCTGGCCGAGTGTGGCCGCATGGCGGCGACCGCCATGGACGGCGTCGCCGTACTTATCGAGGGCGCCAAGATAGGGGCCATCGTCCAGCTCGGCATCCTGGCCGCTGAGGTGATTGCTGCCCAGGCTGCGGCGCCCTTCACGTTCGGGCTGTCCGAGATCGGCGCGCTGGCCGGGACCCAGGTCACCCGCCTCGCGGTGCGCCGGATCTTCAAGGAGGTCTGTCAGCAGGTTGCCGAGCAGGTCATCAGCATCGCTCTCACCCCTGTCGAGGAGGCGTTGGGGGCGATGGTGGGAGATCTGGTAGTCCAGCTCGGCGCCAATGCCCTCGGCGTGCAAGACGGCATCGACCTGAGCCATGCCGCCAAGGCTGGCAAGGAAGGCTTCAATCAGGGCGTCAAGGATGCCAAAGACGCTGCGAAGTCCGCCGCCAGCAGCCCGATGGAACTCCTTAGCGCCGGTGGCGGCGGTGGGGGCGGCGCTGGTGCCAGCGGGGGGTTCAGCTTCGACCCCGACGAGCACGACCGGGCGGTGACCGGTCTGCAGAGCGCGGGCGGCACCTTCCGCAACAAGGCCGGCGGCAAGATTGGCCGGGCCAAGAGTCACCACGGCCGTACCCGTGGCAAGGACGCCATCGCGGATGCCGCCAACACCATGCTCGACAAGGTCATCGACGGCATCGAGGACGGCGTAAAGAAGACCGCCAAACACCTCGACGACAACATGACCCGCGGCATCAAGCAGATGGCCAAGAACCACCACGAAAACGACCGTGCGCTATCCGACCACTTCGGCGGCATCGGCAAGGGCGACAAGAAGGACCCGAAGGCACCCAACAGCAGCCCCGGCACGTCTCTGAATTCCCTGGGAGGTAAGGGAGGCAAGGGGCGTGGGCGTGACCAACTGGACAGCAGCCACCCCAACAGCCACACACGTCCGCCCGACACGGTCAACTCCGGTGGCAGCGACCCGGTGGACATGGCGACCGGCAGAATGTTCCTGCCGCAACGCGATGTCGCCCTGGAGGGCGGCCTTCCCCTGGACTTCACTCGTCGCGTCGAGTCGGGGTACCAGGCGGGACGCTGGTTCGGCCCGTCCTGGTCGTCGACGGTCGACCAGCGTCTGGAAATCGACGAGCGGGGAATCGTCTTCGTCGCCGAGGACGGGCTTGTCCTGTCCTACCCCCACCCGCAAGCGGGCGAGCCGGTGCTGCCCACCCGAGGGCCGCAGTGGCCCCTGAGCCGCACCGAGCAAGGCGACTGGGCGCTGCACAGGCCCGACACGGGGCATACGCGGTACTTCACTCCGGCCCTCCACGACACCCGGCTTGCGCTGCTCGACGAGATCAGCGACCGGAACGGAAACCGGATCACCTTCGACTACGACGATCGGACCGGAGCTCCCCTCGCCCTACGTCATGGGGCAGGCCATCACCTCATCCTCACCACAGAGGAAGACCGGATCACCGCTCTCCATCTCTCCGGGGCAGCCCCCGACGGCGGCGACCAGCTGATACGGCGCTACCAGTACACCGATGGTCAACTCACCGCCGTCACCGATGCGGACGGACAGCCGCTGACCTTCGCCTACGACACCCGGGGGCGTGTCACCTCGTGGACGGACAGCAACCAGCGCCGCTACCACTACCAGTACGACGACCAGGACCGATGCATCGCCGAAGGCGGTGAGGACGGTCACGTCAGCCTCCGCTTCACCTATGGTGCCGTCGACCACGACACCAGGCTGAGCATCACCACTGCCACCGACGCTGACGGAAACACCACGAGCTACGCGGTCAACGACCGGCTCCAGATCGTCGCTGAGACGGATCCGCTCGGCAACACCATCCGCACCGAGCACGACGCGCACGACCGGATCGTCGCGGTCACCGACGCCCTCGGCTACCGGACCTCTTTTGACCATGATGAGCATGGCCGCACGACGGCCATCCACCGGCCGGACGGCACCCGGACCAGGGTCACCTACTCCGATCTCCACCTCCCTGTAGAGGTGTGTGCCCCGGATGGTGCGGTGTGGCGGCAGGAGTGCGACGGGTGGGGCAACCTCACCGCTGTCGTCGACCCCACCGGTGCCATCACGCACTACGCCTATGACGGCCGCGGCCACCTCGTCTCGGTCACCGATGCGTTGGGTCACGTCACCCGGGTGTCCTGTGATGAAGCAGGCCGCGTCCTTAACGTCACCGATCCGACGGGAGCTCAGACGAGCTACCAGCGCGACCCGTTCGGTCGCGTCATAGCCATGACCGATCCCCTCGGGGCCACCACACGCATGACATGGACGGTGGACGGCAGGCTTGCGGCACGGGTCCACCCGGACGCGGCCGAGGAGACCTGGACCTATGACGGTGAGGGAAACTGCACCAGCTACACCGATCAGGCAGGCCACACCACCCGGTACGAGTGGACCCACTTCGACCTGTTGGCCGCCCGCATCACTCCCGACGGAGCACGCTACGCATACACCCACGACGCGCACCTGCGTCTGACGGAAGTCACCGACCCGCGCGGACTGCGCTGGACGTACGAGTACGACCCGGCCGGGCGGACCGTAGCGGAGACCGATTTCGACGGACGTACCCTGCGCTACGCCCATGACGCCGCGGGAAGGCTGGTCTCGCGCACCAACGGTCTGGGCCAGACAGTGCGCTACACGCGTGACGCCCTCGGCAGGATCACCCAGAAGCACGCGGAGGACGACACCGTCCAGTTCCTGTACGACCCGGCCGGCCGACTGCTGAGTGCGGCAGGCCAGGATTCGACGGTGACGTACAGGCGCGACCCGCTGGGCCGTGTCGTGTCGGAGGACTGCGACGGTCGCACGGTTTCGTCGGCGTACGACGTCCTGGGCCGCCGGATCCAGCGGAGGACACCGTCCGGCGCGGTCAGTTCCTGGGCGTACGACGCGGGTGGCAACCGCACCGCGATGTCCGCCTCCGGCCACTCCTTCACCTTCGACTTCGACGCTGCCGGTCAAGAGACCGCGCGGCACTTCGGGGACGCGGTCACCCTCGCCCAGGTCTGGGACCCACGAGGCAGACTCACCTCCCAGACGCTTACGGGACGTGGTCAGCAGTTCCAGCGCCGTGCCTACACCTACCGGCCTGATGACCACCTCACTGCGGTCACCGACCAGTTGAACGGAGACCGGGCATACGGACTGGACGCCGGTGGTCGAGTGGTGTCCGTACGGGCTCAGGTGTGGTCGGAGCGTTACGCCTACGACGAAGCAGGCAACCAGACCGACGCACAGTGGCCGGACAAGCACCCGGGCAGAGAAGCGCAGGGCGAACGAACCTACGACCGCAACCGGCTGACCGCAGCCGGGCGCGTGCGCTATTCCTACGACCCCCAAGGGCGCATCACCACCCGCGTCAAGAGCCGACTGTCCCGCAAGCCCGACGTCTGGGCATATGAGTGGGACAGCCAGGACCGGCTCGTCGCGGTGGTCACTCCTGACGGGACTCGATGGCGCTATCACTACGACCCGCTCGGGCGCCGAATCGCCAAGGAACGGCTGGGCGTTGACGGCTGCACCGTCCTTGAGCGAACGGATTTCGCCTGGGACGGTTCCACGCTGGTGGAGGAGACACGACAGGCACCCGGTCGGCCTGAGAGCACCATCCTCACCTGGGATTACGACGGGCAGCGCCCGATGGCGCAGCGCGAGCGGAAGGCCCTGGCGGACACCGCACACCAAAGCGAAATCGATCGGCGGTTCTACGCCATCGTCACCGATCTGGTGGGCGCGCCGCGTGAACTCATCGAGGAGACCGGTGATATCGCCTGGCGCGCTCGGTCAACCCTCTGGGGAGCTACGACATGGCGCAACGAGGACACGGCGTACACCCCGTTGCGCTTCCCCGGCCAGTACTTCGATGCAGAGACTCAACTGCACTACAACCTGCACCGCTACTACGACCCGGAGACGGCGCGCTACACCTCGCCGGACCCCCTCGGCCTCGCGCCGGCGCCCAACCCCGCCACCTACGTCCACAATCCGCATACCTGGACAGACCCTCTCGGCCTCTCGCCGGACTACATCACCGTCTACCGAAAGCAGACCGATCACCCAGGGAGCCAGCGGATCAAGATCGGGCCGAACGGCGAGGTGAGCCTCACCGGTAAGCAGTCTCTGTACGTGAACATGAGCAACGATATTCGGCACACTTTGGAGTATCGAGGCGGACAGTCCAGGCCGGATGAGATTGTCGCGTTCGATATGCCCAAGTCCTATCTTGAGAAAGTGCGTGCCACTGCCGTTGACCAAGGTGCTCCGGATGATTGGGAAGGAACCAAGCAGGATTGGAAGAAGTACAAGAGCGATAAACCGGAGATATCTGACCCCACCAAGGGGCCTGATCTTTATGGCATCCCTGCCAAATTGCTCGATGAATTCCAGTCCAACATTAAACCGGGCTCTGGTAGAATGATCAAGAAAATGTAGCGGGAGTGCTGAATGCTTCACGAAATTGACGACCTGCGCCAAGAGCGGCAGCGGGTGGATGTCCGACCGTCGGCCGACGGGGTTCCGCCCGTTCTTGCTGTGTTCGATGCCGTGTTGTCGGTCGACCCCCAGGAGTACATTCGCCGTGTCCGGGACGTCATGTCCGCTGCGCTTGACGTCGCCATCACGGCGTCGTTCGATGACGAGGATCTCCCCATCGAGGGAATTCCGCAGTGGTTCTCGGGCGTGAGTGGCGCTGACGGGGCGAACATTGCGGACTTTGCTCGCCGTGGCAAGGAGTGCTATCACGAGGCATTCGGGGAAAAGTCCTGGGATCTGCAGTGGTGGCTGTTCGAGTTCGATCCGGAGAATGAATTCAGGGGTTGGGCGTGGTGGGACATCACGAAGGTGGGCGACCGGAAAATTCGCGTCTGGACCGACAGTTGGGGGGAGTCGTTCTTCGCCTGTAACGAACTGCGCTGGCTGCTCCACACGGCCGGTGCAGAGAAAGTTTCCGGTCCATCGCTGGCGGATGCGTCGGAGTGGGTTCTGGAAATCGCAGGGCTGTGAGAGTGGAATCGGCCGAACAGCCTGAGGAAACCGTCGCCCGCCGCTTGGTGCGCGCTCAGTACACCGATGAGACGATCACCGTGTACCAGGCGTACCCTCCGCAGATCGCGGAGCCGGCCGTCGCCGCCGGAACGTTCGTTGCCCCGTTCAAACGCGACCGCATGACCTGGATCAAGCCGTCGTTCCGGTGGATGATGTACCGCTCCGGCTGGGCGACGAAACCCGGCCAGGAACGAGTGCTGGCCATCCGCATCACCCGGACCGGCTTCGAGTGGGCCCTGCGGCATGCCTGTCTGAGCCATTTCGAGCCAGGAGTCCACGAAACGGAGTCCGCGTGGCGGGCGCTGAAGTCGACCAGCCCTGTTCGAGTGCAATGGGACCCCGAGCGCGCTACCGACCTCTCAGCTCTGGCCGATCGTGCAATTCAGGTAGGCCTGTCCGGCGACGCCGTCGATCTCTACGTACATGAGTGGATCACCGAAATCCGCGACATTACGCCTCTCGTCCATGCCATCCACGACCATGTCCAAGCAGACATGTGGGACAGAGCCGACGGCCTAATTCCCACGGAACAGCAGTACCCTCTTCCCGCGGACATCCGCAGCAGAATGGGCGCCTCTGGTTGAGGGGCGGTCGTACCTTCACGGGGCAGGCAGGCTTGTGAGCCACATCGGCAGGCATGCCGCAACGTTTGTGGGCACCAAGCAAGGGGCGGATCGGGGCACACCCAGGGCACAACACACCGAAAATCCCTGCGGACCAATGAGAACTACCGAGCGTAGTTTTCCCTGGTCCGCAGGGTTTTTACGGCAAAGTCGCAGGTCAGCCGCCCCCTTGCGTCACTCGATCCTCAAGTGGCGCGAGGGGGCGGCGCTTCCTATGGCGTCGTGAGCGCCTCAGGGGCGGAGACCGGGGCTCCGAACTGCTGAAACGGTCCACGCCACGGGGCATGCGGAGCGGCCTCCGGACCCCGCGCTCAGGCGGCCGGGGCACACGGGGGGGGGGACACCTGCCGGAAGGATCCGCCTCCGTCGGCGTGCACTCGGGATTCACGGGCAGCGCAGTGTGGGCGCGGTGTGGGCGACTGCGGTGGTGTGGGCGACCGCCTCGCCCGGGGCGTACGAGTGGACCGCTGCCGGCGAGTGCTCTGCGGCCGGAAGCAGTGCCGGTCCGCCCGGTCACCGCTCCCAGTGCTTCGCCACCGCCTGTGCGTACGCCACCCGGGGGTCGAGCCCGTCATCCCGGACGCGGAACCGGCTGCGCGTGGACTCGGTCAGGGCCGCCCGGCCGAAGAGCTCACCCGGCCGTTTCCAGACCGTCCGCAGCGGGGCGGTGGAGGCGCCGGCGGGGGAGTCGGACAGGGCCAGGGCAACCAGGTACAGCAGGACGAACGGCAGTAGCACCAGGCACAGGAGCAGCGACGGCACCGTCCCCTCCCGCCCGCGCAGCACCGTCCCGTCGGCCAGGTGGATCTCGTACGCGGGCCGCCACCGCTTCTTCCGCGGCGGCAGACGCAGTTCGGCCAGGTGCTCGTGGTCCGGGGTGAGCACGGCGAGGCGACCGCCGTTCCGCCGGACGACCACGGCGAGCGGCGAGGCACCGGCAGGGTCGGCGGCGAGGGTGAAACGCGGCTTACACCCCTCGGGAAGGGGGTGGCCGTCGGGGGCACCACGGCGCACGTGGACGGGGGCGGTGCCCCGGGGGCGCAGTTCGTAGCGCTTGGCGTCGGGGTGGCGGGTGAAGGTGAGCGTCACTGAGTGTCCCGTCTCATCGCGTCGGATCTGGGCGCCGGCCCGAGCGAACCCGGCGAGCCGATCACCGAAACCGCCGGACACGAGCTGTACGGAGAGACCGGTTCGACCGTTAAGCCCGAGTCCCTGAAGGCCGCCCACATCATCCACGGTGCCCGGAATTCCGCAGCCCCCAACGGCTTCCACCCCGTTGTCCATGTCGCCCACGAATGAACCGGCGAATCTCAGAACCGGGAACCGCAAAAGCACATGCGGGACTGCTGGGCCGACGCCGACGAGATCCTCCACGAGTTCGTCGATTCCATCGCATGTGCCCTCCACCGCTATCCGGATGTGGGCCAAGGCAGCCATCGTCGCTTTTCAGCCGGAATCCATTGCCCTGCAACCAGTCGGTCGGTCTCATCGTGGTGGCCATGTGAGCATATGGCCACCAGGTCCGATCGGCGGGGGAATCGCAAGGCTATGTCCAACAACAGCATCTCGGTCTCACCCGAGGAACTGAGAGCGGCGGCCGGCGCCGCCGACGCCATCAGCCATGATCTACAGGCACCCGTCGCGACGGCCCGGCGCGATATCGAAGCGTCCGGTACGGCGCTGAAGTCCTGGCGCATCGGCCCGGATATGGAGCGTGTGGCCCACGACTGGGGCACGGCGCTGGACGAGCTGAGCAAGCGGATCGGCGGCGGTGATTCCAAGAGCGCGGCGTCCCGGCTGCGGCGTACTGCCGACGGCCACGAGTACAACGAAGGCGTCACCGCCCAGTCTTTTCAGGTGCGGTGACCGATGCCCGAGAATTTCAAAGAACTTCTGAAGCAGGATTTCTCTGATCTGGAAGCCGCCGTCAGGTCCTGGCAGAAGCTCGCCAAGGCGCTGGAGGAGGCCCAGGTCCGCCACCGTCACAAGGTGACCGGCCCGCTTCATGCCGGCGACTGGCAGGGGACGGATGCTCAGTACGCCTTTATGCAGATGGAGGCGAGCGAGTCCCAGCTCGGGACCGCGCAGTCCGACGTCACCTCCATCGCCACCGTCCTGGACACCGTTCACATGAAGATGAAGCAGGCCCAGGACGACTTGCGCCGGTGTGTGCGCACAGCGGAACTCGACGGGTATGCCGTTGACGACCACGGCAATGTGACGGACAGCAGGCCCGGCCCCACCGGCGACGCCGACCCTGGCGCGCAGGAAGAACACAGCCTGCGCGTCGGCAAGTTGGGGGCTTACCAGAACGACATCCAATTCGCCCTTGACGAGGCTGGTACCGCTGACTGGGAAGGGGTGCAACTCCTTCAGCAGATCGACGCCTTCAGCCTCGACAAGGACTACGGCGCGGCCCAGGCCGAAGAAGGCGCCCGCAAGGCCGCGGAGTTCGCCCACCTCAGCGAGGATTCCATTCCGTCGAAGAAGGACCCGAAGGAGAACGCCAAATGGTGGTCGGGCCTCACCGAGCAGGAACGGCAGGAATACCTCGATGCCTACCCCGAGAAGATCGGCTGGCTCGACGGCATCCCCAGCGCCGACCGTGACGAGGCGAACCGCAAGGTGGTGGATCTTCAGCTTGCGGAGTACGACATGAAAAAGCAGCGGGGCGAGTTGGGCATCCACGACCAGCGGCAGTACGAGGGCCTGCGGAAACTGCAAGACGCGCTCGACAAGGCCGATGGCAGTAATGACGAGAGCAAGCAGCTGTACGTACTGGGGATCGACACGGAGGCCCGCGACGGGCGGGCCGTGGTGTCGCAGGGGAATCCGGACACCGCCCGCAATGTTGCCGTACAGGTTCCCGGCACCGACAACGACCTGACGAATGTCGACGAGCAGATCGACCGTGCACGCGTGCTACAGAAGGCAGCGATCGACAACGATGCGGGGGAGACGGCAGTTGTCTCCTGGCTCGGGTACGACGCCCCCGAGTTCGACGGCAGCGTTGCTACCACGGAGCGTGCCGACGCCGGCGCCGGCGATCTGAGGAGCTTCACGCATGGCTTGCGCGAATCGCACGTCGGCGAGCGTTCCCACATGACCGTGCTGGGACACAGCTACGGCTCGACGGTGGTGGGTGACGCCGCGTCTCACGGCAACGGCATCGATGCCGACGACATCGTCGTGGTCGGCAGCCCGGGAATGACAGTGGACCACGCAAAGGACCTGAACATCGACCCCGATCACGTATGGGCAGGCGCGGCCAAAAACGACGACGTCTCCAACCACCTCTCGGGATTGACCTTGGGAGAGGACCCGGCGGAGAAGGAGTTCGGCGGCAAGGTCTTCGAGGTGGACACCGAAGACCATGACGGCTACTGGGACAACGGCAGCAGGAGCCTGCGCAATCAGGGCCGCATCATCGCTGGTCAGAACCCCTCGGCGGGTGATTACAAGTCATGAGTTCGCGAGCTTCCCAGCGTCTCGTCCGCACTGGGATGACTGGATTGTGCTTGCTTGCCCTGTTCGCCTCAGGAGGTTGTGTGAACGACAACGGAAAGAACGACCCGCTCCCGGTCAAGAGCAAGGAGGGAGCCGAGTCCACGGCCCGTGCTCTGATCGACTCTCTGGCCCATGAGTACGGACTGAAGGTCGATGGCAAGACCGTCAATAAGGAGTTCTTCCGCTGTGCCGGTGAGCACGGCGAGTCCGCCGACGACAGCCGCTTCTTCCTGGACTACGCCGTGCGGGCCCCCCTTCCCGAGGTCGAGCACGGCAACGCGATCCGCGCCATGCGCAAGACGCTGGAAGCCGAGGGTTACCAGATCAGCGGCTACCGGGAGGACAAGTCCAAGAAGCCGTGGGCACTGATGGACGCCAAGGGCGGCAGGGACAAATTCTCTGTCACGGTGCAGAGCTCCGATCCGCCCACCCGGCTCACGTTCATCGTGACCACCCCCTGTTACCTGCCGCCCGGCACGAAGCAGGAGCAGGTATCCGCCCCGGCCCCCGACGCCATTGCCGTTACGCCGAAGGAAACTCGCCGCGCCACGGTGGAGCCCACCGGGGCCGCATACCCCGACAGTCCCTTCGGATAGACCACCTGTGCACCGGTCCCGGACCGCCTCGGACCGCCCCGGAGCCGTAGGACATGGACTGCGCGGCGGCCATGCCCCCGGGACATGGCCGCCGGTGGAACTCCGGGCGGTGGGTGATGGGTGGTGGGTGGTCGCCGGGTCAGGCGTGCAGGCGTAGTCGCTGGCCCGGGTAGATGTGGTCCGGGCCCTCGTCGAGGGTGGGTTTGTTCAGGTCGTACAGGGCCTGGGTGCCGCCCGGGACGGCGGTGTGCTGGGCGATGGTGGAGAGGCAGTCGCCCGGCTGTACGACGTAGGTGTGGTCGGTGGTGGCACCGGGCGTGGTGGGGCGGTGGTGGTTCGTACGGGGTGCCGACGGGGACCGGGGAGCGGTGGTGCCGGCGGCGCTGTTGCCGCTGGTGTTACCGGTGTTGCCGCCGGTACTCGTCGCCTGGGGGGACTTGGCGCCGGGGGTGCCGCGGCGTCCGCAGACGGGCCACTGCGTCAGACCACGGTCCTGGGCGATGCGTTCGCCGACGGCGATCTGCTGCTCGCGCGAGGCGAGGTCGGCCCGGGGGGCGTAGCGCTTGCCGCCGTAGGCCCGCCAGGTCGCGGGGGCGATCTGGAGGCCGCCGTGGTAGCCGTTGCCGGTGTTGGTGTGCCAGCGGCCGTTGCTCTCACAGGCGGCGATGGACTCCCAGTCGACTCCCGGTGGAGCGGATGGTCCGACGTCTGCCGCGGCGCTCCGGCCGGTGGGGCCGAGGACGCTCAGCAGGGCCAGCAATACGGACGCGCTTGTTCCGACGGACCGCTTGGCGAGGGGCGACGACATGAGACTCCTTCGCTGTGCTCCGGCAACGCCGTGGCGCAGTACTCGCCACGGCCGATGGGCACACACCAAGTAACCCGCCAATAGGTTTTTCGGCATGTCTGGTGAGTCCGACGGAGCGTGTTTCACCTGGGTGGGCGCACGGATCTGACAGGACGTCATGGGCGTGGTAGATGCCTTGGCGGGGCGTCAGGGCGCGGCGTCAAGGCAGGGGGTTACGGCACGAGCGGCACGTCACGGCATGGGCGGTACGGGGTACGGGGTGCGCGGTGCGACACGGGCGGGCGACGGGGGATGGACGCAGGAACGGGGGACAGGGAACGGGGGACAGGCAACGGGGGATACGGGACGGGCGTTACGCGCAGGTCCCCGCAGGTCCCCGCAGGTCCCCGCAGGTCCCGAAGCTCCCGTAGGCCCCGCAGGCCCGGAAGCCCCCGCAGGCCCGCAGGCCCCGCAGCTCCCCCCCAGATCCCATGCGTCCGCGTCACACCAGACCTACCGGCCCGGCAGCCCCGCCGTGCGGCGCCGGTAGCGGGGTGGTACCAGCCGCTGTGCCCAGACGGGGGCCCGTGGGGTGAAGCGCGGCAGCAGGAGCAGGACCAGACCGACCGCGCTCAGCAGCACGATGACCAGCACTATCCAGATGCTGGCGTTGCGTACGGAGTAGGCGACGGTGCCGAACGCGAAGAGCGCGGACCAGAAGTACAGGATCAGCACGGTGCGGCTGTGCGAATGGCCGATCTCCAGCAGCCGGTGGTGCAGGTGGCCGCGGTCGGCGGCGAACGGGGACTGGCCGTTCCACGTACGGCGCACGATGGCCAGGATCAGGTCGGCGGCCGGGATCGCGATCACGGTGAGCGGCAGCAGGAGCGGGATGTAGACCGGAACCATCCCGCGGGTGGCGGCGCGCTCCGAGCCAGCGAACAGCTTGAGCGCGTCCGGGTCCAGCTGCCCCGTCAGAGAGATCGCGCCCGCCGCCAGCACCAGACCGATCAGCATCGACCCGGAATCGCCCATGAAGATCCGCGCCGGGTGCATGTTGTGCGGCAGGAAGCCCACGCACATGCCCATCAGTACGACCGAGAAGAGCGTCGCGGGCGCGGCTTCCTGGATGCCGTAGCCGAACCACATCCGGTACGCGTACAGGAAGAAGGCCGCGGCGGCGATGCAGACCATGCCGGAGGCCAGCCCGTCCAGGCCGTCGACGAAATTGACGGCGTTGATGGTGATGACGATCAGCGCGACGGTCAGCAGGGTGCCCAGCGGGCGGTTCAGCGAGACGGTGCCGAGGCCGGGCACCGGGATCCACAGGATCGTCAGTCCCTGGAACACCATCACGCCCGCGGCGATCATCTGGCCGCCGAGTTTGGCCAGTGCGTCCACGCCCCACTTGTCGTCCAGGACCCCGAGCAGCCAGATCAGCGCGGCGCCGGAGAGCAGTGCGCGGGGCTCGTTGTAGTCCTCGAAGACGCGGCGCAGGCCGGGGAGACGGGAAGCGACCAGGAATCCCGCGCACAACCCGCCGAACAGGGCGATCCCGCCGAGTCGTGGGGTCGGCTCGCGGTGCACATCACGCGCCCGGATCTCCGGCATCGCGCCGGCCGCGATCGCGAACTTCCGCACCGGCCCGGTCAGCAGGAAGGTGACCGCAGCTGTGACGCAGAGCGCCAGCAGGTATTCACGCACGGGTACCTCATGGGTGGAGGGTAAGACGGGTAAGTCGGGTTAGCCGGGTCGGCAGGTAAGACGTCGGTCGTACGGGGATGGTTCGTCTGCCGCTCGTGATCCGGGCTACGGGTGGTCCGGAACACGAACGGCAGGGGACGTTCGGTGATCGTGGAGGATACGCCACAGCAAATCCCGGGGTCGGGTGCACGACACCGCGGCCGGCACCGGCGCCACCGGGCCACGCCCTGCCGAGCGGTGCCTCGCGGTGCCTCGCCGGGCGTCGGGCGCCGGTCCGGGGCCGGCCCGAGAGTCATACCTGAGGGTCATCCCCGTGGACATGTCCGGGGGTCATGCCTAAGGGTCACGCCGGTGGCATACCTGGTGGCACGTCTGGCGGGATATCTGGCGGGATGTCCGGCGGCACACCTGAGGATTCCGCACCGACAGGGGACCGGAGCAGACAGGCGAGAGAACAGGCGAGAGAACAGGCGAGAGAACAGGGGAGGGGACAGGGGAGGGGACAGTGGGGGAGGGCACCGGACCGGCGCCCTCCCCCACTGTCCCCTCTTGTCCCAGTCCCCTCTTACGGCGTGCAGCCCCGAGGTTCACGGCCGCACGCCGTGGGGCGTCACGCCTGGGCGCCCGCGGTGACGGCGCTGACGGTGAAGACGCCGCCGCACACCCGGAGCCCCTGGGTGCGCAGGGTCATCGCGTCCTTGGAGCCGGGCGCGTAGACGTGCACGATCTTCCCGGTGGTCCAGCACGGGGTGTCGTTGAGGCCCTCGTTGATCGTGCGCAGGGTGGCATGGGCGCTCTTGCCGGGGGCCAGTTCGACCGTCTGCCCCGCGTCGCCCTCGCGGGTCGCGGGCGCGCCGATCCGCTGTCCGTCACCGGCCAGCAGCGAGACGCCGGGGAAGCCGCGGAGCGAGCAGGTGCTCTTGCCCTTGTTGGTGAAGACCAGCGGGTAGCGGATGTTCCCGGCGCCCGGGTCGGAGTCGCCGAGGCGCAGGCCCAGATCCTTGGCGGCGCAGCCGGCGGACGCGGGCCGCGGGGCGCTGCCGGACTGCGCGGAGGCGGTGCCGGCGGTGACCGCGAGCGCCGTGGCGGCGATCAGCGAGGCGGCGGCGACACGGTGGCCGCGGCGGAAGGCGCTGCTGGTGAGCGACATCAAGCTCTCTCCATGGGGGTGCGTGCGTGCTGTCCGTCGGGTGGTGCGCGCCCAGCTTGATCAGCCCCGCTGACGATCGGCTAACGCTTCACTAACGGGAACACCGGGCCGCGAGACGGCGGAGGCGTGGCCAACGGAACATGGGCGTATGGGAGTTGGCGGAAAGCGCCCGCCGTCGCGGGGGAGCGCGGCTGCCCCGGGCCGACGCCACGGGGACGGGACCAGGCGTACGCACTTCGCCGGGGGTCGGCCGCCCGGCCCGTCCCCGCCGACGCCCCGCTGTCGAGCCCCGTACCGCGGGCCCGCGAGACCGCCCGGCTGCCGGCCCCGGCCCCGGCGCTGCCGTCCGCCGCCGCCATCCGGTACGACCCCTCCGGTACGACCGCATCCGGTACGACCGCGATCTGCGCGAACCGCACCCGGGAGCGGGGGCGTGAACGGCGCGGCGCACCCGGCGTACAACGACACCGAGCACCCGGCGTACAACGACACCGCACACCCGTCGTACAACGACGCGGCGTGCCTGTCGCGTTGAGGGCGCCGACCGGCGCGCGCTCCGTTCCGCGCGCCGCCGCCGGGTCACCCGAACGGACCCGCTGTGGTAGCCGGGCCGGCCGCCCGGTCGCACCGTGGGAGGCCACTGACAGGAGGCCCGCCATGGCCGGTACATCCCCCACCCCGGAGACGCCCGGACCTGGACCCGGACCCGGGCCTGGACCCGGACCCGGGCCTGGACCCGGACCCGGACCTGGGCCTGGACCTGGACCTGGACCTGGACCTGGACCTGGACCCGGGCCTGGACCCGGGCCTGGACCCGGGCCTGGACCCGGACCCGGACCCGGACCTGGACCCGGACCCGGACCCGGGCCTGGACCTGGACCCGGACCCGGGCCTGGACCCGCACCCGGAACGGGACCCGCACCCGGCAGCAGTGCTGAGCGCGGCAGGCACGGCGGAGGGCGGCACGGTGCCGGCCGCCGCGCATGGGCGAGTGGCGGCACGATGTTCGCCGGTGTGCTGATGCTCGTGTACGGCGTGATCGCGGTGCTCGTCGGCATCGTGAGCATCGTCGAGACCGACGTGTACGCCCGGATCGGCACCTACCTCTTCCGGTTCGACATCGCCATCTGGGGATGGATCCACCTGATCATCGGTGTCGTCGTCGCCCTCACCGGTTTCAGCATCCTGCGGCACGTACCCGGGGCGAAGCCGGTCGGTGTGGGGATCGTGAGCATCGCGCTGATCGCCAACTTCCTGTGGCTGCCGTACCAGCCGCTCTGGGCGCTGGTCGCGATCGCGATCGACATCTTCATCATCTGGGCGCTCTGCACCGACCTCGATCTGCCCACCGCCGACCGTCCACCCGCCACTGACCGTCCGCCCACTGCCGAGAGCCCGCCCACCGCCGACAGTCCGCACTCCGGCTGACGGTCCGCGCCCAGTCCGAGGGGCCGCAGGCCCGCACTTCGTCCGAGCGCCTGGACGCCCTCCGAGCATCCGGACTCCGTCCGAGCACCTGGACCCCTTCCGGGCATCCGGACTCCGTCCAAGCACCCGGACTCCCTCCGAGTACGCACTCCCTCCGAGTACGCACTCCCTCCGAGCACCCGGACTTCATCCGATGGCCGTCGTACGCGTAGCTCGTCGTACGACGGTCATCCGCACGTTCGTACGGAGTCGCACGGCCCGCGGGTCACACCGGAGTCCCCGGTCCTTGACCCGGATGGCTCCGGACGCGCCGGGTGGTATATGGCGATTGGCGCAATTTCTCTCCCTAACGGGTGGAAGTTCGTGTCGCGTGCACGGCGCGGGGCGTCGCGCGGTATCGATCAACTGTCCGATTCCTCCAACCAGGAGAGACGTATGAGTAAGTTCATCGGCCGCTATGTAGCCGCCGCGGCGCTCGCCACAGTCGCCATCGTCCCGCTCGCCGGTATCGCCCAGGCAGCCCCCAAGGCCGCCCCGGCCTCGGTGGCAGGTGGCGACCGCGACGGTGGCTGCCGCAACGACCGCTGGGACTACCGTTGGGGCGATTTCCGGGGTGACGGCGGTCGCTTCGGCGATGGCCTGTTCGGCTTCGGCGATGGTCGCTACGGCCGCTTCGATGACGGCGGCTTCGGCCGTTTCGACGACGGCGGCTACGGTCGCTTCGACGACGGTCGTTATGGCCGCGTCGACGACGGCCGTTTCGGTGACTGCCGTGAAGGTCGTGAAGGTCGTGACGGCCGCGATGGCCGCGGTCGCGGACGCGAGGGCCTGCTCGGCCTCGGTCTGCTGGGCATCCTCTAGCGGTACCGCACCACCTCCACAGACGGGCCGCCGTGGCGAGGCACCTCAGCCTCCGCCGGGGCGGCCCGTCGCATGGAGCGCACACCGCGAGCCCGGCCGCACACGTCGCACGAGCCGTCTCCCGTATCCATCGCGGACGAGCATCGGCGGTCGGACGGCGGCAATCAGGCAGCAGCAATCGGGCATCGGCAATCAGGCATCAGCAGTCAGGCACCCGGCGGCCGGGCACGCAGTGGCCGGAAATCGCCTCGCGGGGCGGCGTGCGGCGCGGTCCCGCCGGGAGAGGACCTCCCCCGCGGTGTCCCCGCCCCGCGGAACCGGCGCGCGTCATTAACGCGAGGTTGCTCGCGTTAATGTGTTCCGGACAATACTTGGCGTGAACTCGCACTGCAATACGGAGCCGCCGTGACGACTGCGCACCCCGCCCCACGGGGCACCCGCCCCGGAGGGCGTACGGCCCGGACCCGGGAGGCCGTACTGGCCGCCGTTTTCGAGGAGTTGGGCGACGGCGGTTACCCCGCGCTCAGCATGGAGAAGATCGCCCAGCGCTCGGGAATCCATCTCGCCACGCTCTACCGGCGCTGGCGCTGCATGGAGGGCCTGGTCTGCGAGGTGCTGATCGGCCGGAGCGCCGCCGTACCGCTGCCCGACACCGGGACGCTGCCCGGCGATCTGCGCGCGCTGGCCCATGCGATCGGCGCCTTCTACGGGGATCCGCGGATGCGCAGCCTGATCGAGGCGGTGGTCGCCGCCGCGGCCCGTGACCCGGAGTCGGCGACGGTGCTGCGGAGCTTCTTCGAGGACCGGCTCAGGACGACCGGCCGACTGGTGGACCGCGCCGTCGCACGCGGCGAACTGCCCGCCGGCACCGACGCGGCGGAGGTGCTGGCGGCCCTCGGCGCGCCCTTCTACTACCGGATCCTGATCGCCCGCCGCCCGGTCGACCGGGCCCTGGCCGAGTCCGCGGCCACCGCTGTCTGGGCGGCGGCCCGCGCCGGCGCCTACACCCGCGCCCGCCCGGCCGACGACTGACACCGCGCCGACCACGTACGAGCCCGCGCCGACCACGTACGACGCTGTGCCGACCACGTACGACGCCGCGCCGATCACGTACGACGCCGCACCGACCACGTACGAGCCCACGCCGACTACGTACGACGCCGCGCCGATCACGTACGACGCCGCACCGACCACGTACGAGCCCACGCCGACTACGTACGACGCCGCGCCGATCACGTACGACGCCGCACCGACCACGTACGAGCCCGCGCCGATCACGTACACCGATCACGTACGGCGCCGCACGCCACTCACCTCACGCACAACGCGTCGGGTACGGCGCACCGCCCCCCACATACGCGCCGGCCGGCACCCCGTCCTCCGAGGTGCCGGCCGGTGTGCGGCGGGGCCGGGCGCTGCCGCCCGGCCCCGTTCCGTCAGCTCTGCTTCCCGAGCAGGGCGGCCATCCAGGACTCCACCTCGTCGGAGCGGCGCGGCAGGCCGGCCGAGAGGTTCCGATTGCCGTCCTCGGTGACGAGGATGTCGTCCTCGATCCGGACGCCGATACCGCGGTACTCCTCCGGCACCGTCAGGTCGTCCGCCTGGAAGTACAGACCGGGCTCGACGGTCAGCACCATGCCGGGCTCCAGCGTGCCGTTCACATACGCCTCGGTGCGCGCCGCGGCGCAGTCGTGGACGTCCAGGCCGAGCATGTGGCCGGTGCCGTGCAGCGTCCAGCGGCGCTGCAACGCCAGCTCCAGCACCCGCTCGACCGGGCCCTCGACCAGGCCCCACTCGACGAGCTTCTCGGCGAGCACCCGCTGCGAGGCGTCGTGGAAGTCGCGGAACTTCGCGCCGGGCCGGACCGCCGCGATGCCCGCCTCCTGGGACTCGTACACCGCGTCGTAGATCTTGCGCTGAAGTGCGGAGTACCGGCCGTTGATCGGCAGCGTGCGGGTCACATCGGCGGTGTAGAGGCTGTTGGTCTCCACACCGGCGTCCAGCAGCAGCAGGTCGCCGGAGTGGACCTCGCCGTTGTTGCGGACCCAGTGCAGGGTGGTGGCGTGCGGGCCCGCGGCGCAGATCGAGCCGTAGCCGACGTCGTTGCCCTCGACGCGGGCGCGCAGGAAGAACGTGCCCTCGATGTAGCGCTCGCTGGTCGCCTCGGCCTTGTCCAGGACCTTCACGACGTCCTCGAAGCCGCGGACGGTGGAGTCGACGGCCTTCTGGAGCTCGCCGATCTCGAACTCGTCCTTCACCACGCGCGCCTCGGAGAGGTACACCCGCAGCTCTTCGTCCCGCTCGGCGGTGACCTTGTCGGTCAGCGCGGTCTCGATACCGGCGTCGTGCCCGCGGACGACCCGGACCGGCCCGGTGGCCTCGGACAGCTGGCCGGTCAGCTCGCGGACGTCCTTGCAGGGGAGGCCGAGCAGCGCCGCGGACTCGTCGAGGCTGTTCCGGCGGCCGACCCACAGCTCGCCCATGCCGTTGAGCCAGAACTCGCCGTTCTCACGGTTGGAGCGCGGCAGACGGTAGACCGTCGCGTCGTGGCCCTCGGCGCCGTTCGGGCGGGGCTCCAGCACCAGGACGCTGTCGTCGGTCTGGTCGCCGGTGAGGTAGACGTACTCCGTCGAGGCACGGAAGCCGTACTCGGTGTCGTTGGAGCGGGTCTTGAGGTTGCCCGCCGGGATCACCAGGCGGTCGCCGGGGAAGCGCCGGGACAGCGCCGCGCGGCGCCGGGCGGCGTGCGGCGCCTGCTCGATCGGCTTCAGGTCGTGCAGCTCGGTGTCCGCCCAGCCGCTCCGCATGCTCTCCGAGAGCTCGTCCGAGACGCCCGGGTAAAGGCCGTTCTTGCGCTGCTTGATCGGCTGCTCGTCCTCGTCCGGGGTCTCCGGTGTGAGCTCGTCGGTCACAATGCCTCCTTTTAAGACTGAACCGCGTTCCATCGTATGTGCGGATCGAACACGGTCCAGTGGCAGGAACATGTGACCTCTCCGGCACACCGGCACACCGGCGCCTGCGTACCGGCACACCTGAGCATCGGCACACCGGCACTCGCCGTGGGTCCCTTGCTCCCCTTGCTCCGCGAACTTGCTCCTCCTACTTCGCGAATACGCCGCGAAGTGGACCGCTCTCACTCCTCGAAATGGACCGCGAGCAGCACCACGTCCTCCTCCGAGGCGGGGTCGTCCAGGCCCTGCGGCAGCAGGGTGCGCAGGATGTGATCGACGATGGCCTCGGGGTCGCGGCGGCCGGCCCCGGGGACGCTCGCGGCGGCGGCGTGCAGCCGGGCGAAGGCGTGGTCCATGGCCTCGCCGGTGCGGTGCAGCAGCCCGTCGCTGTAGAGCAGCAGCGTCTCGCCGGGAGCAGGTTCGATCTCCACGCTGGGCGCTTCCCAGCAGGCGAGCATGCCCAGCGGCGCGGAGAGCGAGGTCTCCACGAACTCGGTCCGCAGCGCACCGAGGATCAGCGGCGGGCAGTGCCCCGCCCCGGCGAGCACCAGCTTGCGCGGGAGGGCGCCGGCGAGACCGCCCGGCAGCGACGGGGCGGGCGGTCCGTCCGGTGCGCCGGACGGCGGTTCGGTGAAGGCGAAGAGCGCGGTGGCGGTGCGGGCCGGTTCGGTCAGCCGCATCAGAAGTTCGAGGTCGGACAGGACCGCGACCGGATCCTCGCCCTCCATCACGGCGTACGCGCGCAGCGAGGCCCGCAGCCGTCCCATGGCGGCCAGCGCGCTCGGCCCGGAACCGGTGACCGAGCCGACGGCCAGGCCCAGCGCGCCGTCGGGCAGCGGCAGCGCGTCGTACCAGTCGCCGCCGCCGCGCGGCCCGGTGCTGTGGCGCACCGCGAGCCGTACGCCGGGCACCCGCGGCAGCCGGCTGGGCAGCAGCTCCTCGCGGAGGGTCGCCGCGGCCCGCTCCCGGCGGTGCAGCGCGAGCAGGCGGGCGAGGTGCTCGGACGCGTGGGAACGGTAGAGGCCGAGGAGGTGGCGCTGCCGCTCGGTGGGGCGGGCGGGCTCGTCGTAGAGCCAGACGGCGGCGCCGGTCCGGCCGACCGGTTCGGCGGTCAGCAGCACGGCGTAGCTGGCGGCGTAGCCGAGCCGCGCGGCGACCTCGCGCAGCCGGGGGTCGAGGTCCTGCCCGCCGGGGATGTCGGGCTCGGCGATCTCGGTGCGGGCACCGGCCCCCGGGTACGGGGCGCCGGTGCGGGCGTCCGTCCCGTCGCGGCCCTCGCGTCCCGTACGGCCGCCGCCGGCCGGGTCGGCGTCCGGCTCCGGGAGACCGTCCAGAATCCGGCCGTACGACAGCGCGCGGCGCGGGACGGTTTCGAGGTGGCCGATGTCGGCGTGGCCGAGGCCGAGGCCGATGGTGGTGTCCGGGCCGAGTCCGTCGGCCGGTTCGAGGACGATCAGGCCGCGCCGGGCGCCGATCAGGGACGCGCCCGCCCGCAGCGTCTCGTGGAGGGCGTCCTCCAGGGTGCGGGTGCGGGCCAGTTGTCCGGTGAGGTCGTGCAGTGTGCTGAGGTCGGAGATCCAGCCGGCCAGCCGGTCCTGGACCGCGGCGATCCGGTCGACGGGCGAGAGGTCGAAGGCGGCGTCCCGCGCGCCGCCGGGGCGGGTGCCCGGGGGAGCGTCCGGGTGGCGCGCCGATGAGGCGTCCGAGGGCGCGTCCGGCGAGGTGTCCGCACGGGTTTTCGCCGCGAGCGGGTCGGTAGTGTGCGTTGGGGCGGGAAGTACTGGTTCGATTCCAGCCACTTTCGGTACATGGGAGGCGGTCATGGCTGACAGCTATCGTCGGACCAGGTATTTCCCCAGGTCAGGCCGCATTTTGGTGGGGAGTGCGGCATTTTGTTGAGTGATGTTGTGCGGTGCGCTCGACCGCTCAATTCCCTCAATAGCATCGCAAACCCCCATGTCATGCTGCTCCGCTATCAATGCCTCCACATCTACACGCACCGACGATGTAATGTCCAGCATTGTCCCGATGGGGTTTGTGGTGTCAACGAGGTTTGTAGATTGGCCTGAAAATGGCCCCATGGATGTCAATTTGAGGTCGACTGACCGCGATCAACAGCGCGTCATATGCACGATGGCGGGTACGTACTCGGAAAGGTGCGGGGCCAGTTGGGGCCGCGCCGGAACTCTCCGGCGGACACGGGCGTCCTAGAGGACGACGACCGCGACGCACTCTCAAGTGGCGGGATTGCACCACGGAACGGCAAGCGCCAGTCGCCCGCCACCCGCCGCCACGTTCCACGCTCGGCGTACGGCGTGATGCGCTGCCCTGTACACGCGGTGACCAATGATGATCCATGTGGCGTGATCGACTTCCGGATTGCATGACCAGGTCGCATGAATCGCCACACAGTGGCATGAACCGGCATGTAGTGCGAAGGACATAGCCCTCGGCGTTACGGAAAGGAACGAGCGCTCATGCGCGAGATCCTCGGAAGGCGACGCAAGCTCCTGTTCCGGCGCGGCGGAAGGTCGGCACTGCTCGGTGCGGCGCTCCAGTGCGCCACCGAGTGGCAGTGGCCCGTACTCCCGGGTGTGGGACTCAGGTCCGGCGGCCGGCCGTCGGCGGGTGAGCGACTCGGCCTCGGCGAGCGGACCGCCCGGCGGTGCAGCTGTCCCGACCCCGACTGCGTGGTGCCCGGCGCGCACCCCTTCGACCCCGGCCTGCTGGCCGCCACCACCGACGCTCGGATGGTGCGCTGGTGGTGGGCCAACCGGCCCGATGCCCCGGTGGTGCTGGCCACCGGCGGCCACGCTCCGTGCGCGGTGAGCCTGCCGGCCGTCGCGGGCGCGCGGGCGCTGGCGGCCCTGGACCACTTCGGTGTCCGCCTCGGCCCGGTGGTCGCCACCCCCACCCGCTGGTCGCTGCTCGTATCCCCCTACGACCTGGCGGAGTTGGGCGAGCTGCTGCACTCCCAGGACTGGGTGCCCAGCTCGCTGCGGTTCCACGGCGAGGGCGGCTATGTGGTGCTCCCGCCGTCCCAGATCGGCGCCGGCAAGGTGCGTTGGGAGCGCCCGCCGGCCGCCGGCCCGGCCGGCCCCTGGCTGCCGACGGTGGCCACGATCGTGGACGCCCTGGTCACGGCGAGCACCAGCACCCCGGACGGCGACAGCCGGCTCGCGTACTGACCCGCGGGGACGGACGGACCGGGGGAACCGGGTCGGGACGGGACGGACCGGAGGGGGCCGGAAGCGTGCGGACGACGCCAAGCTCCCTTTCGCGACGCGGCGTTGTGGCTCGGCAGCGGGACACGGCGCGAGAGGGGAAGGCCGGCGGCGCGGGTTCGTGGCGGACGCGCGTGGCGCAGGCCGGTGGCGCGGAGCCGACGTCACGGCCGGAAGGGCGGCGAAGCCGGCGCCGCCCCACCTCGCCGCACGAGCTGCACGCCCCGTGACCCGTACGACCCGTTCCCCGTACGACCCGTGACCCGTACGAGCTGATTCACCCGTACGGGTGTGAGCGGCCCGGAAGGCTACGGGAAACGGGTGTGCGGACACCCGGGGACACCGCCGCCGACCGATAGGTTCGGCCCACCGTCAAGCCGCCGTCGTCGGCACGTCAATCGCAGGTGGGGCCCATGCAGCGTGCGCAGAAATTCCGTCTGACCGCGCTCGCCGGTGCGGCCGCGCTCGCCGCCGCCGTCCCCCTGGCCGCCGCCACGGCCGGGCCGGCCGACACCGCGGCCCCGGACGCCCGCCGGACCTCCGCCGCCGCACCGCACGGGTTCACGGGGCGGTGGCCGGGCCGGGAGGCGGCCCCCGGAGCGGGCGCCGGGGCGAACCGCCGCGGGGATGCCGCGGCCGCCGCCCGCGCCGAGGACGGGACCGCCCCGACCGGCCGCCCGCGGACCGCCGTGGCCCCGGACCGGCAACCGCCGCTGCGCGCCGACGACCGCCGCACCGTCCGCTGCGGCCCCGAACTCGCCTCCCCGCAACGGATCGAGGCGCAGACCTGCGTCCTCGCCGAGGGCGGCAGGACCTGGGCGGGCACCTACTACCGCAACCCCACGGGTGACCCGCTGCGCGCCGTGCTGACGCTGCTGCGGCCGGACCGCAGCAGCGTCCAGGTGCACTGCGAGATGTCCGCGGCGGACGGACCGGGGGTGTGCGAGACACCGGCCGCGGCGACCGTACGGCCCGCGGGCGCGCACCAGGACCGGTGGCCGTACGACGCGGTGGCGGAGTTCTCCGACCCGGCGGGCGAGCGGCTGCTGCTCCGTGCCGGCAGCAACTCGGCGTAGCGGAGCGGTGGTTCGGCGGGCCGAGGGCGTACGCGGTGGTCGGACCAATGGCGGTGCCGAGGCGCTGCGGGGGTGGGCTGCCGGGCGGAGCCGCGGCCGGTCCGGCCGGGGAAGATCGTCCGGCGCCGGACATGGAAGCGCCCGGTCGCTGGCGACGGGGGATGCACCAGCGACCGGGCTCCTAGAACGGTAACAAGAGATTGGCGGTTCGCAAATTCGATCGTGGAATTCCGGACGCTCAATCAGGGGTGTGCACCGGGTGTTGTGACGGGTTTCACGTCCCGGGCGGCCGGAACGCGACGGTCACGACACCGTGACCGTCGCCATTAGCTCAGCGTGATCTGACGGTTGGTGAGGCCGCCGCGGGCCCGGCGCTCCTCGGCCGTCAGCGGTGCGTCCGTCGCCAGGGCCTTCGCGAGCCGCTCACCGAACGCGGCGGCCGGCGCCGCGACCTCGTCGGCGCCCATCCGGGACGGCAGGTCCCAGACCGGTACGACCAGGCCGTGGGCGCGGAACGATCCGACGAGCCGGGTGTCCTCGCCGAGCGCGGCGGTGCCGGCGGCGTGCAGCCGGGCGAGCGCGTCCAGCAGCTGCTCCTCGGGGTACGGGGTGACCCAGCGCAGATGGTTCTTCTCCGGGGCCTCGCACCAGTAGGCGCCCTCCAGACCGGGGATCCGGGCGGTCGGGACGGCCGCGGCGTTGGCCCGCTCCAGGGAGGCGGCGACCTCGCCCGTCGCGTTCTCGGCGTTCTCCACCCAGAACTCGAAGCCGGTGTGGACGATCGGCTCGAAAGCGGCGTCCGGGTCCAGCAGATCCTGGAGGCGCGGTCCGTCGGCGGCGGGCCGCCCGGCGGCGACCGGACTGCCGGGCTCCGTGGTCAGCGCGCGTCGCAGGGTGTCCGCGAGATCGCGGCTGAGGTCGCCGGAGGCGGTGTCGTTCTGGAGGCCGAGCAGCACCGCGCCGTTGTCGCGGCGCAGTGCGGGCCAGGCCATCGGCAGCACCGTCGCGAGCGTCACCGAGGGCACGCCGTCGGGCAGTCCGCCCGCCAGCTTCAGCTCGGCCGTGGCGGCGGGCACCAGCTCGCGCAGCGCGACCCAGTCGCACTCGCCGGCCAGTCCCTCGAAGGGGCGCTGCACCAGCTCGGTGGCGGCGTGTGCGGCGCTCCGGCCGTGGCACGCCTTGTAGCGGCGGCCCGAACCGCAGGGGCAGGGCTCGCGGGCGCCGACGACCGGGTAGTTGCCCTCGGCGGCTGCACCGGCGGCACCGTCCTCGCGTCGGGCGGATGCTGCGGCCTGGGGCTGGGGACGGCGCTTCTTGGCCATGGCGGCGGTGTCTCCTGGTCGTTCCGGGGCGTACGGACGCGTTTCGGCGCGAGCCTAGAGGATGCCCGGAGCGTTGCGCGGCAGGGCCGTTGCGCTCCGCTCCGCACCGTTCCGCCTGTCCCCGCCCGCCTCTGTCCGGACCCGCCTGCGCCCGTCCCGGACCCGCACCGAGCCGTGGCCCGGTGGCCGCGCGGCGCCCGTTACACCGGGTCGTCGAGGTCCGCGAAGGCCAGCTCGGGCGACAGACCGGCGGCCGGCCCCCGGGTGAGCGCGGGCGACCGGCCCATGGACCCGTGGACCAGCTCCGGGGAGAGGCCCACCCGCGCGGCGAAGGCGTCCTGGAGGGAGAGGACGGCCCAGACCGTCACCTCGCCGGCGGCGGCGTCCCGTACGCCCCAGTCCTTGGCGAGCGAGCGGATGATCGCCAGCCCGCGGCCACCGCGGGCCGTGACCGAAGGAGTGGCCGGAAGTGGCCGGGTCGGGCCCCCACCGTCCGTCACCGAGACCGTCAGCCCGCCCTGGGCGTCGATGCGCCAGGACGCGCGGACGGACTCGGGGGGTGCGCCCCGGCCCGGGGACCGTGCGGAATCCGGCGATCCGTTTTCGTATATCGGACGCGCGTGCCGACACGAATTACTCAGCAGCTCCGAAAGGATAAGAACCGCGTCATCGACGACTGTGTCCTGAACTCCACTTGCCAACAGCTCTTCACGCATGCGTCGTCTGGCCATGCCCACACCCGCTGGACCATGGGGTACGGCCATGATCGACGACGTCGGCACCTCTTGTGCCACCATCAACGCCACCCCCGAGACCTCCTTTGCCCCACGCCACGGGATGAATGCCCCATTGGACTGGACCGGAAACCGGCCAAGCGTTACGTGGTGACGCATTCGACACGATCGCCTACAGGCCGAATGCGCCGGTGCACACCCTGTGAGGAACCTCAGTCGAGACCGAGCTGATTTCGCACCTGTTTCGGGCGGTTTGTAATCACCGCGTCCACGCCCAGATCCCGGCACAGCTCGACGTCCGCCGCCTCGTTCACCGTCCAGACATGGACCTGGTGGCCCGCGCGATGGGCCCTGGCGACGTAGTCGGGGTGCGCGCGCAGGATCCGGATGCCGGGGCCCGCGATACCGACGCCGGGCGGCAGCCGGCCGTCGCGGTACCGGGGCGTGAGGAACTGCATCAGATAGACGGCCGGGATCTTCGGCGCCGCGGCCCGCAGCCGGTGCAGCGAGCGCGCCGAGAAACTCATGACCCGGACCGGCGGCGGCACCGAGGCGTCCTTGGCCGGATCTGTGTGCCCGAACCGGCCGAGCAGCTCGACCAGCCGCTCCTCCACCTGTCCGGCCCAGCGGGTCGGATGTTTGGTCTCGATGGCCAGTTCGACCCGGCGGTCCGCGTCGGCGACCAGCTCCAACAGCCGCTCCAGGGTCAGCACGGACGTCCGCTCGGGATCCTCGTGCTGCCGGTCGGGGGCCTCATGGTCGTCCGCGTCCGCCTTCCAGGAGCCGAAATCGAGGGTGGCGAGATCGGCCAGTTCCAGGGCGGAGACGGCGCCGCGCCCGTTGGAGGTGCGGTTCACCCGCCGGTCATGGACGCAGACCAGATGGCCGTCGGCGGTCAGCCGGACATCGCACTCCAGGGCGTCCGCGCCGTCCTCGATCGCCTTGCGGTAGGCGGCCAGGGTGTGTTCCGGAGCGTCTTCGGAGGCGCCCCGGTGGGCGACGACGGAAATGGCGGAAGGCCCCGGACGGGCGTCCTGGACGGGGTGTGCAGAGGTCACCGCGTTATCGTGCCATCCACCGCCGCCGGTGGCCCGCGCGCTACCGGGAGGCGCGGACCAGGGGATGCGGCGGGCCCGCCCGGCACCGATGATCCGGCGTAACGGGCGAGCGCGGGAACCGAGGCGCGCGCCCCCACGAGAGACCGGGACGCGCGGGGCAACGGAGGGTGCGTGGTGATCAGGGACGGTCCGGCGCCGGGGAAGAGCCGCGAGAACCCGTGAACGGGGGCGCGCCCCGGAGGAAAGTCACAGCCTCGGCTTACGGTGCCCTGACGCACGGTGGGAAAAGCTGGGGGACGGAGACTCGCCCGTACCGCCCGGATCCTGAATCCTGGAGTACCGGGCCCGCACTCCCGGGGCTGCGGGCCGAGGAACCGACCGAGGAACCAACGGCCCGGAAGACAGCAGGACAGTCAAGACAGCAGGACAGTCAAGACCGCAGAACCGCAGAGCATGGCAGCGGGCCGTGGGCCGGCACCGTCGTGAAGTTGAGTTGAGGAGAGACCTGTGAGCACCGAGAACGAGGGCGCCGCCGTCCCGCCGGAGGCCGAGCCGTCGGCGGCGGGCCAGGCGTCGGACGGCGCGGCCGCGTCCGCCTCCGGCGCCCGGACTCCCCAGACCCCGCCGGCCGCGCCCCCGCCGCCGGACTTCGCCCCGGCCGTCACCACCCCCGGCGGCGCCACCCCGGCCGACCAGGACCGTACGGCCGCGCATCCGCAGCAGCCCGCGCCGCAGGGGCACCCCCCGCAGCCTCCGCAGCCCTCGCAGTCCCCGTACGCCGGAGCCGCCCCCGCCGGTCCGGGTGGTCCGGCGGCCCCGGGCGGGCCGGCCGACCAGACCGCTCAGGTGCCCGTGTACGGGACCGCGTACGGCGCGTCCGGTGGCGGCTGGGGCCAGCCTCCCTACGGGGGCGGCGGTGACCCCTGGGGCGCGCCCGGCCAGCAGGCGCCCAAGCCGAGGCGCAACGGCGGACTGATCGCCGCCGTCCTGGTGGCCGCGCTGGTAGCGGGCGGTGTCGGCGGCGGTATCGGCTTCTGGGCCGCGGGCCGCGAGGACTCGACGACGGTCTCCGCGTCCGGCGACCCGGAGGCGCTGAACCGCAAGCCCACCTCGGTCGCCGGGATAGCGCGCAAGGCGCTGCCCAGCGTCGTCACCATCGAGGCGCAGGGCGCGACCGGCGAGGGCGGCACGGGCACCGGCTTCGTCTACGACAAGCAGGGCCACATCCTCACCAACAACCACGTCGTCGCCAGCGCGGCCGATGGCGGCAAACTCACCGCGACGTTCTCCAACGGCAAGAAGTACGACGCCGAGGTCATCGGCCGCGCCCAGGGCTACGACGTCGCCGTCATCAAGCTCAAGAACGTCTCGGACACCGCTCTCAGCCCGCTGCCGCTCGGCAGGTCCGCCGATGTCCAGGTCGGCGACGCCACGATCGCGATCGGCGCGCCCTTCGGCCTGTCCGGCACGGTCACCACCGGCATCATCAGCGCCAAGGACCGCCCGGTGGCCTCCAGCGACGGCGGCCGCTCCAGCGCCTCGTACATGAGCGCCCTCCAGACGGACGCCTCGATAAACCCCGGCAACTCCGGCGGTCCGCTGCTGGACGCCGGCGGCAACGTCATCGGCATCAACTCCGCCATCCAGTCGGCCGGCAACGGCGGTGGTGGCGGCGGCCTGGGCGGCGAGTCGCAGCAGTCCGGCAGCATCGGCCTGGGCTTCGCGATCCCGATCGACCAGGTGAAGCGGGTCGCGCAGGACCTGATCAAGACGGGCAAGCCGGTCTATCCGCAGATCGGCGTCCAGGTCGACATGCGGGGCTCCGGCAGCGGCGCGACGATCGCCCAGGGCGGCAACGACGGCTCCGACCCGGTGACCGCGAACGGCCCGGCCGACAAGGCGGGCCTCAAGCCCGGCGACACCATCACCAAGCTCGACAACACGGTGATCGACAGCGGCCCCACCCTGATCAGCGAGATCTGGCAGCACAAGCCCGGCGACCAGATCACCCTGACCTACCAGCGCGGCGGCAAGGAGCACACCACCCAGGTCACCCTGGGCCAGCGCACGGGCGACAAGTGACGCGCTAGTCTGAACCCCGCGACACCGCCGAGCGATGTCGCGGGGAGGCTTGCCCGAGCGGCCTAAGGGAACAGTCTTGAAAACTGTCGTGAGGTAACCCCTCACCGTGGGTTCAAATCCCACAGCCTCCGCAGAGGTCAGCGACATGGCTGGTCGGAAGGGGTGTCCGAGTGAATCGGGCACCCCTTCTGCGTTGGGGGAGTTCGGGGTGTTCGGGCTCGCGGCGGGCGCGGCGGGGCGCGGCCGTGCCGTCGGCCGGCCGTCGCAGGTGCGGTCGGCGCCTGAGGGGGCAGAGGCAGGGCATGGACACCGTGCGCACCATCGAGCCGGGACCGGTCGGCGGGCCCTCGCCGTGGCGGGTCTGGTACCTGGCCTATGGCTCGAACATGTACCTGGAGCGGCTCGCCTGCTACCTCGCCGGTGGCCGGCCGCCCGGGGCGGCGCGGGGGTATCCGGGGTGCCGGGATCGTGGTCTGCCCGCCGTGTCGGTTCCCGTCGAGCTGCCCGGAGAGGTGTACTTCGCGACCGAGTCGCCGGTGTGGGGAGGGGGCCGGGCCTTCTACGACCCCGGGGCGGCGGGGCGGGTCCTCGCGCGGGCGCACCTGGTGTCGGCGGCGCAGTTCGCCGATATCGCGGCGCAGGAGATGTACCGGGAACCGGGCGCCGACCTGGACCTGAGCGGCGTGCTGGCGCGGGGGCGGGCGGTGCTGGGTACGGGGCGCTACGAGACTCTGGTGTGCGCCGGGCAGTTGGACGGCCTGCCCGTTCTCACCTGCACCGCGCCGTGGGGCATCGACGAGGTGGCCTGGGTCCCGCCGGCCGCGGCGTATGCGCGGTTTCTGTGCCTGGGGCTTCTGGAGGCGGGGTCGTGGGACGCCGAAACGGTGGCCGCCTATGTTGCGAGCCGTCCGGGGGCGGCCGGTCATTGGACGGCGCAGGCGGTCGGCGAACTGGTCCACGGACCGGAGCCGCGGGGACCGGCGGTCTGAAGCCGGCGCCGGGAGCCCACCGCCGGGAGCCCACCGCCGGGGCGCGCGGCCCAGGCGGGCGGCCGGATCGGACCGGGCAGGCGGACCGGAAAGGCCGGACAAGCCGGGCAGGCCGGCGGATCAGCGGGAGCTACGCGTTCCCCGGTAGGTGACCGTGGCGAGGGTGAGTACGGCGAGGGCGGCGGCGCCGGTGAGGATCGCGGGCGGGGCGAAGGCGTGGGTGAGCAGGGTGATCGCGTACGGGGTGATGAAGCCCAGGTAGCACAGGGCCCAGAAGCGCGCGGTGAGGCGTGCCAGCCGGGGTGCGGGGGCGAGGGCGGCGACCTCGGTCAGGCCGTACGCCACGCACAGGCCGTATCCGGCGCCGAGCAGCGCCGCGGCGACGAGGGCGACGGCGGGCTGGGTATGGGCCACGGCGAGCGCGGCGACGAGGAGGCCGAGGGCGACGGCGGCCAGCCCGGCGGCGGCCGTGGCGATGCGGTGCCGTGCGGCGAGGCGGCGGGCGAGCGGTGCCACGAGGAGGCCGACGCCGGGGGTGACGGCGGTGGCGACGCCGGCGTAGACGGTCTGCCAGCCGTCCAGGTGGGCGTCGACGAGGCCGGGCAGAGTGGCGAAGGCGATGGTGGGGGCGGCGAACACCCAGGGGGCGACGGGCACCACGAGGCGGCGGAAGGCCGTGGCGGGGGAGGCGCCACCGGGGGAGGAACCACCGTGCGCGGGAGCGGGTTCCGGAGTGGTGGGGGTACGGGCCGCGGCGGATTCCCCGGTGGGGTGCGCGGCGGTGCGGGCCGGGGACGTTTCGGGGGCGTGGGCGGCGAAGAGGGCGGCCGCCGCGGCGAGGACGAGGTGGGGCAGGTACGCCGTGATCATGGGGTGTGGGGCCCACTGGGCGATGAGCGCGGCGGCCAGACCACCGGAGGCGAAGCCCGCGGAGAGGAAGAGGCCGGCGCGGCGGGCCGCGGCGCCGGGGGTGGCGGCCGTGCCGTACGGCGGGGTGGAGAGTTCCTTGATCCAGACGCTGCCCGCGGTGAGCAGGGCGCCCGCGCCGAGGCCGGTGAGGAAGCGTCCGGGCCAGAGCGCCCAGGCGGCGGCGGGGCCCGCCATGAGGAGGCAGGTCGCGAGGACGGAGACGGCGAGGGCGGTGAAGACGACGGGCCGGCGGCCCCGGTGGTCGGCGAGCGGGCCGCCCAGGAGGAGGCCCGGAATCAGGCCGAGGACGTAGACCGCGAAGAGGGCGGTGGTGGTGGCGGTGGTCAGGCCCAGATCGGTGCGGTAGGCGCCGAGGAGGGCGGAGAACTGGTTGGCGCTCCAGCCGGAGGCGGTCATCAGCCAGCCCGCGCGCAGCCAGTGGCGTTGCGGGGACACCGTGGACACCGTGGGTATCGCGGGTATCGCGGGTATGGCGGATGCGGCAGATATAGCGGATGCGGCGGATATAGGAGATGCGGCAGGTGCAGTGGGGGCGGCGGATGTGGTCGGGGCGTCCGTGGCGCTGCGGGCGGGCGACGTGCTCATAGGGACGTTGTACGGCCGGGTGGGCGCGGGCGCCGTCCCCGTTCAGGAAATGTGAACGGCCCCGGAACCGTTCACCGGCCGCGGCCTATCGTGGGCCGTATGGATCTGCGACGGCTGTCCTCCTTCCTGGCGGTGGTCGAGGAGGAACACTTCGGGCGGGCCGCCGCGCGGCTCTTCCTCTCACCGGCCGCGGTCACCCAGCACGTTCAGCAGCTGGAGCGCGAGTTCGGGACGCGGCTGCTGGACCGCGGGCACGGCCCGGTGGTGCCCACCGCCGCTGGGCAGCGGCTGGTCTCCCACGCCCGTACGCTGCTGGCCGCCGCGAACGCCGCCGTGGAGGACGTGACCGAGGCCGCCCACACCACGTCGGCGGCGGTCGCCGCGGCGGCGCGCGGACTGCGGGTCGGGGTGATGGGGCACGGGTCGGCCGAGGTGACCCCGGCGGCCGTCAGCGCCTTCCGCCGGGCCCGGCCCGACGTACCGCTGCGACTGGTGCAGCTGACCTTCACCGAGCACGTCAGCGCGCTGCGCGAGAACCGGGTGGACGTGGCGTTCGTACGCCCGGCGGTGGCGGCCGACGGCATCGAGGTGGACGTGCTGACGACCGAGCGGCGGATCGTGGCGGTCTCGGCGGGCTCACCGCTCGCGGACGCGGCGCGGGTGGGGGTGCGGGTCGCGGACGTCATCGATCTGCCGTATCTGCGGCTGCCCCGGCACACGCCGCGGCCCTTCACCGACTACCTGTACTTCGACGCCGGGGAGCGGCGCGCGCCCGACTGCGCGCTGACCCCGCACGATGTGCTGACGAGCGTCTCGGCGGGGCGCGGCGCGGGCTCCGGGCTGAAGTCCTTCGCCCGCTACTACCCCTGGCCGGGGACGGTGTACGTACCGGTGCTGGACGCGCCGTGCGCGCACAGTGTGCTGGCGACCCGGGCCGCGGACACCAACCCGGAGGTACGGATCTTCCGCGCGCTGACGGTGGCGCTGGCGCGTGAGCTGGGACCGCTGGCCTCGCGGTAGCAGCCCGTCGGCCGTGGCAGCGTGGGATCCCCCCGTCACGGGGCGCGAGGTACCTACCGGCCGTGAGGGCGAGGTGACCGTCGGTCCTGGGAACGGGAGCACTGGCCGTGGGGACGAGGCGACTGCCGGTCCTGGGAACGGGAGCACCGGCCGTGGGGACGAGGTGACCGTCGGTCCTGGGAATGGGAGCACTGGCCGTGAGGACGAGGCGACCGTCGGTCCTGGGAATGGGAGCACCGGCCGTGAGGACGAGGCGACTGCCGGTCCTGGGAACGGGAGCACCGGCCGTGAGGACGAGGTGACCGTCGGTCCTGGGAACGGGAGCACTGGCCGTGAGGGCGAGGTGACCGCCGGCCCTGGGAACCGGAGCACTGGCCGCGGGAACGAGGCGACCGCCGTACCCGGGAACCGGAGCACCGGCCGGCCGTGACAGCGTGGGAGGCGGCCGGGACGACGGCCTCGTGAAGACGGCGACGGCGACGGGCGTGGAGACGGGCGCGGAGATGGGCAGAGGCAGGAAGACGGGTGCGGGCGCGGCGCGGCTGCGCCGCGATGCGGTGGTGATCCGGCGGGCCGTGGCCGGGGACGCGAAGCGGCTCACGCGGCTGGTGCGGACGTCCCGCGCCTACGAGGGGGTCTACGCCTCGATGGTGGCCGGGTACCGGGTGGGGCCCGACTACATCGAGGCGCACCGGGTGTTCGTGGCCGTGGCGGCGGACGGCGGGCCGGGAGACGGGGGCGCGGCGGGCGGTGGCGGCCGGGTGCTCGGGTTCTATGCGCTCCTCCTCGACCGGGCCGAGCTGGACCTGATGTTCGTCGCGGACGACGCGCAGGGCTCCGGGATCGGCCGCCGCCTGATCGCGCACATGCTGGATGAGGCGCGGCGGGCCGGGCTGTCGGGTGTACGGGTCGTCTCGCATCCGCCGTCCGAGGGCTTCTACCGGAGCGTGGGCGCGGTGCGTACCGGGACGGTGCCGGCGAATCCCCCGGCGGTGCTGTGGGACCGGCCGGAGCTCTCCTTCCCGGTGGCGGACGAGACGCGGTAGGCGTCCGCGGCGGGGTACCGCGGCCCGGCATCCGGTGGCGCGGCGCGGCCCCGGCGTCCGGTGGGCCGCGCGTTGGCGCATTCACCCGATTGCCCGGAAAATTAAGGTATGTCCAGAAGTTTTGAGGAACTGGTGGACGAGGCCGGGGCAGTGTCGGTCGAGGGCTGGGACTTCTCCTGGCTCGACGGGCGGGCCACGGAGGAGCGGCCTTCGTGGGGGTACCACCGGGCCATGAGCGACCGGCTGGCGCGGGCCTCGGCGGCGCTGGACATCGAGACGGGCGGCGGCGAGGTGCTCGCGGCGGCGCCGAAGCTGCCGCCGCTGATGGTCGCCACGGAGTCCTGGCCGCCGAACGTCGCGAAGGCGACCGCGCGGCTGCACCCCCTCGGGGTGGCCGTGGTGGTGGACGCGGACGAGCCGCCGCTGCCGTTCGGGGACGCGGCCTTCGACCTGGTGACCAGCCGCCATCCGGTGACCGTGTGGTGGTCGGAGATCGCCCGGGTGCTGCGGCCCGGCGGTACGTACTTCTCCCAACAGGTCGGCCCGGCCAGCGTGTTCGAGCTGGTCGAGTACTTCCTCGGGCCGCAGCCGGAGGAGGTCCGGCGCCACCGGCATCCCGATGACGCCCGCCGGGACGCGGCCGCGGTCGGTCTGGACGTGGTCGATCTGCGCTCGGAGTCGCTGCGGACCGAGTTCTTCGACATCGGCGCCGTCATCTACTTCCTGCGGAAGGTGATCTGGATCGTCCCCGGGTTCACCGTCGGTAAATACCGGGAACGGCTGCGGGAGTTGGATGAGCGGATTCGCCGCGAGGGCTCCTTCGTCGCCCATACGACCCGGTTCCTGATCGAGGCCCGCAAGCGGAACGGCTGACAGGCCCGCAAGCGAAACGGCTGACAGGACGGCTGTCGGAACCGCAAGCGGAACGGCTGACAGGCCCGCAAGCGAAACGGCTGACAGGACGGCTGTCGGGACCGCAAGCGGAACGGCTGGCGGAACAGCGAGAGGGGCGAGCCAACGGGACAGCCTGGCGGGGCGGCCGGCATCGAAATGCCGGCCGCCCCCCCCCCCCCCCCCCCCCCCACCCCCCCCCCCCCCCCCCCC